>CANQAB010000096.1 GCA_947589445.1 uncultured Clostridia bacterium | reverse complement strand
ACAGATGATGCATAATCTGTTAGATGTAAATCAAATGCATCTCTTCCTCTTAAGCCCATGTCTATATGCTTTATTTGCTCCTCTAAATTTGTATTATTTTCCAATTTAATTAGGTTCGTAGAAGATTTTATTAACATTTCTGGATTAGATTTATAAATTGATTGTGGCACATTACCGTCTTCATTTTTAGTTGTGTATTCTATACCTGAATTTCCGTTAATTGTACTAAATTTTGCATTAAAGTCTTCTCTAGTTTGTATTCCTCCAAATCCATCATATGATTTATCACTATTTGATTTTTCTCTTGCATTGTTATCTTTAATATAATTTTCTGTTGATGTATTTACATTTATTGGAGTATATGTTTTTCCGTCTGGAGTTGTTGTATATTTAATTCCATCATATTCAAATACTACATAATATGAATAATAGTTACCCTCATCATTCCATCTACTGTTATCTTTATTTCTTGGAGCCTTAATCCATCGTTCCCAACTATTCTTTACAACATCAGTTTTTATATCTTTATAACTAAATGTGTATTCTCCATTTTTATCTGTAGTTTTTTCTGCGATAGCCTGTGAAATTCCACTTCTATACAAGTAAACTTTTATGCCATCTAAATTTTGGTCTTTTTCTTCATCAAATTTTCCATTATATTTTTGTTCTTTTGTATCATCTCTTTCATCATTCCATACATTTCCTGCTATTGTAATATCATGTGGTGTGTTACCTGGTGGATTATCCGGTGGATTATCCGGTGGGTTATCTGGTTTTTCTCCTAATTGAATATAGTCTGAATCTTTGTTATTCCATGGTGTTTTGTCTTTAACTGGTATACTAAATCTATTTTGTAATCCTGTAATTTCAGCTGTATTTTTTAGTACATTTAAAGATATATTTGGTTCTGTTACTTTTACAGTTATTTGGAAAACAATTTTTTGTCCTGGATATAATTCTAATGCTGGAAATTCTACTGTATATATATTTGAACCATTTTCATGACTACCTGTACGTGGAGTTTCCATATGAGATAATACTTTACCTTCTTTATCATATCTTGTTGCTGTAGGGCTTATAGTTACATTATTTAAATCTACACCTGTTTGTGGAAGTGTATCTTTAACTACAATATGTGTAACTTTTGTTTCTCCATCATTTCTAACTATAATGTTATATGTTACTGTATCATTATGTGAAACTTCTACAGGTAGATTATATTTTCCCATATTATGTTGTGTCCATTTGCTATCTTTATTCGTATTATCTACTAATTTTCCATTTTCTGGTGTTAAATACTCTGCTTTACCATTTCTTGTTGGTCTAACAGTTACAGTATTTACTTCGTTTACATATTTTTCTAAGCTAACTTTGTATTCTTTCATTTTTACAGAGTCGCCATCTAGTTGTCTTGAATTATCTTTTCCTGCATTAGTTTGATTTCCTGTACCTGTAATTTCAGCTATATTCCATATTCTTTGTTCATCAGAATACGTTGTATAATGAACTGTTACTATGAAATATCCATAACCATTTACTGGAATATTATTAAATGTTGCATTTATAATTTTTTTATTGTTTTCATCTTGAATTGTACCTATACAATGATCTCCTTTTTGGATAGTAACATTATTTAAATCTATATAATCTGGCAATGTATCTTTTACTGTTACTATGCTTGCATTAGTATTTCCATTATTATATACATATACTTTATATGTTACCCATTGTCCTACTTCTATTTCTACTGGGTTATTATACTTTTTGCTTTTATCATCTGCCGTTGTCCACTTACCATTTATAAATCTTATATTATCATCTCTACTATTTGTGTATTTATAATCGTTACCTCTTACATAACCGCTTATTCCTTTATTACTTCTTGCTAAACTTGAATCTTCTTCTGTAACATTTGATGGTTTAACATCGGTTACTCTAGTTATGTATTTTTGTAATGATACTTTTACATCCATAATAACAGAATCTGCATCTTGAGTTCTAAATGTATATTTTCCATTACTTGAATTATTTTTTGACGTAATTTCAGCTTTATTCCATATTTTTCCGATTAAATTCTTTATTATCATTAGCCTGTTTTGAAAACTTAACTGATACGAAAAAATACTTTAAGCTGTTAGCTGGAACATTGAGTGTAACTGTGACTGTTTTTCCATTATGTGTATGAGATATATTTTTGCCATTACTATCCATAATTTTAACATAACTGCTATTATAGGTAATTGGCAAAGTATCTGTAACCTTTACATTGTTAACTTGCGAATTTCCATTATTATACACATATATTCTATATGTAACCCAATCATTAAGTTTTATTGGTACAGGATTATCATTTTTATATTTTGCACTTGCTGTGCTATCTGCTCCTGAATCACGAAGAGAGCCATCTCCTTTATCAAGCTGAATATATCTATTATATGGATTAACACCATTATACCCAACAGTTCCTTTATCTGCTCTCTCATAAATGCTACTAAATGTGGTTTCTTTTACTGAATCACTTGTAGGTATTTCACTATCTACTCTTGTTATGAATTTTTGTAAAGATACACATGGCATTTGAACACAGTCCGCATCTTTCATTCTGTACACATATTTACATTCAGAAGAATTTCCAAAGAACAAACCAACAAAATTCCACATAATATCTGGTGAATAAGTATTAAATTGTAGCGTAATATCAAATCCTATTATCATTCCAACAGGAGCTTCATTAAAACCTACAGTTACAGTTAAACTATTTATATCACTAGTGCATGTATATTTAGCACCATTAGGGTTAGATATCTCAGATATGCTAATAAATTTCGCTTCTTTAGGGAAATAGTCTTTAAAATATAATGTATTACTTTCTCTCTCGCCATTATTATATATATATATTCTATATGTTACTTTGTCTCCAGGCTTTATTTGAACAGGATTATATGTTTTATAATTTTGCTCTGTGTAATCATTTCCTTTATGTCCATCATATTTAGATATTTTAGCATTATAATAATTTTCTGCACTGATTGTTTGAGATTCTATATAATCTTTAGCTCCTTTATTTTTTCTACTAGTTTGATCATTAAAAGTTACTTTACCTTCGTTATCTGTTACATTAACAATATATTTTTGCAACGAAAAATTACTTGGTTCTTTTTCTATCTTAAAGGAGTCTCCATCTTCTTGTCTATATAATTTATTTTCATTAGGGCTTGTAATTTTTGCTATATTCCAATATATTTCACCTGAATTTAACTCAGAAGTATTAACTGATACATAAAAAAGAGTATTTGAATTTGCCCCCAAATTACTGAAATTCACTGTAATTGTTTTTCCATTATTAACAGGGTTCTTAATTTCATCACCATTAGATTTGTAAACTTTTACATTATCAGAATTATAATTTATTGGTAATGTATCTTTTACTGTTACATTTGCACTTTTGTTTCCATTATTATATACATATATAGTATATGTTACCCAATTTCCTTTTTCAACAATTTTAGGATAATTATTCTTATATGAATCATATTTACCAACTACTGTAGTAGATGGGTTAATTTCAGACATATAATTAATACTTTTAGCAATACTATTATCATCACTATTATCATCACTATTATCAACTTTAGTTCCTGTATCTTTTCTTATAGGTTTACCTCTATAATTTAATTCATCTGTAACTTGTGTAACCTCACTTTTACTAGGAGCACTAGTATCTACCCTACTAATAAACTTTTGTAATGATACGTTAGTTTGATTCCCAGGATTCCCAGGATTCTCAGGATTCTCAGGATTTCCAGGATTCCCAGGATTTTCACGTTCTGTAATATATATTAACTGTTGACCATCCTCTAATCTACCTGATTCAATATATGTTTGTCCATTTAAAATGTAATAGTTTATTTTACAATTACTTTTACCATAATTAACTGCTTTCACAGCTTCATTATATAATTTTAATCCTGCTTCATAATTATCACATGCATCCTCAGTATATTTATCTACTGGCGTAATATTACTAAATCCAGTATCATTGTTTTGAATCCATAACCATACTGCAACTTGTGCTGGACTTGCTTTTACGTAGTCTGGCCAAGTATTATTACCTTTGCAAACAATATATGCTAAAACTCCAGTGTCTGTATATGGTTCAGAAGCAGTATAAGGATTAGGTTTCCAACCTAATAAATTTCCGACCATGGCTAACACAATACATATTTTTATCTTGAGATAAATCTACATAATTAATATTTACAGATTTTCCATTACTTAGTGATAGTGATAAAGATGGAAGTATGTTTTTTGTAAAAAGTGCCATTAATATTATTAAACTTAAAATAATTATTCTTTTAATTACTTTTTTCATTTATTTTATTTCCTTCTTTCCTCTATATTTCTATATCCAATACTTTTTTCTTTATTATATATGCTCCAATGCCTATAATTACTAAGCATGCTATTGTTATTCCTGTATACATTATTACTGAACCTGTTTTTATTGATATTACTAATGTTGCTGATGATTGGTTGTTTTCTAATGCTTTATCTGCCTCTGCTATATTTTCTAGGTTGCTTATTTTTTCTAACTCTGCATTATTTGGTATTACTCCTGCATTTTCTTCTGTCATTGTTTTGGTTAAAACTAATTCTACTTCTGATGTTTCTCCTGGTTTTATTGCTATGTTAGATAATGATGTTGTGTATAGTTTTCCGTCGCTTCCTTTATACCAATCTTTATTTAACTCTGAACTAAATTCTAATCCACTTGGTAATGTATCTACTAGGCTATTTACATATCCTGTTACATCTCCATTGTTTGTTATTACAAATTTGTATGTTACTATAACATTGCTTCCTGCCATGTATTTTGCTACTAAATCTACTTTTGCTGTATTCTCTCCTTTAAAGGTATTTGTTTCTGTTCCTTGTTTGCTTATTACTTCTGTTTTTACTATTTGTTTATCTAGCTTTAAGTCAAATACTGCATTTGTAATTAATCCAATGTCTATATTTTCTGCATTTGCCTTTAATTCTATTTCGTTTGTTATTGCAGATAATTTTTCTTCTCCGTTTATTGTTACTGTAGATGCCATTACATCTGAATTTAAGTTTTCTTCTATTCCTTCTTTTTGGTAAGTAGTTACTGTATATGTGTTTGTGTCATATTCAAATAGTACTTGGTATGTTCCTTCTGGTATGTTTGTAAAGCTATATGCACCATTTGAGTTTGTTGTAGCTGTTATTTTACTTCCTTCTTCGTTTAATACATAATTTCCTGTTTCTTTATTTATTAAACTTACTATTACACTATCTTGTAGTGTTTCGTTTTCATCCCTTTTTCCATCTTTATTTTGGTCTATCCATGCTACACCTGATATTGTATATGTACCTTTTGTTGGATTATTATTATCCGGATTACCTGGATTATTTTCGTCTGGATTTGTTGGAGCGTCTATGTCTGGATTTGTTGGATTTTCACCATTTGGACCTGTTGGATTACTTTCATCTGGATTCGTTGGATTTTCTTCATCTGGGTTATTTTCTTGTAATGCATTTATATTAACATTAAAACTTACCTCGTTTGTAGAAATTCTATTTACAGTTGCCACATTTTTAATTGTAAGTGTAGTATTTTCTTCTACTATTATATCTTTTACTATTGCTTTTATATTTATAGTTAATGTTTCATCTGGTTTTAAACTATCTGTTATATTTATTTCGTTTGTTATATCTGATATTTCTGATTGACCGTAAGTAACATTCTGAATACTTAATTGTTCTGGTATATAATCATTTACAGTAATATCTTCAACTTTAGTTCCAATATTTTTTACTGTAATTGTATATGTCACATCATCTCCTGGTTTTAATGTTGCTTCATCTTCTACATCTGCAGATAAATTGCATTCAATTGCAGATTGAATTGTTTGTATAGTATTTACATTTGATTCATATGTTTCTCCATCTACTATTACCTTTGCAGTTCCTTCTATATTTGCTTCATATGGGCCTTCTAACTTTTTAATTGTTCCTTTTACTACTATGGTTTCTTCATCTTCTGCCTGCAACTCTTGTACGGTATATGTAAATAAATTATTTTCCATTTTTCCCTTATTTGTAATTACATAACTATCTTGTCCGTCATACTCTTCTACTCCACCTTCTGTATAATTAATATACTGTGGTATTTGGTAATTTATTTGTAAATTATTTAACGTATTATCAGTTACATTTTTTACAGTAATATAATAAACTATTTCACTATTAATATCATAAATATAGTTTTCAACATTTTCTAATTCTTTTTTAGTTGTTAAATTTACTTCTATTTTACCTGATTCTGCTGGTTTATTTTGTGTTGCTTCACTTGCTTGCGTTTGTAATTCATTTTTTGGTGTTTCCATTCCAATGTTTAATGCATCTTGTAATTCTATTCCATTATAGTTATATTCTACTTCCCAGTTTAAGTATGATGCTTGATTTACTCCTACATTTTCAGGTATTTGTACATTCTCTTTTATTTGTAATGAACTTGCTTTTGCTAAATTATTATTTTCTAGCACTATTTTGCATGCTTTTGTTTCGTTTGTTAACTTTTCTTGCCAACTGTTTTCATTATAAGTTGCTCCTGCATTGCTAGAATAATATACTTTTGCTTTAGAATTGCTTACTTCTATTTCTTTTGTTAATTCAGTATTAAATGTTGATGTTACATCATCATCTGCGTATCCTACTCTTCCTATTATTTGAACATTTGCTAGGTCTTGGTCATAATTATTTACTAAACTTACTGTATTTGTTGCTTCTTTTGATTTAGCATCATTTTCTATACTTACTGTTTTTACATTGCTATCCATTACTGTTGTTGTACTGTTGTTACTATCATAGTTACTTAGTTTAGACATAACAAATAATCCTGCTTTTGATACTATGTTTACACTACAATTTGCTACTTTTGTTTCTTTTCCTTGCACACATGTTACTTCTATCTTGTCTTCATGGGTTGGCATTGTATCTTTAAAGCTTATGTTTTCTATGTCCATTACTATACTTGTTCCACCTGTTACGTTGTTTATGTCATATGCTGTTTGTTTTCCTTCTAATTGTATTGTAATTGTATTGTCTTTTCCTGTTGCATTTTTTATTTTTAATCCATTTCCATTTAATATTTCTGGACTTGATAATTTTGCGCTTGTTAGTCCTTCTGGTAATTTTACTGTTATAGTTGGGTTATTAAATAATTTTGCAGATGAATTTGTATCATCTAGTTTTATTGTTAATGTTGTTTTGCTTGTTTGTAATGTTGAAAATGATTTGTTACTTGCTGTTACTGCTACTTTTGTTTCTGGTTCTGTTAGTATTATATTTGTATAGTGTGTTTTTTCATTTATTGTTAATCCTGTTCTTACACTTCTTATTTCTTCTACATTGCATCCATAATTGTTTGATGCTTTTATTGTAACTTGGTTTTCAAAGTGTAGCAATCCTTCTGTAATTGGTTTTGATGTTTTTATTTGTAGGTTTGTTATTTCTTTTGCATATTCTATTATTGCTGATGTTTGATTGTCTTCTAATATTACTATGTTTTCTTCTGAATATACTATTGCTAGTTTTTTATTATTTTCTACTTCTACATATTTAACTGTTGCTATTAGTTCTTCTCCTTGACGTATTTCTATGCTTCCTTCTTGTCCTAATATTTTGTCAAATTCGTTTTTATTAATTCCTGTTGCTTTATATATTACTTTTCCGTTCGTTGGCATTTTTGTTTTTTCATCTTTTAATTCAAACTGACTTTCTTCTATTTCTAATTCTAAGTCGTTATTTATATTTTCATTGTTTAATATAGATAATGTAGATACTGTTTTGTAATCTGTATTATATGTTGTTTTGTTTTCTATATTTGAATATAAAAAGCCTTTATATACTTTTTCTTTTAACTCTGTTATTTGGAAGTTTGTTAATTCTCCTTTATTTTCTTTTTCTTTTAATTCTATTGCTTTTGTTTGGTTTGATGTTATACTTCCATTTTCTGTACTAAAGTTTGCCTTTACATTTACATTGTAGTTTAAACTTACCTCTTGCTCATTTCCTGTATATGCTTCTGCTGAATAATTATATATTATTTCAAATTCGTCTTTTGCCATTTGGTTAAAACTACTATATATATTTCCTTCTTCGTTTGGCATATTGTCGTAAGAAATGCTTAATAAACCAGAATCTGCGTTATAATCCTGAATAATATTTGTATTTACTTCTTCTCCTGTAGTTGATTTTGTTCTAGCTTCTACTACATATGCCTCTTCTGGAAAATGTCCATTTAATTTTGGCAGACTAGAAGTTATTTCTACATTTTCAGTTGGTAAGTATGTATCTGCTTTTTGTTTTGGATAAATACTTAATGTGCTTTGTAGTGCTACTCCTGCATTTTCTCCTTCTTCTGCATTTTCTCTTTCTTTATATTGTACATATTGTTTGTTTTGTAGCTCTATTTCTACTTCTGGTGCACTTAGGTTTTCTGCAATTACTTGGCTTAAACCTATACCACAAATAGATAAATTTCCAAATATCATTGAAATCGATATTGCTGTTGCTACTGTTTTTACAATAATATTTTTTAGACTCATTTGAAATTTTCCTCCTTAAAAAGTCTTTTGTTATAAAGTATACAATAATTTTATGTACACTATCATATTTTATTATATAACAATTTTTTTTCAAAATCTACACTTTCATTTCTAAAAAACATGCCAATTAATGCCAAAAAACAGAGTTTTTTCCAAAAAACGTTTGCTTTTTGGTTACGGATATATTGTTTCGACATTTTGCTTCAAAAATATATTATTTTTTGTTTACATTTTTATTACAAAGTTTGTAATATTGGGATAAATTGCTAGGGATAAAGCCATTTTCAACTTGCATAATTTTTAATTTCACTGGTCGTCAATGGAAATGGGGACGGTTCTCTTTTCCACAAGATTTCAACTAATTTTTTCTTGCATTTCTCACCTACTTCCTATATAATAAAAACAAATAAAAGTAGGTGTAAAAAATGGATATATTAAATATAAATAGATTGCAAGAAAATCAGATATTAAAAATTGGAGAATTACAGAAAAAAATAATTGACTTATTGCAATTGAACATGAAACCACGAAATATAAAAATGGGATATGATAGAATAAGTCATTGTAATAAACACAAGAATGATTTTAATAGTGAACAATCATATAATAAAAGTATAGAATCAATACCAATAATAATAGAAAAACCTGATTATGTAGGATACAATAAAAAAAATGATAGCATTGAATATATAAAAAGAATTGATGAGTTAACTTTAGTAGCTGTAAGATTAAAAACAAAAGGGGATTTATTTTTAAGAAGTGTATATCCAATAAGCGAGATAAAATTAAAAAATAAAATTATATCAAAAGAATATAAGAAAGTATAAAGAGATACTATATTTCAAGTATCTCTTTTTTTATTTAGTTATTCAGTAGGACGGCGTACCCTACATCTCTTTACAGACCATCTCTGGCGTGGCAGCTGCCTCATATTCTGCCCTTAAATAACCTTTTATATTATATGTAATTTCTATTGTTGTTATACTTATAATAACATCTTTTTTAGTGTTTGTCAATATCAATTTTCACTAAATATATTTGCTTCCGGTGATTTATTTAAATAATAGGAAACTCCCCAAAAGGTATAACCTTTTGGGGAGCAAAATTTATTTAGATAGAAATTTTTCTTATGTTTATTTCTTATATTTAGATTGTAAATTAATCTTATGTTTATAGATTCAAATTTTATTTTTTAAGTACAAATTTTTTTATTCCGAATACTCCTCCTGCTAACACTACTAAAGAAATTACTGCTAATACATAGTATGTTGTGTTTATGCTATTTCCAACACCTGTTGGTTCGTGAATTGTTATAGGTTCTGCTTCTGCCCAGTCGTATTGTATTCCTGCTAATGGAATAAATCTACTTGGTATTATTACTCTGTCTCTTTGTATTGTTCCATCTTTTCCACCGATTTTTGTGTTTTGATAGTTCATGCTTGTTATTTCTACTATGTTGCCATATTCTTCTGAGCCTACTGTACTTGTTATAATTTCTTCGAATGTTGCATTTGATGATGATAATACTTTTTCTAATGTAATTGTTGCTTTACCTGTACCTATAGTATTTGTTAATATTGAATTTTCAGTTTTTGCTTTTACTATAGTTGTATATTTTGTTCCTTCTGGATCTACTGTTCCTTTTGTTTCTAAACCTTCTGGATTATTAGCTTTTGCAAACTCTCCATTTATTAATTTATCGCGAGTTATTATTTCCCAGTTGTCACTATTTTTTACATTGTTATAAGATAATTCTTGGTTATATGATAAATTATTATTAATGAAATCTACAAGTCCTGTTATTGTAGCAACTGTTGCATCTGTATTATCAAAGTTTTTCTCTACATTTAATGATGAACTAATTTCGTATGTTACTTCTAATTTTGCTCCTTGCATTTTTTCTTCTTCTATACTAATATCTGCAAAATTTATAGTCTTGTTTACCTTGTCTGGTCCTATTATGTCTCCTTCTATTGTCCATTCACCATTATCTTTTAATTCTAATTTTGCTATTGTATTAGTGTTCGCAGAATCTTTTATTGTAATTGCTTTAATATGTTTTTGTAGGTCTATTGTTGTTACTGGCACTTGTGCTATACCAAAGTTCATATTTTCAATCTTATATTCTCCAAATACATCACTTTGTTTAAATTCGTTATTTACAGCTTCAACTTCAACTGACATTTTTTGTGTAGTATTTGCATCCATCATTGTAAAAAGAATTATATCATCTACATCAACTGTTTCATCTTCACCGTTTTCATCTTTATATGTTACTTTTGAGTCTTCAGCAGACTTTCCAGCTCTCATATTATTTAAAACAGTTATTCTAGCATCTGAGTCTACTGTTGTAAGCCAATTGCTTATTTGATTTCTTCTGTCTTTATCATCTGTTCCAACTGAATATCCGTCTCCGTTTTTTACATACCAGTATACTCTATTTGGTTCGTCTATGCTGTTTATTATTTTAGTTAACTCTTCATTATTTGTTGCTTGGAAATCTTCTCCATTGTATGATTTTGTATTAGTGCCATTTACAATTACATTTTCTTCGCTATTACCATAAACATATTTTATAATATAATCTCCCGGTATAAATCCACTAAATGTATAACTTCCATCTTCATTGCTATTGGTCGTGTATCTAACTATCTTTTTGCCATCTTTTACTTCAATTAGGTCTACTTGTACGTCATTAATTTTACTTTCATCTTTTCCTAATTTTCCATCGCCACTTCTAATTTTTGTTTTATCATTTACTGATGTGTTGTCTTCAAAAATTGTTCCTGTTATAGTTCTTGCATTTCCGTCTGCTACAAAGTATAACATTGGTGCAATATATGTATCGTCTTCATATTTTATTCTTTCTACATAGTTATCCTGTCCATTTCTTAGTTTGTTAGCTTCAGTAAAGAATGCATTTACTGTAGTTGGATTTCCGTTTACTGTAGGAGTATCTTGCCCTATAGTATCTTGTGTTCTTACTTGTTCTTTATTAGCACTGTCTGGTGCAGAATTTATATCTATTAATCCTCTTGTAAATTCAGTTTGATTCTCTCCACATTGTGTTTTGTATTCTGTTATTTCTGCCATATTGAATGTAGGAAGACTTTGGTCACTTAATAGTTTTTCTAATGTATTTGATGCATCTTTTAATTTAAATACTACATAAATATCCATTGAACCATCTGACTTTAACGTTGTTTGTTGCGTTGTAATTACTCTTGAATTATATCCATCTTTTGAGCTAGTACCTTCTTCTGTTTTAAGGTCTGTTTTTACATTATTTTCATCTATGTAATAACAACTTTTAAATTCATACATTTTATCATAATAATCTGTTACCTTGCTTGCTGTTCCAGATGTAATAGATGCATTTGTAACAGTTATTTTGTAAGTTACAAATATATCTAATCCAGTTCCTACTTCTTTATAAGCATCATTCTTAATATCTGTTGTTCTTATTTTTTGTTCTTCTTTTAAAATATATTTATTATCATTAATAACTTCTTTTGATACATTTGCTGCATCTTCTTTTCCAATATTTTTTGTTCCTTCTACTATATCTGTTTTTCTAATAGTAGCTTTTTTTGCTTCTATATCAGCAAATTCTTTATATGTATTAGATTTTCCGTTTACTGTTACTTTTACAGATGATGCATAATCTGTTAGATGTAAATCAAATGCATCTCTTCCTCTTAAGCCCATGTCTATATGCTTTATTTGCTCCTCTAAATTTGTATTATTTTCCAATTTAATTAGGTTCGTAGAAGATTTTATTAACATTTCTGGATTAGATTTATAAATTGATTGTGGCACATTACCGTCTTCATTTTTAGTTGTGTATTCTATACCTGAATTTCCGTTAATTGTACTAAATTTTGCATTAAAGTCTTCTCTAGTTTGTATTCCTCCAAATCCATCATATGATTTATCACTATTTGATTTTTCTCTTGCATTATTATCTTTAATGTAATTTGTTGTTGATGTATCAACACTTATTGGAACATATGATTTTCCATCTGGTGTTGTTGTATATTTAATTCCATCATATTCAAATACTACATAATATGAATAGTATCCATATTCTTGGTTCCATCTATTAATACTTTTGCTAATTTTTGGAGCTTTAATGTATTTCTCATATCCTGTAGCATTAATATTAGCACTACTAAATGAATAATATCCATTTTTGTCTGTATATTGTGTTCCTATACTAACTAAACTTGCTGCATCTTTTAATTTAAGTCTATACAAATCAACTTTTATTCCTTCTAAATTTACGTCTCTTCCTTCATCAAATTTTCCATCATATTTTTGTTCTTTTGTATCGTCTCTTAAATCGTTCCATACATTACCTTCTATTGTAATATCTTTCATTTGAATGTAGTCTGAATCTTTGTTATTCCATGGTGTTTTATCTTCGACTAATATATTAAATCTGTTTTGTAAACTTGTAATTTCAGCTGTATTTTTTAGTACATTTAAAGATATATTTGGTTCTGTTACTTTTACAGTTATTTGGAAAACAATAGATTGTCCTGGTGATAATTCTAACTGTGGAAATTCTATTGTGCATATATTTGAACCATTTTCGTGGCTACCTGTACATGGAGTTATTCCATTTGTTATTTCTTTACCTTGTTTATTATATCTTATTGCTGAAGAACTTATAGATACATTGTTTAAATCTACACCTGTTTGTGGAAGTGTATCTTTAACTGCAAGGTGTGCAACTGTTGTTTCTCCATCATTTTTTACTCTAATGTTATATGTTACTGTATCATTATGTGAAACTTCCACAGGTATGCTATATTTTTCCCAATTGTGTTGTGTCCACTCTTTATCTTGTTCTGTGTTATCTTTTAAATTACCATTAACTCTAGTTTTATACTCTTCTCTTCCAGTACGATTTTTGCTAACAACTACTTTAGAACCTTTAGTATCTGTTATTTCACTTACATATTTTTCTAAGCTAACTTTATATTCTTTCATTTTTACAGAGTCACCATCTAGTTGTCTTGAGTTATCTTTTCCTGCATTAATTTGATCTCCTGTACCTGTAATTTCAGCTATGTTCCATATTTTTTCTGCAGTTGAATATTTTGTAAAATGAATTACTACATACATACGTCCATAATCATTCGGTTTTATATCCTTAAATTTTGCAGTAAGAATATTTCCGCTTATTGTATAAGCCTGACCATTACCATATGTTGTATCAGCATTTTTTCCTTGATCTTTATCTAAAATATACACCTTTACATCTTTACTATAATTTTCAATAAATTCAGAACCTGGTAATGTATCTGTTACCGTTACATTTTTTGCTGTATTTTTACCATTATTATATACATATAAATTATATGCAACATATTGTCCCGCTTCAATTAATACTGGATTGTTATATTTAAAGCTACGTAATTTGTTATCATTTGGTACTTTTTCATTGTTTTGTTTTCTTATGTTATCATCTCTTGTGCTTGAATATGCATAATTATTTTCTTTATATCCAGATATACCTGTCTCTCTTCTAATTCTATTTGCATTTTTATTTTCTATTTCTACATATCCTTCATTTACAAATTCTTGCTCTTTTTCTTTACCACCTATAATTGATGCTATATCTGGCTCACTATCTTCTACCTTGGCTATAAATTTTTGTAGTGAAACTTCTACGGTTGGTTTTTCCATTTTAATTGAATCACCATCTTGTGTTCTAAATGTAGTATTATTTTCAGGTGTTGTGGATGTAATTTTTGCTATATTCCATATTTGATCTTCAAAATATTCGTCTTTAAATTTTACTGTTATATAAAAACATCCTGCTTTGCCAGACTCTATATTTTTAAAGTCTGCAGTAACCGTATTTTCATTTCTACTTATTTGTGTGCAATTTTCTCCTTGTTTCAAAACTGTTTTTTCTAATTCAATATATTTTGAATTTGGTAGTGTATCTGTTACTGTTACATTTTTTGCAATCTCACTTCCATTATTATATACCAATACCTTATATGTTACTTCATCACCTTGTTCTATCATAACTGGTTTATTATTTTTATAAGACTCATTTGAAGCTGGTACTGTAACAGATTTTTTAATATTTTTATTATAAATTATATTATTATATCCTTTTGTTCCTTTATTTTCTCTACTTTGTGCTACATTTGTTCCATTTACTTGTGTTATATATTTTTGTAGTGAAACATCTACTTTACTTTCCGTTTCTGCACTCTCAACTACTAAAATTTTTTGTCCTCCTGATGCTGTTAATATATAGAATGTAACTTTATAATCAGGAGAGCCAGAATACTTTTTAGCATTATTATATAATTTTTTTGCTTCATCAGTCTTGTTATATTGTTCAGAATGACTTGTTGACGACAATTTTAATGAATCACTACTGTAGCTACCTTGATATACTATATCTTTTATACCATCTGATAAATTATCTTTATACTCATCTAGATAGTTCCATAAAGCTAATTGAACCGGTTTATATCCATAATTCATAGCAGAATATTTATCATATTGCGCTAGTAAGTATATTAATCCCTTTTCCATCTTATTGGTAGCTGTATTTGTTGACCATGTATATGGACCACATACAGACATTGCATAATTTTCTTGACCCAAAAATCCCATATTAGCCTCTACGCAAAATACGTTTGCATAATCAAGTATACTATATTGAGTATTAGCTTTTTCAGTCCTATGTTCACTAGAAAAGTCCGTTTTCCAGCCCCAAGTACTAACACCAATTGTTTTTTTATCTTTTGGCATTATAAAGTTCTCGCCTTCATTAGGGGAATATGTCATTGTTGTTAGTCCACTCACTGCTACAATACTACTTATTAATATTATGATTAATAATGTAATAATTTTTTTGATTGTTTTTTTCATTTATTCTATTTCCTCCTTTCCTCTATATTCCTACATCCAGTACTTTTTTCTTTATTATATATGCTCCTATTCCTATAATTGCTAGGCATGCTATTGTTATTCCTGTATACATTATTACTGAACCTGTTTTTATTGATATTACTAATGTTGCTGATGATTCATTATCTTCTAATGCTTTATCTGCCTCTGCTATATTTTCTAGGTTGCTTATTTTCTCTAATTTTGCATTGTTTGGTATTACCCCTGCATTTTCTTCTGTCATTGTTTTGGTTAAAACTAATTCTACTTCTGATGTTTCTCCTGGTTTTATTGCTATGTTAGATAGTGATGTTGTATATAATTTTCCGTCGCTTCCTTTATACCAGTCTTTATTTAACTCTGAACTAAATTCTAATCCACTTGGCAATGTATCTACTAGGCTATTTACATATCCTGCTACATCTCCATTGTTTGTTATTACAAATTTATATGTTACTATAACATTGCTTCCTGCCATATATTTTGCTACTAAATCTACTTTTGCTGTATCTGCTCCTTTATATGTATTTGTTTCTGTTCCTTGTTTGCTTATTACTTCTGTTTTTACTATTTGTTTATCTATACTTAAATCGAATACTGCATTTGTAATTAATCCAATGTCTATATTTTCTGCATTTGCCTTTAATTCTATTTCGTTTGTTATTGCAGATAATTTTTCTTCTCCATTTATTGTTACTGTAGATGCCATTACATCTGAATTTAAGCTTTCTTCTATTCCTTCTTTTTGGTATGTTGTTACTGTATATGTGTTTGTGTCGTATTCAAATAGTACTTGGTATGTTCCTTCTGGTATATTGGCAAAGCTATATCCACCATTTGAATCTGTTGTAGCTGTTATTTTACTTCCGTCTTCGTTTAATACATAATTTCCTGTTTCTTTATTTATTAAACTTACTATTACACTATCTTGTAATGGTTCGTTTTCATCCCTTTTTCCATCTTTATTTTGATCTATCCATGCTACACCTGATATTGTATATGTACTTTTTGTTGGATTATTATTATCTGGATTACCTGGATTATTTTCGTCTGGATTTGTTGGATCGTCTATATCCGGATTTGTTGGGTTATTTTCATCTGGATTTGTTGGATTTTCTTCATCTGGGTTTGTTGGGATATTTTCTTGTAGTCCTTCTATACTAACATTAAAACTTACCTCATTTGTAGAAACATCGTTTACAGTTGCTATATTTTTAACTGTAAGCGTAGTATCTTGTTCTTCTACAATATCTTGTACTATTGCTTTTATATTTACAGTTAATGTTTCATTTGGTTGTAAATTTTCTGTTATTTCTGTTTCCATACTAGGTATTTCTACTTTATTTAACTCTTCTCCATTTTTACCATAAGTAACTTCTTTTACCTCTAATTCTTCTGGTAATATATCTTTTACTGTAACTCCCCCATCTGCTTTTCCAATATTTTTTACTGTAATTGTATATGTTACATTATCTCCTGATTTTAATGTTGTTCCTTCTTTTACATTAGAAGTTAATTTACTTTCAAAGGCAGATTGCATTGTTTTTATTGTTTTTGAATTAGATTCATATATATCTTCATTTACCATTACTTTTGCAACTCCTTCCATACTTGCTTCATATGGACCTTGTAGTTGCTTAACTGTACCTCTTACTACTATTGTTTTTGTCTCTTCAGCTTGTAGCTCTGGTATTGTATATGTAAATAAATTATCTTCTGCTAATGTTCCTTCTTTATCTAGTATATATCCTTCAAATTCATCATAATTTGCAATTCCACCTTCTGTATAATTAATATATTGTGATAGTAAATATTGTACTTGTACATTTTCTAATTTTTGCTTTGAAACATTACTAACTGCAATACGGTATTCCACTGGGTCATTTGCAATATAAACTGGATCTTTTTTCATTTCTAATGATGTTGTTAAATTCGCTACAATTACTGCTGGTTTTAGTTTTAGTTTGCTTTCTTTTGTAATTGTTTGTTCATTATATTTTAAGTTTACCAAATTTACTATTTCTTGTTCTTGTTCTATATCAGCCATTTTTAGCATAATTTCATATTCATAAGTTTTATTTGCTAATACAGTTTTAAAAGTATGTTTCATTAATTTGATTTCTGGTTTCTCATTTATTTTATATAAAGGTATACCGTTTTCACTTACTATTTCTTTTTCTAAATAAATTGCATTTCCTGGTATAGTATCTTCTATTACTACATCTTTTAATTCTTTATTAGAATTATTAGTTACTCTTATTTTGTATACTACTGTTTGTCCAGCATGCACTACATCTTGCGTGATACTTGGTATAACAGATAGACTAATTGGCACACTTTCTCCTTCTGATGTTTCAACATTTTGTGTTACTTGGCTTGCTTGTGACTGTAATGCATCCTTTGGTGTTTCCATTCCAATGTTTAATGCATCTTTTAATTCTCTTCCATCATAGTTGTATGCTACTTCCCAGTTTAAGTATGATGCTTGATTTACTCCTACATTTTCTGGTATTTGTACATTTTCTTTTATTTGTAATGAACTCGCTTTTGCTAAATTATTATTTTCTAGCACTATTTTGCATGCTTTTGTTTCGTTTGTTAACTTTTCTTGCCAACTGTT
>CANQAB010000095.1 GCA_947589445.1 uncultured Clostridia bacterium | reverse complement strand
AAGAAGAAGATTGTATTGGTTTGCAATAAAGCAGATAATTTTGGAAAAGAACCTGATGATATTTATGAATTTTATAATCTAGGATTAGATGAGCCAATTGCTATTTCTGCAACAAATGCAAAGGGAATAGGTGATGTATTAGATAAGGTATATAGTTTATTACCAGATAAAGATATTTTAGAAGAGAGTACTGATATTATTAAAGTAGCTGTTATAGGCAAACCTAATGTTGGAAAATCATCTTTAGTAAATAAAATATTAGGAGAAGAAAAATTAATTGTAAGTAATATTGCAGGAACAACAAGAGATGCCATAGATTCAGAGTTTGAAAATGAATATGGCAAATATACATTTATTGATACAGCAGGTGTAAGAAGAAAAAGCAAAATAAAAGACTCCATAGAAAAATTTAGTATTATGAGAACATTATTTGCAATTGAAAGATGCGATGTATGTTTAATGATGATAGATGCATTAGAAGGAGTAACAGACCAAGATGCTAAAATTGCAGGAGAAGCACACGAAGCAGGTAAAGGAGTTATTATTGTTGTAAACAAATGGGATGAAATAGAAAAAGATAACCATACAACTGAACAATTTAAAAAAGATATTTATAATAGATTATCATATTTAAGTTATGCTCCAATTATATTTATATCTGCTAAAACAGGACAGAGAGTAAATAAACTTTTTGAATTAATTAATAGTGTATCAGCAAATAATGCTATGAGAATAAATACATCTACTATTAACCAAGTACTTAATGAAGCAATTGCTTTAGTACAACCGCCAACAGATAAAGGAAAACGACTAAAAATATTTTATATGACACAAGCTTCTACAAAACCACCAACATTTGTAGTATTTGTAAATGAAAAGGACTTATTTCATTTTTCTTATGAAAGATATTTAATTAATCAATTAAGAAAAGAATTCGGATTACAAGGTACACCAATTAGAATGATTGTGAGAGAAAAGTTAGATAAAGATATATAAAGTATAAAGGAGGAATAATATTTATGATACCAAATTATATTATTATGGGAGTAATTGCTTATTTAATAGGAAGTGTTAATTTTTCAATATTAATAAGTAAAAAGGTAGCAGGATTTGATTTAAGAGAAAAAGGAAGTGGTAATGCTGGTACTACAAATGTTTTAAGAACGGTAGGAAAAGGAGCTGCAATAGTTACATTAATATTAGATATTTTAAAAGGTGTAGTTGCCATTTTAATAGCTTTATTATATAATAAAATTATTCCAGAACTTAATGGTGCTATATTAGTTCAAATTGCAGGTATTTTTGTAATATTGGGACATACATTTCCTATATATTTTGGATTTAAAGGTGGAAAAGGAGTAGCAACAGCATTAGGAATTTTAATTACAACAAATTATCAAATAGGATTAATATGTTTAGTGTTTGCCTTATTATTAATTGCTTTAACAAGAATGGTTTCAGCTGGTTCACTTGCATCTGCTATATTATTTCCAGTATTAACTTTATTTCTAAGTAAAGAAAATTTTATAGTACCAGGAAATTATTTTATTTATAGTATTATAATAGCTATAATTATTATATTCAACCATAGAAGCAACATAAAAAGATTATTAAATGGCACAGAAAATACTATATCTTTTAAGAAAAAATAGGAGGAGTAATATTATGAAGAATATAGCAATTATTGGAAGTGGAAGTTGGGGAGTAGCTTTAGGAATTCATATGGCTAAATTGGGAAATAATATAAAAATATGGTCATTTTTAAAAGAGGAAGCAGACTTAATTAACGTTAATAGAAAATGTAAGTTTTTGCCTGATGCAGAAATACCAAATAATATAATAGCAACACAGAGTTTTGAAGAGTGCATTAAAGATTCTGATTATGTATTTCATGTTACACCATCAAAGGTAACAAGAAATGTAGTAAAACAGTATAAGGAATTTATAAAAAATCAGCCAATTATTATGTGTTCTAAAGGATTTGAAACAGAAACTTTAAATACTTTAGATGAAATTATAAAAGAGGAATTACCCAATAATCCTATTGCTGTTTTTTCAGGACCAAGTCATGCAGAAGAAGTTTCAAAAGCAGTTCCTACAGCAATGGTACTAGCTTCTACTGATAATAAACTATTAGAAGATCTACATGAATTGTTAAAAAACGAAAACATGAGAATTTATTTATCTAATGATGTAAAAGGCGTAGAGTTAGGAGGTTCTTTAAAAAATATTATTGCTTTTTGCGCTGGAAGCCTAATAGCATTAAAGTTAGGAGATAATTCTTTTGCTGCTTTACTAACAAGAGGATTAACAGAAATAGCAAGATTAGGTGGAGCACTGGGAGGAAATCCAGAAACATTTTATGGATTGTCAGGATTAGGAGATTTAATTGTAACATGTTCTAGTCAATTTAGTAGAAATAGAAAAGCAGGCATGTTAATTGGTGAAGGAAAAACAATAGAAGAAACTCGAAAAGAAGTAGGTATGACAATAGAAAGTATAGATAACATAGAAGTAGCATACAAACTAGGTAAAATTCATAAAATTGATATGCCAATTGTTAATACAGTTTATGATGTATTATATAATGGTTTACAACCACGAGAAGCTGTTACTAAACTAATGACACGTGAAAAAAAATTTGAATAATTTTTACTTTTTTGAAAAAAATAA
>CANQAB010000094.1 GCA_947589445.1 uncultured Clostridia bacterium | reverse complement strand
TCACTACTAGGATTTGAATTTAGTCCTGCATCTGAAAATATAAAAGTTCCATTTTCACCATATTCACAATTTGGAACTACCATTACGAAAAATGCAGAAACAAGCTTGGTTCCCTCTGCTGTTTTTAATATTTGAAGAGCAGGTCTTAAAGTATCTGCTGTAGAGTGTGCTGCACCAGAAACCAATCCATCTGCATCTCCATATTTAACCATCATCATTCCATAATAAACATAATTTAACATCATTTCTTTTGCTTGTTCAATTGTGATTCCTTTATGCTTTCTTAATTCAAAGAAAAGGTTTGCATATTCATTATATTTTTTAGAGCGAGCTGGATTTATTATTCTTACATTATTTAAATCAATGTTGTTTTCTGCTGCTAACTTCTTAATTTTTTCTTCATCTCCAATTAAAATAATATTCGCAAACTTTTCTTTTAGTACTTTTTCAGTTGCTTGTAATATTCTTACATCTTCTGTTTCTGGTAATACAATTGTTTTTATGTCTTTTCTTGCTCTTTCTTTTATGCTACTAATAAAATCCATATATTTCTCCTTTCTTTAACTTTTATCATTATATCTAAATTCTCTCATCTATACAATATTTTTTGTATAAACTTTTTAAATTTTTACTTGTAACTGTTTTATCAATTCCTTGTATACTCACTTGTTCGAAAGCTTCTGTTAAAAGATTCTTTACATTTTCATTTAATAATTCTGTATCTTTATTTCTTTTCCAATATTCTTTTTGTGTAGAATTAGTCCAATTTTTTCCATTATACGCAATTCCTGCTGCTAATTTATCACAAATCATTTCAACAACATATTTATATGGCATAATAGGAGAAGGCACTTTGGCACGTGAATCATACCAATATTCTGAATGATGTTTATTTCTTCCTTTATGATGTAACCATGCTTTTGAATATCCATTTACTTCTCTTGCTTCTAAAATTGGACTATGTGAACCATTATAAAATTTCACAGATTCCCAAAATTCAGTCGGTGAATATTTAGATAAATCATGAAGTAAACCTCTAAATGGAATACCAGCCTTTACACATAATTTAAAAACAATCCATCTGTGTTTATTAACAAGATGTAAATGTAAAAAAAATTTTTTAATCATTATTTTATTCATTTCCTCCATGTATAAACTACGATTTCTAAATTCTAATCTTTAATTTTTATACTCTAATCTAGCAATTAATGCTTTTATCTTAATTCCTTCATCTGTAAACATTTTTTCATGTTCTGTTATAATATTATTTCCTTCAAAAATATCTTCACTATGTAAATCATAGGTCTTCTTTTCTATTTTAAATCCACTTGTTGTAAAATACTGTATACTGTCATTGAATAAATTATCATCATCTGTTTTAAAATAAATTTCAGTACCTATTTTTAAAAATTCTTTATAATGTTCTAATTGTTTTGGATATGTTAATCTTTTCTTTTTATGCTTTGACTTCGGCCAGGGATTACAAAAATTAATATAAATTCTTCGAATATTATCTTTTATATTTATAATATTGTTAATTCTCTCAATATCATATCGAACTAATATTAAATTATCAACTTTTTTATTATTGCTACTATATTTATCTTCTACTTTTCTTTTAGCTAGTCCAAGCATCGCATCTACCAAATCTATTGCAATATAATTAATATTAGAATTTTGAAAAGCAAGTTCTGAAATAAAACTACCTTTACCACAACCAAGTTCTAGATATATAGGATTTTCTTTATTTTCAAACTTCTCTTTCCACTTTCCTATATAATTTTCTGGATTATCTTCATAAAAATAACTAGCCTCTAATTCTGGTCTAGCCCATGGTTTAAATCTAATTCGCATAAAATTTTCTCCTTTAAATTGTTATTTTTTATTTATTTTAACATATCCATCTATCAATTACAATTGACTTAAAAAATATTTTTCTATATACTTATATTATGAAATTAGAATATATTGTAAATGAATTAACTAAATATGAAAATGTAAATCAAGTTTTAAAAGAAGAATGGAAAATGTCTGATAGATTAATTGTAAAGCTAAAAAAAGCAAAGCAAATTGAGCTAAATAATAAACCTGCCTTTATAAATCAAAAGATAAAAATAAAAGATACAATCAGTGTTAATTTGAATTTTGAAGAAATTTGTAACAATATTGTACCTACTCAAATGGACCTAAAAATTTTATATGAAGATGATGCATTATTAATTATAAATAAACCACCATTTATACCTGTTCATCCTTCTATGGATCATTTTGAAGATAGCTTATCAAATGGTGTTAAATACTATTTTGATACAATTAATTTAAAAAGGAAAATTAGACCTGTTAATAGATTGGATAAAAATACAAGTGGTATTGTTGTCTTTGCCAAAAATCAATATATCCAAGAATGTTTAATTAAACAAATGAAAACAAATACTTTTCAAAAGGAATATATTGCAATTATAAACGGTATATTAAATAAGAAAGAACAAATAATTAATGCTCCAGTTGCACGAAAAGAAGATAGTATTATAGAAAGATGCGTTGCTTCTAATGGTGATTATGCAATTACAGAAATAAAATTAATTAAAAAATACGAAAACTATTCACTTATAAAGTGTATTTTAAAAACTGGCAGAACACATCAAATAAGAGTACATTTAAGTTATATTGGTCATT
>CANQAB010000093.1 GCA_947589445.1 uncultured Clostridia bacterium | reverse complement strand
TATTTTTAATAATTATTTTTTATTCATAATTTATTAGAATATTAACTCTTTTATTTTTTATTTTTATTTTTTATTTTTATTATTTAAAATATTTTTATTTATTTTTAATAATTTATTAAAATATTTAATATTTTTTTATTATTTAATTATCTCTATTAATTTTCTTAAAATTTATACTTTTTATATTTTTTTAAATAATTTCTATCTCTTAAAAATAAATATTTTATTCTTTTAAAACTTTTATCATTTTTATATTTTAATGGATTAATTATTTTTTTCTCTTTTTTTAATCTTATTATTTCTTCTTTCAATTTTTTATTTGTAATATATTTTTTAATAACTTTAAAAGGAACAAAACTTAATACAATTTTATTTTTTATTATTTTAAATTCTTTTTCTTTATTAAAAAATAAATCATCTATTAAATATTCTACCAAATTGTATCCACAGGCAGATACATAATATCCGCTTCTTGACTGTCTTGGATTTATTTCTAATACTTTATATTTTCCATCTCTATAATCATACTTCATATCAAATTCTGCAAAACCTTGATAACCAATTTTTTCGATAAACTCTTTTAACTTATATACTATTTCTTCTTTATAACCATGTTCGTCGAATCCATTTACTAATACTGTACAATTTCCTATTCCTGTTGGAGTATGCTCTTGCAAACCAATTTGTGCAAATGATGCAAGTTGTGCTTTTTTATTTTTTCCAACATAAAAAATAGAATCAAATAATGCAGAATCGTCCCCAGGAATAAATTCTTGTATAATTAAATTTTTATTATATCCTGCATTTTCTATTTTTTTAATTACATTTTCTAATTCTGTATCATCATATACTTTATATACTTTATCTAACACAATGTCTAATTTATGATATTCAACACCGTCACTCGGTTTAATAATAATTGGATACTCTTTAAATTTTTCTTTTATTTTTTTTATGCTATCATTTTGATTGCATTTATATATTAATGTCTCTGGCATATCTATGCCCATATCTTTATATATATTATAAAAATTTTCTTTAATTAATAAATTATTAATTATATTAATATCTGGATAATTAAATACAAAATATTTCTCTAATTCATTTTTATTTTCCTCAATTAATTTCACGTAGTTATCATTTGTACCAATTAATAATATTTTTTCTTTTACTTTTTGTTTCTTAGCATAATTTATTAAGGTATCAAGAAAAACTTTTTTATCCCATAAATTATTTTCTATTTGAATATTTGTTAATTTACTTATAGAAGTAAATGCCATTGGTTGTTTTCCTATTAAATCTGCTTTTTTCCCAGTTAATTCATGATAACATCTTGACATATAATAGCTATTTATATCTGTTCCAATAATTAAAACTTTTATATCATCTTTCATTTTTATTTATCTCTCCCTTTAAATATAACTATTTTCCCTCTTCAATTGCTATTACTTCGTTATTTTTTATATATACTCTTGGAATATTTTTACCAATATTACACAAAATTTCGTATATTGAAGTTTCATTATGAATAGCTACTTCTTTAATTGGTATATTATCTCCTATTAATGTTACTTTATCATACATTTTTACGGTGTTATCGATTTTTACACTACACATTCCCATACCTATATCACCAACAAGTTGATATCTTTTGTTATTAATTGCTACGTATCTCCCTCTACTTTTTCTAAAAATACCATCATCATATCCTACTGGCATAATTCCTATTATTTCATTTTCTTTAGCTCTATATATAGCTCCATATCCTACAAATTCTGATTTTTCTAATTTTTTTATTTGAATAATTTCAGTATACATTTTAAATGCTGGCTTTAATTCAATTGGTAATTTAGTATTTGTTTCACTTACTTTATTTTTTCTTTTATAAAAAGCCCTTTTTATTGCTCTTAATTTATTTTTTAATCCTGAATTATTATATACAGGATTTGAATAATACCCATACATTGCTATACCAATTCTTATTCCATTACAAAAGTCTATCTTAGGATGATTTATAAATGCTGCACTTTTATATAAATGTACAATTGGTATTTCCTTTAAATTAATATCATTTGTAATTTCTTTAAATTTTTCTAATTGATTATCCCATTCTTTATCGTTTATTCCTAATGTTGCAAAATGCGAAAAAATGCCTTCTATTTCAATATTTTCTTTTTCTTTTAATTCACTATATATTTCATTTAATTCACTCTTTAGTTTAAATCCTAATCTATTCATTCCGGAATCAATTTTTAAATGTATTTTTAATTTATTATCTATTTTACTTTGTAATAGTTCTTTTGCATAATTATAATCGTGTATTGTTATAGTAATATTATTTTTTATACATATTTCCATATATTCTATTCTTATTGGTTCTAAACAAAGTATAGGAATACTTTTGTTAATTCTTCTTGCCTCTAATGCTTCTTCTAATGAAGAAACAGCTAAATAATTAATACCACTTTCTATAAGTTCATTAATTACATATGTTGTTCCATGACCATAACAATTTCCCTTTACAACTCCAAAATAATATTTATAATTATTATAATAATTTGTAATATTTTTAACATTACTTTTTAAATTATCTATATTTACCTCTACATATGTTTTTCTGTACATATATATACACTTCTCCTCTACTATTTTATTATAAAATATATTTTCTATAATAATTCTCTTCTCGCCGATTTGAGTTTCCGAACAAAGTAAGGAAATCTCAAAGGCAATAGCGATTGTAACATTTTTATATAATAAGAATTTCGGAGAAATTTCCTATTGTATAAAAAAATACCTACTAATAATAATAGTAGGTATTTTGGCGGAGATTGAGGGATTTGAACCCTCGCGGCCACTTACGCAACCCTAACGGTTTAGCAAACCGTCCCCTTCAACCACTTGGGTAAATCTCCAAATCGCTTAGGTTAAAATCTTTATATTATAAAAGTGAATAAATAGCTAGGTTATTACCCAATATATTATTCACCTTTTAAATATGGCGGAGAGGGTGGGATTCGAACCCACGGTAGGCTACAAACCTACGCCAATTTTCAAGACTGGTGCCATAAACCA
>CANQAB010000092.1 GCA_947589445.1 uncultured Clostridia bacterium | reverse complement strand
ATTAGTAGAAATTGTAGAAATAAAAGAACATCCATACTTTATAGCAGGACAATTTCATCCAGAGTTTAAATCTAGACCAGATAGACCAAGTCCATTATTTATAGGGCTAGTAAAAGCTGCTAAGGAAAAATAAGTTACAATTTCTAAAAGAACTAGAAAACGTTTAATAGATAGTTGAAAAGTAAATAAAAAGCATAATTTGAAGATTCATTACATATAATGAATTATACAAATGTGAAAAATATGTAAAATATAAAAATACCTATTGACTTTTTTTAAAAATGGGTATAAAATTTTAGCAGTCAAAAAGAAAGACTGCTAAAATTGTTTAAAGGAGGTAGAAAATATGATTAAACCATTAGCAGACAGAATATTAATTAAAATGAAAGAAGGCGAGGAAACCACTAAAAGTGGAATTATATTATCAACAGCTGCAAAAGAAAAACCACAAATTGCAGAAGTAATTGCAGTAGGACCAGGAGAAATAATAGACGGTAAAAAAACAGAAATGTACGTAAAAACAGGAGATAATGTTATTGTTAGTAAATATGCAGGAACAGAAGTTAAATACGAAGGTGAAGAATATTTAATTGTAAAGCAAAGTGATGTTCTTGCGATTGTAGAATAATTCAAATAAAAAGTAACATCTTGAGTTGGATATAAGATGAACAATATTATAAATTAGGAGGTTAAAAAATGGCAAAAGAAATTAAATTTGGTGAAGAAGCCAGAAAAAAATTGTTAAATGGAGTTAATCAATTAGCAGATACAGTAAAAGTAACATTAGGACCAAAAGGAAGAAATGTAGTATTAGATAAAAGCTTTGGAGCACCTTTAATTACAAATGATGGTGTAACAATTGCAAAAGAAATTGAACTTTCAGACCCTTATGAGAATATGGGAGCAAGATTAGTAAAGGAAGTTTCTACAAAAACAAACGATATTGCAGGAGATGGAACAACTACAGCTACCGTTTTAGCACAAAAAATGATTAAAGAGGGTGTTCGTAATGTAGCAGCAGGTGGAGACCCAATGGCAATTAAAAGAGGAATGGATAAAGCTGTTGCTGTTAGCACAGTTGCATTAAAGGAAATTAGCTCAAAAGTTAATGGAAAGGAAGATATTGCAAGAGTAGCTTCTATTTCTGCTAATAATGAAGAAATTGGAAAATTAATTGCAGATGCAATGGAAAAGGTATCTAAAGACGGAGTAATTACAATTGAGGAATCTAAAACATCTTCAACTGATGTAGAAGTGGTAGAAGGAATGCAATTTGATAAAGGTTATGTATCTCCATACATGGTAACAGATACAGAAAAAATGGAAGCTATTTTAGATAATCCATATATATTAATAACAGATAAGAAAATTTCAAATATACAAGAAATATTACCTCTATTAGAATCTTTAATGCAATCATCAGGAAAATTGGTAATTATTGCAGACGATATAGAAGGAGAAGTTTTGTCTACATTATTGGTTAACAAGCTAAGAGGAGTTTTAAATGTAGTTGCTGTAAAAGCACCAGGATATGGCGATAAGAGAAAAGAAATGTTAGAAGATATTGCTATATTAACAGGTGGAGAAGTAATTACATCAGACTTAGGCTTAGAACTAAAGGATACTAGTATAGAGCAATTAGGTAGAGCAAGACAAATTAAAGTACAAAAAGAAAATACTATTATTGTAGATGGTTTGGGAGATAAAGCAAAATTAGAAGCTAGAGTAAATCAAATAAGAAAATCACTAGAAGAAACTTTAAGTGAATATGATAAAGAAAACTTACAAGAAAGACTTGCAAAATTAGCAGGTGGTGTAGCAGTAATTCAAGTAGGTGCAGCAACTGAAGTAGAAATGAAAGAAAAAAAATTAAGAATAGAAGATGCTTTATCTGCAACTAAAGCAGCAGTTGAAGAAGGAATAGTAGCAGGTGGTGGAACTGCATATGTTAATATTATTCCTAAAGTTGAAGGATTGATGAAAGAATTAAAAGATGATGAAAAATTGGGAGCAAAAATTATTCTTTCAGCATTAGAAGAACCAATTAAACAAATAGCTAGAAATGCAGGGCTAGAGCCAGCAGTAATTTTAGAAAAGGTAAAAGCTAGTGATGTAGGATTTGGATTTGATGCATCAAACGAAGAATATGTAGATATGAAAAAAGTAGGAATTGTAGACCCTACAAAAGTAACAAGAAGTGCTCTTCAAAATGCAGAAAGTATTGCCTCTATGATATTAACTACAGAAAGCATTGTAACAGATAAAAAAGAAGAGAAATGTGGTTGTGGTGGACATGAACATGAAATCCCAGAAGGTATGGAAGGAATGTACTAATCCAAAACGACCTATTAGAAAATAATAAAAAATAGTACTATAAATCAGTACTATTTTTTTATATAATTAGGAAATTTCTATTATATAAAAATGCTACAATCGCTATTGCCTTTGAGATTTCCTCCTTACGGTCGAAAACTCAAATTGGGTACGAACAAAATGAAGAAAAATCTTTGATTTTTCTTCATTTTGTTCTATGTTTCAATTAGCAACCACAGTTATTGTTGTTACCACAACAACAGAAAAGTATGATTATTAATATGATTATCCAGCAGCAATCTCCACCAAAACCGAAACCGCCACATCCGCAACCTCTGTTCTCTGGCATCTAAATTCCCCCCTTTCAAATGTACATTTAGCTCTGTTTAGGATAGTTAGTTATTGCAACAGCATCTATTGCCGCATCCGCAACAGAAAAGTAGTAAGAAAAGAATAATGAACCATAAGATTTCACTATTACAACCACAACAATTTCCCATTCTAGAAGACCTCCCTATGTGAAATTCTTAAAACTCTTTGTTCTTTTGTATATGATATATTATTCAAGTTTTTAATAAATTGTTACAATTCTTTAAATTGTAATTTGTAAGTCACTATATCTATATCCGCTCCCGGTAATTTATTTAAATTTTCATCGCAACGCCCCAACTGCGCAGAGTATGTATTGCAAAATTTCCTTGCGAAAATTTTTCTAAACATACTCTAAGCTTGCCGGTCCCCACCCGTAACTTGCTCGAAAATTT
>CANQAB010000091.1 GCA_947589445.1 uncultured Clostridia bacterium | reverse complement strand
GGCTTTTTTAAGTTTTTTACTAAAGTATAATCAACTAAAACTTTTTTCTCATTACTAGCCTTGCTATGCAATGCAGCAAGTTTTGCACATTTTATTATTATGGGATTATCATCGGTTATTTCCTTTCCTTTTGTTTTTAAAATTACGTGACTTCCATGAAAACCTTGAACATGAAACCAAACATCATCTTTATCTGATATTTTAAAAGTTACAATATCATTTTGGGTATTGTTTTTACCTACATAAATTTCAAATCCATCTATTTTATAAGAAAGAATATTGGTAGATTTTTGTTTAGATTTATTAGCAGAAGATTTATAAGAAGATTTTTTTAATATATTTTCTTCTATTTCTTCATGTATTTCATTTATATCTTCAATATTCTTACAATTTTCTAAAGAATAGACAATTGTTTCTAAATATGATATTTCACTTTGTATTTGTGATTTTTGAATTGTTATAATATTCAATGTATTTTTTAATTTATTATATTTTTTAAAGTATTTTTTTGCATTTAAAGATGGTGAAATCTTTTTATCTAATGGAATAGTAATTAAAAGATTGTTATTATAATAATTTTCCAACTTAATATTATCTATATTTATATTATTATTAATTCTATATAAGTTAGATGTAATTAGCTCTCCATATAGTTTATACTTATCCATATCCTGACATTCTATAATTTTTTCTTGAATGTTTAATAGTTTTTTGTTATATTTATTTAATAAGGATAATATAAGCTTTAAAACATTATTTCTATAGTTAATAAATATTTCTTCAGTTTCTTTATTATAGTAAAATTTATCTATAAAATAATTTATATAAGTAGATGAAATTTTAGTATTATATGGAGTAATAGTAAAATCTTTTTTACTATTAAATTCGAATTCTTCACATGTAATACAACCTTTAGATATTAACAAAATTAAATCTTGAAAATATACATATAATTTTATTAAATCATTAGAAGTATATTTCTCTGCACTTATATTTAGTTTTCTTAATGTAAAATGCATAAAAGGATTACTAATTCCTGTAAATAACTTTTGAACACTATTTATTAAGTTCTTTTCTCCGTCTTCAGAAATAGAATGAATAAAATCTTCCTGTTTAATGTTTAATAAATCTAATTTATTAGAAGGGGGAAAGGTATATGGGTTCGCAGGAAGAATATTTCTTAGAGCTTGGTTAGAATATATATGTCTAATTGAGTCTATTATAATATTATTTTTATTTATAAAAATAATATTACTATGTTTACCCATTAACTCTATAATTAATTTATAATTTACTAGATCATTTAATTCATTATAACTTTCTAGTTCAATAATAACAATTCTATCTAAATGATAAGTATCAATAGATATTATTTTAGCACCATTTAAATATTTTCTTAAAAGCATACAAAAATTTAAGGCAACTTTTGGATTATATTTTAAGTGGTTGGTTAAATTGATTCTACAGTTAGTAGAATCAATACAAATATTAAGCAAGAATTTTTTTTTATTATATATATCTAAAATAATTTCATTTTTGTTGGGTTCATATATTTTATTTATTTTTCCTCCAACTATAGTATTATTCAATTCAGTAACAATTGCTTTGGTTATTAATCCATCAAATGCCATTTTATTATTTTAAATCTCCTTATATATGATATTATTATTTCTTTATTATATTATAATTTGATAAAATTATCAATAAAACCTTTGAAATAGCTAAAAATATTAAAATATCTATTGACATTTTATTTTTTTAAAAATATAATGATTCTATAAACATAGAAAAAGCTATATAAAATAGTTATTCTATGTAATAGCAATTGTGGAGGACAAAAATACAATAATGAAAAATGCAAATGTTTTTTACTCAGTTAATAATAATTATAGTTCTATGACAGACGAAGAATTAATATCTTTAGTTAAATCTAACGATAAATATGCAATTGATTTTATAATAGAGAAGTATAAAGACATAGTAAATATGAAGGTTGGAAAATATTTTATGATTGGTGCAGAGAAAGAAGATATTATTCAAGAGGGAATGATTGGTCTATTTAAGGCTATTCAATCTTTTGATCCAACAAAACAAAATTCATTTAAAACATTTGCAAATATGTGTATAGAAAGACAATTAATTACGGCAATTAAAACTTCTAATAGGCAAAAGCATATACCATTAAATTCATATTTATCTCTAAATACAGCAGCATATGACGATGATGATGATACAACTGTATTGGAAGTATTTAATTCACATTTAACAGAAGACCCATTAGATACAATTACAAAAAAAGAATATTATCAAAGAGTAGAAAATGCAATAGATAAATCTCTAAGTGATTTTGAAAAGCAAGTTTTAGCAAGATTCATTAGAGGAGAAAGCTATGTAACAATAGCAGAAAAATTAGATACACAAGTGAAATCTGTTGACAATGCAATTCAAAGAATAAGAAAGAAAGCAATAAAAAACATAGTAGATGCTGAAGAGAATATAATATAAGCAGTGTCAGCATCTCTAATATGCTTCTATAGCTCAGTAGGTAGAGCACAGCCATGGTAAGGCTGGGGTCGGCGGTTCGATTCCGCCTGGAAGCTCCAATAAGTAAAATCGTCGCACCAGACGAAAATGATTAAATCAACTGTAAAAGGTTGATTTTTTTGATGCCTTTGATTTTAAACGAAGGGATGGTGTAAGATGATTACTGTAATCAAAAAAGAAATTAAAATAAGCAAAGAATTATTATCTAAAATTGAATGGGCTTGTACCTTAAATAATTTTTGTACTCCCACTGGTACTCTATCAAGCATTGAAATTTTCTTCTCTAGTCAAAATTCGGATTATGGGACAAGTCCCAAACCCTTATTGTATTTTTATAGATTTTGTAGTATTATAATATTGAATCATAAAATAGAAGTAGGAGATTAATATGACAAAGAGTAAGAAAATATTAATAATAATATCTATAGTATTGATTTTAATATTAGTTTTAAGTGAAATTTTTATTTATATGTATATAAATAATGTAAATATTGAGTTGAGGGAATTTCAAAACAGTGAAAGATTTTCTTCTGGATCCGCAGCTGGTTTA
>CANQAB010000090.1 GCA_947589445.1 uncultured Clostridia bacterium | reverse complement strand
TAAAAATCTCTCATACCTTGAGATTTTGTTTCTGAATGACGTCTTTCTAAAGTTGGAATTACACCTTCAAAAGGAGCTTTAAACTTCCTTGTTCCTGCATAAGAAGTATATTCGAAATCTATTTCTTCTGTTCCTGTACCATATAATATTTTCTCTAAAAAGCTACGTGGTAACTTTTTAATTGGCTGTTTAATATCAACACCATAATGTCTTCCAATACTTTCGAAATACATTTTTGCCATAGTTTCGCCTTTTTTCATAGTGCTTGCGCCAAAAGCTTTTACACCATCATAAAGAGTTTTATTTTTATCCGGTATAATTAAATCCTCATCCATTTTCATCAAATAACCAATTCCAGCACAAGTTGGACATGCTCCATATGGATTATTAAATGAAAACATTCTTGGAGTTAATTCTTCAAAACTAATATCACAATCTGGACAAGCATAATTGCAACTGTATAATTTATCGCCTTCTGGTGTATTGATAATAACAATATTATTAGCATGTTTTAATGCTATTTCTATTGATTCTGTTAATCTGCTTTTAATGTCTTCTTTAATTACTAATCTGTCTACAATTATTTCTATATTATGTTTTTTCTTTCTATCTATAGCTAAGTCATCTGTTAACTCTATTATATTGCCATCAACTCTTGCGCGTACAAAACCTTCTTTTACAAAACCTTCTAATAGTTTAGTAAATTCCCCTTTTCTTCCTCTAATAATTGGAGATAAAACTTGAATTTTAGTTCCAGGTTCTAAGCTTAATACACTTTCTACTATTTGGTCTATGGTTTGCTTTTCTATTTTTTTACCACAATTAGGGCAATATGGTACTCCTATTCTTGCATACAAAAGACGTATATAATCATATATTTCTGTAACGGTTCCTACTGTAGAACGTGGATTTTTAGAGGTAGTCTTTTGGTCAATAGAAATAGCAGGTGAAAGTCCATCTATTGATTCTACATCTGGTTTTTGCATAATTCCTAAGAATTGCCTTGCATATGAAGATAAACTTTCAACATATCTTCTTTGTCCTTCTGCATATAAGGTATCAAATGCCAAAGATGACTTTCCAGAACCTGAAAGTCCGGTAATTACTACCAATTTATCTCTAGGTATTTCTAAATTAATATTCTTTAGATTATGTTCTTTAGCTCCCTTAATAATTATTTTATCGTTCATATTTACTCCCCCATAATGTAATTAATTATAAAACAAAAGTTTGTAAATGTCAATAGAGAGCAATAAAAATGCAAATGGAAAGTATATTCTAATCTATCTGCTGATAATTTTGGAGTATCATTATCTGCTATTGGATATATATGATAATCATTTACTTCATCTATTTTATATTATCTCTTTCTAGTAATTCCATTATTTCTTTTGAATTTTTTATCATATATGTTGTTAATTCTTCGGTAGATTCTTGTGTTTCATGATCTCCATTCATAAAAAATCAATGAAATGTTTAAATACAGGGGTGCTAATATCATGAAAAAGTCTATCAATTGTTTGTTTTTATCTTTTGTAAAGTCCCAAATAATTAAAGCAGCTCCTATACTATGTTCTAAATTTGAATAAAAAACTTATTATTAAATATTTTAGTATAGTCTGTTCCACAGTCACAACCAATTTTTCCTATTCTTTGCATCTCAGGAGTATTGATATAAGCATATAAAAAATTTGGCATTTCATTTGATAACACATTAAAATATTCGTTTACTGTTTCATTTAAATTTTTACAATATTCGTTCATTATTTTTTCTCCATTTCTAGTTTTATTTAAAAGTAGCCTCAAAAATTTCAGCTGGTTTCATATCCCCACAATTACAAATAGATTGAAAAGCCATTTTATGAGCAACTACAATTACCGTATCATATTTTTCTTTATATTTTTCAATAACAGACATAACTCTATTTTTTAATTGTTCTTTTGTCTCCCATTTTCTTTTTTCGTTAATCGGATAAACTCCATTATTTTCAATATAATCTTTATAGTATCCTTTCATTTCATCGCTATTTTTGTATTGATATGTAAGATCTGGTTGCCATTCTCTTATATCTGGCTCAACTACAATTTCTAGTCCTGTTTCTTTGGATATTATACTAGCTGTTTGTAATGCTCTTGTATATGGTGAAGCTACAATAATTTGTGCATTTTTTAATCTAACATCTTTTGATGTTTCTATAACCTCTTTTATTCTATCTTGTTTCAATGGTGCAAAATCATGTCCTTGCCCTATAAAACCATGAGTATCACCATAAGTATAATCTGGTTTACCATGTCTAATCAAATAAAATGTTGCCATATTCATTCCTCCAATTAATATAAATAAAATTTAAGCATTTTTTATATTTTATTATACTTGTCTATCTTTTTCAATATTTTTTACAGATTTCTATCAGTTAATTCCTGAACATTTAAAATTTGTGCAATAATTTTGCTTACATATAATTTATCTTTTCCAGCTGTATAAATTCTTCTACTATTAGGTATTTTTCTTGATACAGTTTCATAATTTTCTATTCTGTTTAAAAATATTTTTGAATATTTTTAAACATTCGAATGAAGTTTTAAAACATACAGCATTTTGTTTTGTTAGTATAGATAGATACTGCGGAGATTGCATAATTTCTAAAGCCAAAATCATATAATATACTATCATACTCATAACTTTACCTCCTATGCAAAAATGAAGACATAACTTTAAGTTAAATCTTCATCATTGGTTATTATATTTATTTTAATATTTTTTAGATACATTTTTTATTTTTTCAACATATTTATATGGCATTCCTCTTTGTAAAAAATATTCTCCTTTCCAGAAAGAGAACATTTTAGTTTTATATACAAAAAACAACCTACAAACTTTATAGTTCGTAAGTTGTTATAAATTGGTGCTGACGACGTAGACATTTACAACTCGTCAACTCTCTTGACGATTGATATAATTATCAATCAAATTATAAATATATTAACAAATTATTTAATAAAAATCAAGTACTTGTGTTAAAAGCATTTACGAAAATTTGTTTCTTTTATATTGATTTCTTATAAAATGTATGTTATACTAACCAACATAGGAAATGATAATAAGCAGATGTGGTTTTGCCACCAATCTTTACGAATCTTCGTAGGAAGGGTGGTGATGCTTATGGTTAAAGTGATACTATTTTTTATAATATCCTTTATGTTATCTTTAACATTAAACGTTGCCTTAGCAACAGTTCTGTATAAGAACTGGGTTGATAAGCAACTACATAAATAAAAAAAGCTCACATCTGTACTTTGTGTACTGAACCCAAAAAGTTGGACTTTTTGATTAAGTATAATTAAGCAACATTTAAGGAATGAATTCTGTATTGA
>CANQAB010000089.1 GCA_947589445.1 uncultured Clostridia bacterium | reverse complement strand
TTTTTAATTTTCGGTAATACCGGATTCGTTCTCCTATTGTTTTAAGTTTCATAATTTTGTCCTCCACAATTATTATAACATCATAAATTCAAATAAAATGAATAAACGGTTATAAAAAGCAAATAAAAGTTCAATATTCTTGTATTAACCATTGACAGTTCAATATAAATGATTTACAATTTAGATAGTTCAAAAATATTGAACTTTTAGTTCATTTAGTATACTAATTTCCATTTTTTCTGTTCGTTTAGTGAACTTTCGCACTCTGCTAGGCATTTTTTAGACATTCATTTGGTGAATTTTTACATCATTTTTACATAACTTTTTTCTTAATTGATTAATACTAGAAGGCTTGCCCTTCTATGTGTATCGGCGATGTGTGAACACTCGCTTTCCTGCCTTCATTTTCAATGAGGTATTTTTTGACTTTATAGTGCTTATGTCTACTTAATTAAATATACTTATCCTTAAACCCTCTTAATTGAAAAATAATGTGCTTTTAAAATTTAGTCAAGGTTGTGCGTTAGCACATTTATTTTAACCTTGACTTGATTTTATAAAGCACATTAGAATTCATGTAGAGGATTAATTATTTTCTTTCCATTCTATAAATTCCTCTTTTAATAAACCTGTAATACATTCATCTACATATTCATTAGTTGCCAAACATAAATATTTCTTTCTCCTTATCCCTTCATATTTATATCCAAGTTTTTCTTGCATTCTCTTTGATTTTTCATTGTTAGCAAAATATCCATTCTCTATTCTTCTTAACCCTAATACATCAAAAGCATATTTTATTCTAGCAGAAAAAGCTTCTGTACCATATCCGTTTTTTTGATATTTTTCATTTAACCATATACCACCACCAACAGTTCCATCTTTTTTATTTATATTTCTTAATTCAGTTCCACCTATTACCTTATTATTCTCTTTTAATATTATCGCTAAAGATATTTTAACATTTTCATCTTGATTTTTAGCCATTTCAATAAAATTTTTAGCATCCTTTTTAGTATATGGAAAAGGAACTCCCGCCATCCATTTTGCAACATTTATATTATTAAGTCCTTCAACTAAATCATCTATATCTTCATCTTTCCAATTTCTTAAGATCAATCTTTTACTTTCTATTATCATTTTTTATTCTCCTTTTTTATAATTTCTTAAATATCTATCCAATATCTTTTTACTGGAAGTCCAGTTTCTTCTTCAATGACTATATTTTCGAGTTTACCTCCACATTTTTCCATTACCTTCCATGAACCTATATTACCTATATATGCTCCTAATAAAACTTTGTCTATATTTTTCTTTTTTGCTTCTGTCATTGTCATTCTTAATAATTCAGTTGCATATCCTTTTTTTCTCTCAGATGGTCTTATTCCATATCCTATATGTCCCCATAATTTTAATCCATCTTCTGTTAGGTAATGTCTCAAGTTTGATGCTCCTAGCAATACATTGGTTTCATCATTATATAGCCAATATGTAGTTGATGATGCATATTCTCCTAAATTATCTCCTTTTTCCACTTCCTCTACTCTATATAACATTTCTTTAAAATATTCTTCTGTATGATATTTAAGATGTAATGGTCAAGGTGCAATTCTAGAACCTTCCATATTCCATTCATCCATCATTTCTTTATACTGTTTATAATATTTTTTATCTGGTTTTATTAATTTTAACATAACTATTTCTCCTCTTTATAAAACTCTATATCTTCACAATCAACCATTCTACGATAACCTATTTTTTCATATACATGATTACTTATAGGATTCTCATCATCTGTATATAATACACAATATTCTGCACCGTCATCCAAAGCTTTTTTAGAAACTCTATAAATTAAATTATATGCATATCCCTTTCCTCTTTCTTTTTTAGTAGTATAAACTCCACTTATACATTTTCCTTTTTTCAGATCTCTTGCAAATACTGCTTGTGAAACAATTTTTTTATTTTTTTCTATAACATAATATCCTCTCTCCATATATGTATTAAATTTTTCATTCATTTCTTTATCTGTATATTTTTCATCTACTGCCTCTTCATAAAAGTCTTTAATGAATTTAAGCAGTGTAGGTTTATCACTAATTCCTGCTTCTCTAAAATTCAACTCTTGATTTAAATCAGCATTTTTCAGTTGTGTTAATAACAATATTCTTAGTGGTCTATGTGTTTTAAAACTAAGATTTGATATTTCACAATAATATTTTGTAAATTTATTTGCTATTTCTTTTTCAGCATTTACTCCAAGCAAATTTGGATCTATTTTATATATTTCTTTAGCTGTAAATCTAAATAATTCATCTGATTTATTATCTGTTGGTGAATATAATAATAGTTTCCAAGGCTTTCTATAAAGCATTATCAGTTCTGTTTTATTATTTTCTGTAACTTTTGCTAATAGCCAATTAGATGCCTTTTGTTTCAATCCTTCTAAACAATTTCCTACCATTAAACAATTGAGCCATTCTTTTTCTAATATTAAGTCAATATTTTCATTTACAAAGTCTTCAATATTATCATATTTAATTAATTCCATAATTTTTTTACCTCCTATAACAAAAAATCTCACAAAAGAATCTTTTAAGACTCCTTTGCAAGACTTTATATATCTTACTTTTAAGTGTAAGTAACATTTCTATTTTTGCTACCCTTTACCGCTCGAGTATAATCACTCTAGATAAACTCTTAAATATGGTTTTAATTGTAACATATTTTTGTAAATCTGTCAAATTTTACATTTTCATTATTTTTATTTAACCATTTATCACTTTTAATTTTATTCATCTAACATTAATTTAGTTTTTTTGTCCTTTAATCTCTTTAGTTGCTCTTTTTCAACTTGTTTAATACTCTTTTCTGGTGTTGGTAAATCTTCTGGCATCGTCCCTCCAATATCTTCTATTGCTTTTCTTACCTTTGTTCCAACTTCATAATGAGTTGAAGTTGCTTTACTACAGCTATGTATCTTATCTTTTTTTAGTTTTTCTTCTGTTTGTGATATTCTAAATAAATTAGCAATTAATTCTGTACTTCCCATAAAATCTAATATTTTTTCGTTATCTTTTAACTTTTTTCTTTTATGTATATCATCTACCGTTAAACCACCATATAATCCCATATATCCGGCATTTTGAAATTCTGCGTATTCTTGGTTTGTTATTACACCTGCATTATGAGCTGCTTCTAGTAACATTTGATTCCATTGTTTGATATCTCCTCGAATTACTAATCTTTTATTATCTTCATCTAATTGATTAAAATAATCTGCTACTTCTTGTCTTCTAGTTTGAATTGCAAAATAAGTTTGTCCTAGAGCAATTACTTCTTTTCTTGGATCTCCATTTTGTACAACTAAATAACAAGCATATCTTGAAAGTTCATAGTCTAATAACTCTCTTACAGTATTACTGCCTATTTCGACCATTTTCCTGACCTCAGGAAAATGGTCTTGAATCTCAAAACCACTATTATTACAAGCTAGTTTTGCTCTATCAATTACTTTAGCAAAATTTTCCCACTTCTTATATTGTAAAACTTCACTTAGTTCCCTTGCATTCCAATATTCTGTTCCATCTACTCTAATTTTTTTTATTTCTTCAAAATTTTTATATTCTTTTGCTTGTAAATTACTCAATATTATCATCTCCAATTTTTAATTTTTTATAATTATATCAAACATTTGTTTATTATTCAAGCATTTTTGGATAAAAATTAATTTTTCATAATAAAAAAGCCCAGAACTTAATCTAGACATTTTTTATTATTTTTAAC
>CANQAB010000088.1 GCA_947589445.1 uncultured Clostridia bacterium | reverse complement strand
TGAGGCGGGGAATACCCCTTGGCTTGGAGGGTCTAATTTTGAAAAAAACGTGCTCAAAAATAGGCTGAGAGATTACTAAATATTTAATTTAATGATAGCGACAAAACTAAATAATAGAAGGGAAGAAAAAATGGAACAAATACGTTTACAAAAGTATCTTGCTGAAGCCGGAGTAGCTTCTAGAAGAAAATGCGAAGAACTTATTTTGCAGGGAAGAGTAAAAGTAAATAATAAAATTGCAGAGCTCGGATGTAAAGTTAATCCGGAAGATGATGTAATTTTGCTTGATAATAAAAAAATAGATACAAAAGAAGATTTAGTATATATTTTATTAAATAAGCCAATTGGTTATGTTACAACTGTAAAAGAGCAATTCAATAGAGATTCTGTTTTAGATTTAGTTAAAGTTAAACAAAGAATTGTTCCAGTTGGAAGACTAGATATGTATACATCCGGAGCATTATTATTATCAAATGATGGAGATTTTATATACAAAATTACTCATCCTAAGCATGAAATTAATAAAACTTATACAGTTACACTAAAAGGAATTGTTAAAAAACAAGATATTGAACAACTTAAAAATGGTATAGAAATAGAAGATTATATTACGAAACCAGCTATGGTAAAAATACTTAAAACAGATGAGGAAAAAAATATTTCAAGACTAGAAATAACAATTCATGAAGGAAAAAACAGACAAGTAAGAAAAATGTGTGAAGCCATAGGAAAGAAGGTACAAGCTTTACATAGAAGTAAAATTGGTAATATAGGAGTAAAAGATTTAAGAATAGGAACATGGAGATACTTAAAAAAAGAAGAGGTAGAATATTTATTAAAATAATGTAAAAGCAAAATTAGACAAAATATTAAATGTATGATAAAATAATTGCATAGATTATAATTAGGAGGTACAATATGGTAGAGGATAACCAGATTGAAGCAAAGGAATCACCATTTGCAATGCGAAAAGGTGAAATAAAGGTATTTGATGGGAAAGATGGATATGTATCTATGAACCAAATTATTAATAAAATAAATTTAGGACATATTACAGATATTCATTTTGAAATATTAAATATTGTTAATGAATTAGAATTTGTAACATCAAGGCAGTTATGTCAGATGTTAGATTATAAAGGTGTAGAATATAAATCACAGGACAAACTTAATAATAAGTTAGAGCAATTAGTAAAATCTAAAATATTAACAAGATATTATTTTTCTTCAGAAGAAGGAAAAGGAATCTATAAAGTTTATTGCTTAGAAAAAATGGGAAAATATTTACTAACATCAAGAGAACTAGAATGTAAATGGCAACAAACAGACAATACTAAACCAATAGGAATGATAAAAAAAAGGTTGGCAGGAAATCAAATTATTATTGCATATTTAAGAAAGGTGAAAGCGTTTGATTCATATGTTGCTAAACCATCATTAACTGCTAAATCTTTAGGAAAAGTATTTAAAGCAACTGGTGGAAGTGTTAAGCTAACTAAAGCTAATAAATCAATTGTTTTCTTATTTGAAGCAATAAGAAGGGAAGAAGATTGGAAAAAGAAATTATATGATAAAATGAAGTTGTACCAAGATTTTTATAAAAATTTTGTGCCAGGAGATTCTGGTTTTTCTATGGTACCACAACTGATATTTGTATGTGAAGATGATAAGCATATGGCAGAAGTATTTAAGGAAATTGTTACTAATAAATTAGATATACCGGAAATAAAATTATACTATACAACAGATTTAAAACAAAATGAAGACAGTTTAGTAAATACGTTAACAGAATTTGTATTAGATAAAGATACTAATAAATACAAGGCGGAAAAAGTAAAAGTTAAATTATTAGAATAAAAAAAGCAGGTTATTTGTATAACCTGCTTTAAAATAGTTTTTTATTACAAATTATTATTATTCTTCTTTTTTTCTTCTTTTGCTTGTAATTTTTCTTGTTTTCTTTTTTCTTTCATTTCAATAGCTTGTTTTTTTGCTTCTTCAATAGCGATTTTTTCTTCTTCAGTAAGTTCTTTTCTTGGTATTAACATATTTACCATCATTCCAATGCTTATTAAATAAATAATAATTGATAATATTGGACCTACATATGGTATTAAAAGTATTCCATAAAGGACAATAGATACAAGTGCAAGTACTATGCTAGTTTGTTTAATTTTAAGTACAGCTTTTAATCTGTTGGCTACAATAATAGCTAAAATTGGAGTTGAAACAATACATAAAGCTATAAACAAAGATACTAATAAAAATGCTAATTTCCAACCAATTGCTATAAAAGATAATATAATTAGTAAAACAATAAATACCATAACAGTAAGTATTCCTATACCAAAAGCTTTTAGCACATCTATTGCAGATAATTTATTATTAGAAAGTTTATTTATGAAGTTTGGAGCAAATAGTTTTGCAAGCCAATAAATAGCCAATACAGTTATAATACATGTTAATAAATTAATAATTGTATCTATAACAGAAGTTTTAGTATCTTGATTCTTCTGAGATAATGGAGTAAAGCTAACAGAACCATTTCCATTAATTAATCCTTCTGGAATATTTGCTTCAGAACCAGATGTATATCTTAAGTTTCCATAAATAATAGCGTTATCTTCATTTTCTCCAAATTGAACTGTATTGCATTTTAGATCAACGTCTCTACCAATTGCGGCTTTAAAAATAATGTCAGATGCTACAGCTTTTACATCTCTAACAACATAAGAATCATATGTCATTTCTAAATTATTTGTTGCAACGTATAAATCATTACAAGCACCATTATAATAAATAGAGTTTGCACAAGCAAAAATACTATATCTTATATAAGTATTATATTCTATTCCATTTTCTGTTTCTTCTGGAGTTGCACCAAAAGTTACTTTATTAGCCAAAACATATAAATTACCATTTACTTGACCAGTAATTTGGACATCTTTACCAAAAATAAATACATTTCCATCGACTAATTGGTCCATAACAATTTTGTCATCAAATAAATACAAGTCTCCTGAATAAATTTCTTGTTCTGAATCTGTTCCTTCTGTAGATGTTTCAGTACTATTTGTAGTTGATTCAGAGCTATTTTCGGTTGCTGTATTTGAAACTTCACCATCTGTTGCAAAACATAGTGAAAAAGAAGTAATAATTACTATTAATAGTAATAGCGTTAATAAAATTTTTGAAAATCTTTTAGACATTTTAATCCTCCTAAATATGAATTTTATACTAATAAACAGTATTTATGAAATTATTTTATAGTTAATTAATAAATTTGTCAATCAAATTCACACAAAACACAAAAAAAGTGGAGTACCACTTTTTTATTAAATGTAATATATTTTATTTATTATCTTTATTTTTACTAGTAAAATATGCACAATTAGAATCAGGGGTTAAAACGCTTGCATTTACTTTATTAAAATAACATTTTCCACTTTTCTGATAAATACATTTTGCATCACAGTTTATGTTGGTCAAAACTACCACCTCACAATGAATATTATGGCAAAAAAATAAAAAAATATACAAGGTAAAAAGTTTTATTTTGTGAAAAAATTGCAATATTCATTTATTGGACATATATTACATTTAGGTTTTCTTGCAACACATGTATTTCGTCCATGCCATACTAAAAGATGATTAATATCTTTTAAATATTCTTTAGGAAAAATTTTTAATAAATCTTGTTCTATTTTTAGTGGGTCACTTTCTTTTGAAAGGCCAATTAAATTAGAAATTCTTTTTGCATGTGTATCTATGGCAATTCCTTGAGCAATTCCAAAGGCATCAAGCATAACTACATTTGCAGTTTTTCTACCAACTCCAGGTAATAGAATTAATTCTTCTGCTGTTTTAGGAAC
>CANQAB010000087.1 GCA_947589445.1 uncultured Clostridia bacterium | reverse complement strand
TCGCTTCCCATATTTAAAATTAAATCCGCAACATCTACCGCCATTTTTCCATTTAAGCAATCAATAACTTCTTTAATTTCCCCTAAATTTCCAAAATATTTACCTATTGGCTCATTAAAATCTGTAATTATACATCGTACATTTCTGTTTAGATTATTTCCTATTTGTACTAAGTATTTTGCTAACTTTCTAGCATCAATTATATTTTTTACATATGCATTTTCTCCACATGTAATGTCAAACAACATATTTCTAGCTCCTACTGCCAGTTTTTGGCTCATTATGCTCATTGCAATTAATGGAATGCAGTCATTACATGCAGTTACATTTCTAAGTCTATATAACTTATTTTCTATTGGTGCCATATCTATTGGTTCTTTAATTATTGCTAAGCCTGAATTATTTATTAAATTTTCTAGCTCTTCTATGTTTTTTCCTAATTCAAATCCAGGAATTATAGCTAAACGATCTAGCATTCCTAGTTCTCTACCAGTAACTTTAGCAATTGGTATATTTAAAGCATTTAAAATTGATACTAGCATTATTATAATTTTATCTTGTATTCCTCCAATAGCATGAATATCCACTATTTGATTTGAAATTCTATATAATTCTAATTCTTGTCCTGTTTGTGCCATTGCTGTTGATAAATATGCCATTTCTTTTTCTGTTATTCCGTTTGTATACATTAATGTTAATAGTGCAGATGCCTGTTCTTCTAAAATTTCTTCTTTAAAATATTTCTGAATAAAAAAATGTAATTCTTCTTCATTTAATTCTTTTTTATCTCTTTTTTTTATAATTAAATCTTTTATATCCATTTTTTCTCCCCCAAAATTACTTTTTATAGCTCATATACATTATATTTAACATCATCTATGCTAGATTGTCAAGTTTTGTAAAAAAACAAATAAAAAAATACATAAATAGACAGAAAATTTATTCATAAAAATATAGCACTTATCAAAAATGCCTAATAAAATGTAATTGCTAAAATTTTTATGTAGGTATTGATAAGCGCAAAATAATTGTATCTAAGATTTATTAAATTTTAAAAAATGTTGAAGCTTTTTAGATGTATTTGACTCAAATATTATTTGGTAGTAATCTTTGTTAAACACAAACTTATATTTAACAGAGTTTTTTGTGCACAAATTGAATTTTATATTCTTTTCTCGTATTTACCCCACCGCCTCCCTTTAAGGTTATCACTAGATGGAAATATCCTATAGTACTCAAAGTATGAACATTTAGTCGTTCGCCAGATAACTTTACACCATCAATAACTTTACCGCCAGCGGATCCACCTCCATAAGACTCAAGATGCCAGTGATTTAATTTCAATCTAGGTATAACATCAATCGTAGTCCAACCACGTTGAGTCAATACCATCTGACGATATCCTTTTTTCACTGCTGTACCCTTACATGCTCCTCCTATGTTTTTCATTTCTTCTTCATTAAGTTCTTCCATAAATAACCTCCTTAAATTTATTAATATTTTATATTAAAATTATATAAATAAAAAATTTATATAATTAATTATCTATTGTTAATTTTTTGGCCTTACTTTTTATTGGTAAATCCTGTAATCTAAATCATTTAGTATTGAATCTTTCCATTCTATATCCTTTAAAAATTCCTCGTCTATTTTATCATCTTTTATCTGTTCATACAGCTTATTAAATCTTTCTATATGCGTATTTATTCTTTCATAGCTATATTCCATTACTCTATAGCAAGTAAGGTTAAAGTACCAATCACTCGTTTGAAGCAGTAATAACTCTTTTGCACATTGGTTTAATGCTCTAATTTTTAACTTATCTGTTTCATTTTTATATTTTTTTGCTAACTTGCACATTCTTTTAGCCATTATATCTAAATGAATATATATATCTGCATATTCACATTCCATCCATTGCGCATTTGTACCACCAGATCCCCAACTAGATATTGCTGGCTCACACACTTGTAATTCTGTGTACTTGTCCAAATATTCTCCTGGTGTAATAAAATCTATTTCATCTTGGTCATAATAAATTTTCTTAATTAAAATATATAACCAATATGGACCTTCATACCACCAATGACCATATAGCTCAGTATCTTGCATACTTACAATTATTGGCGGTTTTCCTTTTGTATATTCATTTGCCATTTTTATTTGCTTAATACTTTTTTGCATATAATCATATGCGTGTGTTTCGGCAGTTTCTTTTGCTCTTTGAAGATTATAGTAATCCTTATTATCCATTTTATCTGAAACTCTATAATACTTTATACCTGTAGGTATTCTAACTCCATCGTGGGTTATATATGGTTTTATGTATTCATAATTTAGGTCATAACCAATATCCCTTGTAAATTCTCTGTAATTAGAATCTCCCGGATATCCTGTTGTATTACTCCATACTTCCATAGTTGATCCTACATTTCTTCCAAATACAGCTACCCCTCTAGGAGTAACTATTGGCGAATATACTCCATAAACTGGAACCGGTTTAGAATAAATTACTCCATGCATTTCTGTTAAAAAGTATTCTATTTCATATTTTTTTAAATACTTTTCCACTTCTGGAACATAACCACATTCTGCAAGCCATATTCCTCTAGGTTTTCTTCCAAAATACTTTTTGTATGTTTCTACTCCATACTTTATTTGTACTTCAATGTTTTTTTCGTTTATATAAAGCATTGGTAAAAAACCATGTGTTGCACAACAAGTAATTATTTCAAGTCTTCCTACATCTTGTAAAAATTTAAATTGAGGTATTAACTCGCATTTAAATACATCTTTAAACATATATAAATCATTGCTATATCTATCGTAATAGTACCTTGCTAATTCATTTTCTTGATTATTTGTATATTTAGTTCTTTCAATTTCTTTTTGGCACAGTTCTATATGTTTTTGTAAATATCTTATATATTTTTCTTGTTGTACTTTATTATCTAGCATTTCAAGTAGAGGTGGCGTAAGTGACATTGTTATTCTGAACTGTACTTTTTCTTCTACTAACATTTTAAAGTATTTTATAAGTGGTAAGTATGTTTCTGATATTGCTTCATAAAGCCATTGTTCCTCTATGTGATTATCATCTTCAGGATGATTTACAAATGGCAGATGCGTGTGCAAAACCATACTTAAATAACCTTTAACGTTTTTCATATATTTTATTCCTTTTTATTTTTCTTTATATCCATTTTCTTTTTTATATGCGTTCCATGCAGGTTTTATTAAGTCATTATATAATTTTTCAACATCTTCTTTTGAATTTTCGTTCTTTTTATAATATTTTGTTTCTATTAATTCTTCGCCACTTTTTATGTTTTTAAATTTTATTTTAGATTTATTATAATCGTCTATTAAAATTTTTATATTTGGTGATTGTATTTTATTAGATATTATTTTATATCCATAATCTTTATCGTCTTGCTTACCTACTCTAGATAACTCTACTTGATAGATAGAGTCTGAGTAATTAAATTTTATGTAGTAGTTGTTTGTTGGTTCTTTTAGTTCTATTTTTTCTTCTGTTCCATTTTTTAGATTTTTTACTGTTAGTATTTCTTTAGTTCTTTCAAAGAAATCTTCTCCATATTTTTTTATAAATCTATTATTGTATTTTTTTGAAATTGTCCAATATGCTAATAGCCAATTTACTTCTGTAATTAGTATACTTAACTTTGTTTCATTATAATCTGCTTTTATGACTTCTAATTTATTCATTGTAAGCTCCGCCTTCACTTTTGTTTTTTCTTCATTAAGTTTTTTTCTTGACTATACTGACCTAAAATAATATAAAATTTTAATATTTTATTGTAGAAATCAGCATAATCGACGACCTATTTTTAGTTTATATTAACATTACAGTATATTTTTGTCAACTATTTGCTTAAAAATTTTTTTGTTATGATTATAGTCGTGAAGTAAGAAAGAGTACAAAAAAATTCTAAAAAGTTGAATTTTTATTTTTTTTATGGTAATATTTATTTATATTATTAATAACGTATTTATATTATCAAATGGGAGGTTCTTATGAGCGATGAAAAGCCAAAAAAAATAGAAATTGTTTCTGGTACAGGTAAAGATTTAGATATTTCAGATGTTTCTACCCATCTTTCAATTGCTAAGCCTAAAATAAAAGATGATAAGGAAAAGAAAAAAGAAATTGTAATTCCTCAAGTAAAAAAGAAAAAAGAGAACTAATT
>CANQAB010000086.1 GCA_947589445.1 uncultured Clostridia bacterium | reverse complement strand
GCAGAAGTTTATGTATTAACAAAAGAAGAAGGTGGAAGACATACACCATTCTTCAATGGATATAGACCACAATTCTACTTCAGAACAACAGACGTTACAGGTGTTATTGAATTACCTGCTGGAACAGAAATGGTAATGCCAGGAGATAACGTATCAATGACAATTGAATTAATCACACCAATCGCTATTGAAAAAGGATTAAGATTCGCTATTCGTGAAGGTGGTAGAACAGTAGGTTCTGGTATAGTAGCAGAAATACTTGAATAATAATAAAAAATAAAAAAAGAATTCCTTAGGGAATTCTTTTTTATATAATAGAAATTTCGGAGAAATTTCTATTATATAAAAATGCTACAATTGCCAGCCCTTTCTTTTCTCCTTACAGTCGAAAACTCAAATTAGGCACTAACACATTAAAGAAAAATCTTTGATTTTTCTTATTTTTTCTTGTATAGGAAAAATCGTGGATTTTTTGCCATATAAGAAAAAAGATTGACAAATAATCAATAAAATAATATAATAACTAAAAGGTATTAAATTATTATTACCAAACAAACTAAGAAAAGGAGAAGATATTCATGACAAACGAAGAAAAAATACAATGTTATAGAAAAAAAACAATAGAAGAATTAGAGGAAATATTAAATGACCCAAACTCTACAGAATCAGATATTATTATAGCTACCTTTGAAAAACAAGATAAAGAGGAAGCACTAGGAATAGCAGTGCATTATACCACAGAAGAAGTATTGGAGAACATATTTGGTAAAACTAAATTGGCTTAGAGAAGCAAATAACGACTTATTTCAAATATATAATTATATTAATCAAGACTCAATTTATTATTCTATAAAAACAGTAAATGAAATTCTGAAATTAATAGAATATCTGAAAGTTTCACCATATATGGGAAGGAAAGTACCAGAATTTAATGAAACAAATAAAAGAGAGCTGATTTATAAATCATATAGAATAATGTATAAAATTGAATTCAAAGAAGTTTTTATTCGTAGAATTTGGCATTCGGCAAGAAAATTGCCACAATAATTTATTTCTTAAAATTATATTTTTAAATCAAAATAACACCAATTGAAAATAATTTAATACCTTTATAAAATAGTAAAATCATTAATGTGAATTATTAAAAAAGTATTGCTTTTTTTTATAATAAATAATAAAATAGTAACATATTGAATAACATATTAATTAAGTACAAAAATGGAGGAAAATATGATTGTTATAGTAGATGCAATGGGAGGAGACAACGCACCAGATGCAGTAATAAAAGGAGCGGTAAAAGCAGTAAAAGAAGTAGATTCACACATAATGCTTGTAGGAAACGAAGAAATAATTAATTCAAAAATAAAAGAATTTTATGGAAAAAATAAAATAGAGGAAATATCACCTAAACTAAGTATATATAATGCAACAGGGATTATAACAATGGAAGATAAACCAACAGATGCAATAAAACATAAAAAGGATTCATCTATGGTAGTAGGATTTAATTTACTAAAAGAAGGGAAGGGAGATGTATTTATATCTGCTGGTAATTCAGGGGCATTATTAACAGGAGCAACATTATTAATTGGTAGAATAAGAGGAATAGATAGGCCAGCAATGGCACCAATGCTTCCGGCATACAAAAAAAGATTAATGTTAATAGATGCTGGTGCCAATACAAACTGTAAGCCATTAAACTTAGTACAATTTGCACAAATGGCTACAATTTACTTAAAAAATACATATAAAATAGAAAATCCAGCTATTGGCTTATTAAATATAGGAACAGAAGCTACAAAAGGAAATGATTTAATAAAAGAAAGCTATCAAATATTAATAAAAGAATCAGAAAAACTAGGAATAAATTTTGTTGGAAATGTAGAAGGAAGAGATGCATTTTCTGGAAAGATAGATGCAATTGTATGCGATGGTTTTACAGGAAATGTGTTTTTGAAAACAGTAGAGGGACTTGGAAAATTTGTGAAAACTACATTATCAGAAAGTTTAAAAAAATCAGTATTATCCACAATAGCTACTATACCTGCAATGCCAGGAATAAAAAGATTTGCGAAAACAATGGATTATAAAGAATATGGTGGTGCATTATTCTTAGGAGTAAAAAAACCAGTCATAAAGGCACATGGAAGTAGTGATGAAAGATTATTCTATTATACAATAAAACAAGCAGAAAATTTCGCAAAAAATAAAGCTGTAGATATGATGATAGAACAATTTTCAAATGTTAAAACTTTTAAAAATGATTATTCTACTGAGGCTTAATAAAAAAGTTATAATTAAAATGCAAAATTGAAAATTATGATTACAAGATAAGTGTATTTAAATTAAATTTTTTGAAAAGTCGAGCGATTGATAATAACTTTTACTACAATAAAGGTAAATCTTTGGAATATTATAAAATAAAAAAACATTATTACTAAATTATAACTATAAAATTTAAAAATTTTAAAATAAAGCTTGACAAACATAGACAGTTATAATATAACAAATAAGAAAAACAGAAATAAATTAAGGAGGTGAACTTTATAATGAGTTCAGAAGAAGTTTTTGAAAAAGTAAAAGAAATTATAGTAGAACAACTTGGAGTTGCAGAAAATGCTGTAACACAAGAAGCGTCTTTTATAGATGATTTAGGAGCAGATTCTTTAGATATAGTAGAATTAATAATGGCTTTAGAAGAAGAATTTGATATAGAAATCCCAGATAGCGATGCAGAAAAAGTTGTAACAGTTGGCGACGTTGTAGATTATATAAAAGATAATGTTTAATAAAAAAATCACATTTGAAATCAAATGTGATTTTTTTTATATAATAGGAAATTTCTCCGAAATTTCTATTATATAAAAATGCTACAATCTCTATTGCCTTTGAGATTTCCTCACTATGTTCGGAAACTCAAATCGGCGAGAAGAAAAGGCGACATAGTCGCTTTTCTTGTAATAGAAAATTACTCGGCGAAATGCCTTTCTTACATATGTTCAAATATTGTTACAACACTTCCTGTTGCAATAAGAATAATACATCCTGCAGTTAAAACTCCTAAAGATAATGGAATCCAAGCTTTTTTTAATGGTACATGTAAAAAGTTTGCAATTAATGAACCTACCCAAGCACCAGTACCAGGTAGAGGAATAGCAACAAATAAGAAAAGACCTAAAGCGGTAAAATTTTGTAATCTTTCGTTTTCTTCTATATGCTTCGTAGCTTTATCACTTGCCCAGTCAATTATCTTCTTTAAGAATTTAAATCTGCCTAAAAAATCAAAAATTGGACCAATATATTTAACAATAAAATAAATAGGAATAATATTTGCTACTAAACCAATTATAAATGCTTCAAAATAGCTTAGTCCCAATCCAACTCCTACAGGAATAGCTCCTCTAATCTCTATAATAGGGCACATTCCCAAAAAAAATGTAATTAAGTACTTTACAACAATATTTTCTAACATAATTAAATTACCTCCCAATATTTACATATATCACTTCTACAAATGCTACCTGCTCTTAATATATTTATTTTATTATCCTCTACTTTAACAATAGTAGAGGGAATTTCGTTATGTAATTCACCATCATTTATTATAAAATCTACCTTCGAAGAAAAATCTAACATAAGACTATTTAAATTATTATCTGGTGGTTTATTTGAGATATTTGCACTCGACATAGCTAAAGGAAAACCAAATTTGTCAATAATATCTAAACAAACCTTATTATTTGGAATTCTAATCCCAACAGTATCAAATCCAGCAGTCAATAAATTTGGAATAATATGAGATTTCTGAAAAATAATAGTGAGTCCACCAGGCCAATAATAGTTCATTAATTCTTCTTCTATTGTGTTAATATTTTCTATATATTTTTTAGCCATTTCTATACTTGATACCAATATATTAATTGGCTTATTAAGGCTTCTTTGTTTAATATTATAAAGCTTTTCTAAAGCTTTGCAATCTAAAGCATTACATCCAATTCCATAAACAGTATCTGTAGGAAAAATACCAACTGCACCATTGTTTAGTTTATCTATTATATTATTAACAAAAAGAATATCAGATTTAGTATTATAAATAACTGTCTGCAATTTTATTAAATCCTCCCTTATAATTTTATAAATTGTAATTTGTACATCAATATATCTATATCCGCTCCCGGTAATTTATTTAAATTTTCATCGCAACGCCCCAACTGCGCAGAGTATGTATTGCAAA
>CANQAB010000085.1 GCA_947589445.1 uncultured Clostridia bacterium | reverse complement strand
GTTGCAGATGAATTATCAAAATTATTAAAGAAAGATGTAAAACTTGCTAAAGATGTTATAGGAGAAGATGCTAAAAACTTAGTAGAAAATATGAAAGAAGGAGAAATTGTACTTTTAGAGAATGTTAGATTCCATAGAGAAGAAACAGACAATGATCCAGAATTTGCAAAAAAATTAGCATCTTTTGCTGACATATATGTAAATGATGCATTTGGAACAGCACATAGAGCACATGCTTCAACAACAGGTGTTGCAGATTATTTACCAGCAGTTTCAGGTTTTTTAATTGAAAAAGAATTAAATTTTATGGGAGATGCTTTAAATAATCCACAAAGACCATTTATGGCAATATTAGGTGGAAGAAAAGTATCTGATAAAATAGGAGTAATAGAGGCTTTACTTGAAAAAGTAGATACTTTGATGATAGGCGGAGCTATGGCATATACTTTCTTTAAAGCAATGGGATATAATGTTGGAAATTCAATTTGTGAATTGGATAAATTAGACCTAGCAAAAGAATTAATGGAAAAAGCAAAACAAAAAGGCGTAAAATTTATGTTACCTGCTGATACAAGAATAGGAAAAGAATTTAAGCCAGATACAGAAAGTAAAGTTGTAAAATATACAGATATACCAGACGGTTGGGAAGGATTTGATATTGGAGACGAAACAATTAAGATATATGTAGAAGAATTAAAAAAGGCAAAAACAGTTGTATGGAATGGACCAGTTGGATTATTTGAATTTGAACAATTTGCAATAGGAACTAACAGCTTAGCAAAGGCTTTAGGAGATACAGATGCTGTCACTATTATAGGAGGAGGAGATTCAGCTGCAGCAATTGAAAAGTTAGGAATATCAGACAAATTTTCACATATATCAACTGGTGGAGGAGCTTCATTAGAATTTTTAGAGGGAAAGAAATTACCAGGAATAGAGTGTTTACAAGAGAAATAGAGGAATTTATTATGGAAATTAAATATTATAAAGTATACGATAAAGTAAAAAGATTTATAAGAAAAATAAATTCAAAGGAAGAATTGCAAGAAGAAAATTATTTAAAAGGTGTGACTTGCTTTGTAATTAATCAAAATGGAGAGGTATTAATTGAACAAAGAGCTAGCAAAAATAGATTAATGCCAGGACAGCTAGATTTATGCTCAGGACATGTTGATAATGAGGAAACCTATACACAAGCAATGATAAGAGAATATGTAGAAGAATTACATTCAGGCAGTATAGAAGAAGAAAAAAATGCAAGAAATGAAATAATTACAAAACTAAAACCAATAACAGAAATGGATTTAACATTTGATAATAAAGGGAAAAAAAGAAATTTTTTTATAAAATTTTATGCGTTACTAACGGATAATATAGATATTCATATACAAAAAGAAGAAGTAGAAAAGATATTATGGGTTCCAATGAATCAATGCTTTAAATTAATAAGAGAAGGAAAAACAAAGTTTCCATATGATAAAAGATATGAAGAGATATTTGAAAAAGTTACATCCTTTTATCAAGGAATTGAAAAAAATAACGATGTAATAGTAAAATAAAAGAGGTATATAATGGTAATAACATTGTCAGGAGTAACAGGCTCTGGAAAATCATTTCTAAAAAAGAAAATACAAGAAAAACTAAGTTTAAATAATCAAATTATATATACAACGAGACCAATAAGAAAAGGTGAAAAAGAGGGAATAGATAAATTCTTCGTAACAGAACAGGAATTTGATAAATTGGAAAAAAATAAAAAAATAATGTTAACTTTTCAATTTTTAGGTTATAGATATGGATATGCAACAGAGCAAATAAAATCTAATAAAGATAGTGTTATAGAATTACATTATACTATTATCTATCAACTAAAGAAAGAAACAGATAATGTATTTTCTATTTATATTGTACCAAATGATTTAAATATAGCAAAACAAAATTTAAAAGATAGAAAATTAGAAAAAAAACAAGAGAACTTAAGACTTCAAGAAATTGAAGAACAAGCCAAAGAGTTTGAAAAAAATAAAAAATTACAGAAACAATTTGATTATATATTACGTAATAATTATGATGAACAATCTATTGAAGAACTTATTAATATTATAAAAGAAAGGGTATTAAAAAAATGAGAAAAAAAGTAATTGCTGGAAATTGGAAAATGAATATGCTTCCTAATGAAGCAATATCTTTTATAGAGGAATTTACACCCTTAGTAAAGGATACAAAAAATGAGGTTATTTTATGTGTTCCGTATATAGATTTATTCTATAGTCTACTTTCATCACAAAATACAAATATAAAAATAGGAGCTCAAAATATGCATTGGGAAGAAAAAGGTGCTTATACAGGAGAAGTATCACCTAAAATGCTAAAGTCAATTGGTGTAGAATATGTCATTATAGGGCACTCTGAAAGAAGACAATATTTTAATGAAACAGATGAAACTGTAAATAAAAAAATTAAATCTGCTTTTGAAAATGAACTAAAACCAATTGTATGCGTAGGAGAAACACTAGAAGAACGTGAAAGAGGAATTACTTCACAGGTAATTACATCACAAACACGTTTAGCTCTAAATGGTCTAACACAAGAACAAGTTAAAAATATTATAATTGCATATGAGCCAGTATGGGCTATAGGTACAGGGAAAACGGCAACATCAGAAGATGCTAATAGTACAATTAAAGAAATTAGAAAGGAAATTGAGAAAATATATGGAAAAGATGTGGCAGAATGTGTTATAATACAATATGGTGGAAGCGTGAAAGCCTCAAATGCTAAAGAATTATTTACTATGTCTGATATAGATGGTGGATTAGTAGGTGGAGCAAGTTTGAAACCAGAAGAATTTGCAAACATTGTAAAAAGTGTTTAAAAAGTGGAATTAAAAAGAAAAGGAGTAAAAACATAATGAATAAAAAACTAACAATGCTAATGATACTAGATGGATTTGGAAATAATGCAAACCCATCAGGAAATGCAGTACAAATAGCAAAAACACCTAATATTGATGAACTAATGAAAACAAATCCAACAACACAAATATATACTAGTGGATTAAATGTGGGATTACCAGATGGACAAATGGGAAATTCAGAAGTAGGACACACAAACATTGGTGCAGGTAGAATTGTATATCAAGAATTAACAAGAATAACTAAAACTATAGAAGATGGTGATTTCTTTTGCATACCAGAATTATGTACAGCAATTGAAAATTGTAAAAAAAATAATTCTAAACTTCATATTATGGGGTTACTATCAGATGGAGGAGTACATAGTCATATTCGTCATTTGTATGCTATATTAGAACTTGCCAAAAGAAAAGGGTTTGAGGATGTATATGTTCATTGTTTCTTAGATGGTAGAGATACTCCACCAGCATCAGCAGAAAACTATATTTTGAAACTTGAAGAAAAGATGAAAGAAAAAGAAGTAGGTAAAATTGCAACAATATCAGGAAGATTTTATGCAATGGATAGAGATAAAAGATGGCAAAGAATTCAAAAAGCATATGATGCAATGGTAAAAGGAGAAGGTGTGAAATCAACTTCTGCTGTAATGGCAATTGAATCTTCATATCAAAAAGAAGTATTTGATGAATTTGTAGAACCTACGGTAATATGTAATGGTGATAAACCAATAGCAAAAATAGAAGATAATGATTCTGTTATATTCTTTAATTTTAGACCAGATAGAGCAAGAGAAATAACTAGAACTCTTGTAGATAAAGATTTTAATGAATTTGAAACTGCAAAATTAAAAAATTTGTATTTTGTATGTTTTACACAATATGATGAAACAATGCCAAATGTAAAAGTAGCATTTAAACCAAATGAATTAAAAAATACTTTTGGAGAGTACATTAGTAATTGTGGATTGAGTCAATTAAGAATTGCAGAAACAGAAAAATATGCTCATGTAACATTTTTCTTTAATGGTGGAAATGAAAAACAATATGAAGGCGAAGATAGAATCTTAGTACCATCACCAAAAGTAGAAACCTATGATTTAAAACCGGAAATGAGTGCTTACGAAGTTACAAAAAATGTTTTAAAAGCAATTAAGAGTGAAAAATATAATAGTATTATTTTAAATTTTGCAAATCCAGATATGGTAGGACATACAGGAAATTTAGATGCAGCAGTAAAAGCAATTGAAACAATAGATGAATGCGTAGGTAAAGTAGTAGACGCTGTAAAAAGTGTAAATGGAGTTTTATTAATTACAGCTGACCATGGAAATGCAGAACAAATGATAGATTATAAAACAGGAGAACCACATACTGCACATACTACTAATCCTGTTCCATT
>CANQAB010000084.1 GCA_947589445.1 uncultured Clostridia bacterium | reverse complement strand
AACGTTAAATTTACATAAAAATATTAATAATTTTTTCTTTTAAAAATAAAAAAAGGGGACAAACGAAAAAATTCATTTTATAAAAAATTGATAATTATATGTTTTTATGTTAAAATACTAATCAAAATACACATTTAAATATAATGAAAAAGAAAGGTACTAATTAAATTGGAAAAATATTTAGAAATAGAAAGAAGCATTATAAAAAATTATAGAAAAAAAATTTGGACAAAGTTTATAAAAGGTATTCAAGAATTTGATATGATACAAGATGGAGATAAAATTGCAGTATGCATTTCAGGTGGCAAAGATTCTATGTTAATGGCAAAATGTTTCCAAGAATTAAAAAAACATGGCAAAATGAATTTTAACTTAGTATTTTTAAGTATGAATCCAGGATATAATGAAATTAATAAACAAAAAATTATTTCAAATGCTAAATTATTAAATATACCAATTACCATTTTTGAAACTAATATTTTTAACTCAGTAGCAAATATAGAAAGTCACCCTTGTTATGTATGCGCAAGAATGAGAAGAGGATATTTGTACGAGAAAGCAAAAGAACTTGGATGTAATAAAATTGCTTTAGGTCATCATTTTGATGATGTAATTGAAACAATATTAATGGGAATGCTTTATGGGGCTCAAATGCAAACTATGATGCCAAAAGTAAAAAGTACATCTCATCCGGGAATGGAATTAATAAGACCGCTATATTATGTAAAAGAAGCTAGTATTATAAGCTGGAAACAGAGGCATAATTTAGATTTTATACAATGTGCATGCAGAGTTACAGAAAAATATAACTTACGTGATGATGAAAGGTTTGGCTCAAAAAGAGAAGAAATAAAAAATTTAATTGCACAATTAAGACAAGTGTACGATAAGGTAGATATGAATATTTTTAGAAGTGCACAAAACGTGAATTTAGACACATTAATTTCATATAGAAAAAAGGATGAAGTTCATCATTTCTTAGATGATTACAATAAAAAATAAAATAATGATTTAGTAGATATTAAAGAAGAGGTAAAAATAAGTATTGGTAAAATGCTTTTAGGGATGTGTCTAAAAATCACGTTTCCAAAAACATGGTGATGTTGGAATAATAATTTCAATAGTAAAGTAAATTAAGGGAGAAGAATATGAGAAAATTAAATTTAATAGTAGTATTTAATAAAAATTTGGATAAAGTACTTTTTTGTATTAGAGCAAAAGAACCATATAAAGGGAAGTATAATTTTGTAGGTGGTAAAGTAGAAAAAAATGAATCTAATGATGATGCTGCATACAGAGAGTTATTTGAAGAAACAGGAATATCTAATAAGGATATAGTATTAGAACATTTTATGGATTTAAACTATTTTAAATATGAAAATAATCTACAAGTTTATTATGGCATTTTAAAACATGAAGTAACTTTAATAGAAGAGAAAAATAAGTTAGAATGGGTCACTATAACCGATGAATTATTAGATAACTCAAAGTTTGCAGGGAACTATAATATTCCTCATATTATAAGACAGATAAAAGTATATTTAAAAAATGGTACAGAAATTGACAAGTATTAGGAAAGCTTAGGTATGGTAATGAAAATATGCCTTTAGGGACGAGTCAAAAAAACATAATAAAGATAGACTTGAAAAATACAATGATATAAAAGTTGATAAAACAGAAATAATGGAAAAGGAACTAGAAGAATTTAAAAGAAGAAAAAACAATAATAGAAATAAAATAATTAATAAAATCTTTAACAGAAAAACATGGAGTAACATATGTCAGTATGATGAAAAAGCTAGACATATCAAGAAGAAAGAAGAATTCTTTAAGAAAGGTGTTTTTTAGATACATCCCAAAAAGTATATTAATTCAGATGGAAAAGCGGGTTTCTATGTAAAAAATAAAGATGGAATCACTATTGATACAGAAGGAAATATGACTTATCGTAAAAATTTACACATGAATTTTAATAAGATAGTTTTTTAGCTATCTTGTTTTTTTGTCTACCATATGCTATAATTTCTTAGAAACATACCGTTTTGTGTTATTTTGTTTCAAAATTCAAATTAGGTGACCTAAATTCGTGTACCAAATTTTGGGAATTTATAAAAAATGGAGGAAATGCAGTGTTTAAGCTACATTCAGACTATAAACCAACTGGCGACCAGCCACAAGCAATAGAATACTTATCTAATGGAATTAAAGAAGGCAAGAAATTCCAGACACTTCTAGGAGTTACAGGTTCTCGGAAAGACTTTTACAATGGCAAATATAATAGAAAAAGTACAAAAGCCAACATTGGTCTTAGCACACAACAAAACCTTGGCAGGACAGCTTTACAGCGAATTTAAGGAGTTCTTCCCAGAGAACAACGTAGAATACTTTGTTTCATATTATGACTATTACCAACCAGAAGCATATATTGCGTCTTCAGATACATATATAGAAAAAGACGCATCTATTAATGACGAAATTGATAAATTACGTCATTCTGCAACAGCTTCTTTATTTGAAACAAGAGATGTGATTATTGTTGCATCTGTATCTTGTATTTATGGTTTGGGAGACCCAATAGATTACGAAAATATGATTGTATCTTTACGACCAGGTATGCTAAAAACAAGAGACGATATACTAAGAAAGTTAATCAAAATGCAGTATACAAGAAATGAACTTGATTTTAAAAGGGGAACTTTTAGAGCAAAAGGAGATATAATTGAAATTTACCCATCAGATCAAAGTGAAAGTGCAATTAGAATTGAAATGTGGGGGGATGAAGTTGAAAAAATTAGTGAAATAAATCCGTTAACAGGGAAGGCAATGGCAGTAAGAGAACATGTTATGATATTTCCAAATTCTCATTATGTAACAACAAGTGATAAAATGGAAAGAGCAATTAAAACAATTGAAGCAGAAATGGAGGAGCAAGTAAAATATTTTAAATCTCAAAATAAATTAATAGAAGCACAAAGAATTGAGGAAAGAACGAATTTCGATATAGAAATGATGAAAGAAACAGGATTCTGTCAAGGAATTGAAAATTACTCAAGGCATATTAGTGGTAGAAAACCAGGGACTGCACCATTTACTTTATTCGATTATTTTCCAGATGACTTTTTATTGTTAGTGGATGAATCTCATGCTACTATACCACAAGTAAGAGCAATGTATAATGGAGATAGAGCAAGAAAAGAGTCTTTAGTAAATTATGGCTTTAGATTGCCATCTGCTTTTGATAATAGACCTTTGAAATTTAATGAATTTGAAGAAAGAATTAATCAATGTGTTTTTGTTAGTGCAACACCAGCAGAATATGAAAAGGAACATAGCAAAGAAAATGTGGTAGAGCAGATTATAAGACCTACTGGGTTGTTAGATCCAGAAATAGAAGTAAAACCTATTGAAAATCAAATTGATGATTTAATAGAACAAATTAGAATAAGAGTTAATAAAAATGAAAGGGTTTTAGTAACAACATTAACAAAGAAAATGGCTGAAGATTTAACTTCTTATCTTGCTGGAATTGATATTAGAGTAAAATATATGCATTCTGATATTAAAGCATTAGAGAGAATGGAAATTATAAGAGATTTAAGATTAGGAGAATTTGATGTATTAGTTGGTATTAACCTTCTAAGAGAAGGGTTAGACATACCAGAAGTATCGCTTGTTGCAATTTTAGATGCAGATAAAGAAGGTTTTCTTCGTTCTGAACGTTCACTTATACAAACAATTGGACGTGCTGCTAGAAATACAGAAGGAAAAGTAATTATGTATGCAGACGAGTTAACAGAAAGCATGGAAAAAGCAATTTCTGAAACAAACAGAAGAAGAAAAATACAAAAAGAATATAATGAAAAAAATGGAATTGTACCACAAACAATTAATAAATCTATAAGAGATGCTATTTCTGCTACAAAAGTAGAAGAAATACAAGAAGAGTATAACATTAGTAAAGAAGAAAGTATAGAAGATATTATTAGTAAATTAACAGATGAAATGCTAAAACATGCTAGCCAAATGGAATTTGAAAAAGCAGCAGAATTAAGAGATAGAATAAAAGAACTTGAAGAATTAAAGTAGGAGCCAGAAAAACTGACTCCTTATCTTTTTATACAACTTTAAAAATTTTATACCAATTCTTACGATTAGTAGGAAGAACTCCATATCCAATCTCTTCAAGAAAAATTTTATCTGAGGTATACAGTATTTTTAGAGAAATACTATTTTTATTAGATTTCTTAGCTTTTTTCAAAGCTTGCAAAAGTTTCCTTTTCCGCAGATTATAAATTTTCATAATAAGCACTCCTTTAAAAAGTAGTATAATAAAAATAAAACTATAACTGAATTTTAACATATTTAATTTTGAATGTAAATACAAATTCTAATAATTTATTTATATTTCTACGAATATTTTCGCTAGTTGCAAAACCTTAATAGTGTAAGTTTAGAAATGTGTAAAAAAACTTATCGACACGTACTTAT
>CANQAB010000083.1 GCA_947589445.1 uncultured Clostridia bacterium | reverse complement strand
TATGTAAGTAACTATTTATATATTTTTGCTCTGTTCTAAATACGGTTATTCTAGTTCGAATGCACCTGTATATAATTGGTAATATTGTCCCTTTTGCTCTATTAAATCTTCATGTGTTCCTCGCTCTATAATTCTTCCATGGTCTAAAACCATAATAGCTTTAGAATTTCTAACAGTTGATAATCTATGAGCTATTACAAAAACTGTTCTTCCTTCCATTAATTTATCCATACCATCCTGTACTATTTTTTCAGTTCTTGTATCTATTGAACTGGTTGCTTCATCTAATATCATAACAGGCGGATTATGTATTGCAGCTCTTGCTATAGATACCAATTGTCTTTGCCCTTGAGATAAATTTGATCCATTTGATGTTAACATAGTATCATATCCATTTGGTAGCATCATAATAAATTCATGAGCATTTGCAAGTTTTGCTGCATTTATAACTTGTTCATCTGTTGCATCCATTCTGCCATATTTTATATTGTCTTTTATTGTTCCTGTAAATAAATTAGTATCTTGTAAAACCACTCCTAAAGATCGTCTTAAATCTGGCTTTTTAATTTTATTAATATTTATTCCATCGTACCTTATTTTCCCATCTTCTATATCATAAAATCTATTTATCAAGTTAGTAATAGTAGTTTTACCAGCACCAGTTGCACCTACAAATGCAATTTTTTGTCCTGGTTTAGCATATAGTGATATATTATGTAATACTGTATTTCCTTCTGTATAAGCAAAATCAACATCATTAAATTCTATATGTCCCTTTAATTCTTCATAAGTTATAGTTCCATCTGAATGTGGGTGTTTCCAAGCCCACATACCAGTTTCTTCTTCTGTTTCTATTATTTTTCCACTTTCTTTTTTAGCATTTACTAATGTAACATATCCATTATCTATTTCCGGTTCAACATCTAGCAATTTAAAAATTCTTTCAGCACCTGCTAATGCCATAACAACTGCATTTAATTGGTTAGAAATTTGCATAACTGGTTGGTTAAAACTTCTTGTTAATTGTAAAAATGATGCAATTGCTCCAATAGTAAGTCCTGCCACTCCATTTATAGATAAAATACCACCAATAATAGCAACTAAAACATACTCTAAATAACCTAAGTTATTTAAAATTGGCATTAGAGTGTTAGCATATTTATTTGCTTTTGTCATATATTCACATAATTCTTCATTAATTTTATCAAAATCTTCTTTTGCTTTTTCTTCATGTGTAAATACCTTTATAACTTTTTGTCCATTTATCATTTCTTCTATGAACCCATTTACTTTACCTAAAGATTGTTGTTGTTTGATAAAGTATTTACCACTTTTTCCGGCGACAACCTTTGTTATATTAAGCATAGCAAAAACAAATACCATAATAAATAATGTTAATGGAATACTAATTGATATCATTGCACAAAGTACAGATACTATGGTAAAAATTGAAGTCATTAAGCTTGGTAAACTTTGAGAAATCATCTGCCTTAATGTATCGGTATCATTTGTATAATGGCTCATAATATCTCCATGTGTGTTTGTATCAAAGTAGCTAATTGGAAACGTTTGCATTTTTGTAAACATTTCGTCTCTAATATCTTTCAATACTCCTTGCGAAATAATAGCCATTGTCCTATTATATAAATAATTTGCAAGTGCTCCTATTAAGTAAATACCTGCCATTATTGTAATTGCCCTTAAAAGTCCTGTATATGCTGGATTAGTGGTATTAAGTAATGGTTCTATATAATCATCTATTAAAGTTTTTAAAAATAATGAACCTAAAACCCCTACAACAGAGCTAATTAATATACATATAATTACAAAAATTAATTTCTTTTTATAATTCTTTGCAATATAACTTATTAATCTTTTTGCCGTTTTACTATCTAGTTTTCTGCCATCAGTTATAACAGTTCTTCTTCCCATTGGTCCATTTGCACTCATTTTTTATTTCCTTTCTATTATTTATTCATTTCCTTTTACTTGAGATTCGTACACTTCTCTATAAATTTCATTTGACTCTAATAATTCTTCATGTGTTCCAAATCCATCTATTTCTCCATTGTTAAGTACAATAATTTTATCAGCATCTTCTATAGAAGATATTCTTTGGGCAATAATTAATTTTGTTGTATTTGGAATTTCTTCTTTAAAAGCTTTTCTAATTAATTTATCTGTTTTTGTATCTACGGCACTAGTTGAATCATCTAATATTAAAATTTTTGGTTTTTTTAGTAATGCTCTTGCAATACATAATCTTTGCTTTTGACCACCACTTACATTGCTTCCGCCCTCTTCAATATAAGTATCGTATTTATTTGGAAACGTTTGAATAAATTCATCTGCTTGTGCTAATTTACAAACTTTTTCTATTTCCTTATCTGTAGCATCTTCTTTTCCCCATTTTAAATTTTCCTTAATTGTTCCAGAAAATAATACATTTTTTTGTAATACCATTGCTACTTCATTTCTTAAAGTTTCAATATCATATTTTTTTACATTAACATCTCCTACTGTTACTTCACCTTCTGTTGCATCATATAATCTTGGAATTAAATTAACAAAACTTGATTTTCCTACACCTGTTCCCCCTATAATTCCAATAGTTTCACCTGAATTAATTTTAATATTGATATTTTTTAAACACTCTTTTTCTTTATTGCCTACATAACTAAATGAAACATTTTTAAATTCGATATTTCCATTTTTTACATTTTTAATTGCATTTTCTGGATTAGCAAGTTCCGGTTTTTCCTTTAAAACTTGAAAAATCCTATCTGCTGAAGTTCTTGCCATTGTAGTCATTACTAATAGCATTGTTATCATCATTAAGCTTGTTAAAATTTGTATTGCATATGTAATTAAACTTGTTAATTCTCCGGTTGTAAGTTGTGTCATACCAGTATTTACAATAATTTTAGCTCCAAACCACGAGATAAGAAGAATAGTTGTATAAATAGCTATTTGCATAACAGGAGAGTTCAAGGCTAATATTTTTTCTGCTTTTATAAAATTTTTAAAAATATCATCAGAAACATCTTTAAATTTTTTTGTTTCTTTACCTTCCAAAACATAAGACTTTACAACCCTTATTCCTCTTACATTTTCTTCCACGATATTGTTTAAATTATCATATGTATCAAATACTTTCTTAAAAATAGGATGTACCTTTGTGCTAATTAAGCCTAGTACAATTCCTACAACTGGAATTAACGCTAAGAAAATAAGTGATAATCTACTGTTAATATTAAATGCCATAATTAAAGAGAATACAAGCATTAATGGCGTTCTAACAACAACTCTTATCATCATTTGAAAAGCCATTTGAATATTAGATACATCTGTAGTTAATCTAGTAATAATACCGGCAGTACTAAATTTGTCTATATTAGAAAAAGAAAAATCTTGTACTTTGTAGTATAAATCTTTTCTTAAGTTTTTTGCAAAACCTGAAGAAGCTTTGGAAGCTGTTATTCCGGATGCACAACCAAATATTAATGATAAGACAGATGCAAAGATTAACTGTAATCCTATTTTTACAATAACATTCATTTGACCAGTATATATACCTTGGTCTATTAAATTTGCCATTAATAAAGGAATAACTACTTCTAATATAACCTCTAATGTTACAAATATTGGTGTAATTAAAGCTAATTTTTTATATTCTCTTACTGATTTTGCTAATGATTTAAGCATTTCCATGTTTTATATCTCCTTTATTTTTTTCTAAATAATTATTTTATAATATTTTTTATATTTTGTAAATTATATTCACATTAAATTTACATTAATAAGTTACTAGATAATGATATTATAAAAAACTATTATAACTATAGAAGTTAAAATAAAATACCATTATATTATTACATTAATAAATCTAATACAATTCCAGAAATAACTCCTACCAAAAATAATATTCCTAAAATTGTAACATTTTCTTTTTTTACTTTATTTACTCTAAATAAAATTAAAATTCCAATTCCGGAATTAACAAGTAAACCTGCAATCATTGCACCACAACTAATAATATTCTCTAAATATAACTGAGTTAATATTACAGATGATGCACAGTTTGGTATTAAACCAATTATACTGGTAATAACTGGGCCTAAAACTGGTACATTTAAAACTAAATTTGCAATGTTTTCTTCCCCTATAAAATGTATAATAATATTTAATAGTAAGCTTATAATAAAGATATATACAAAAATTTGTAGAGTATGCACAACAGATGCTCTAATAATGCCATTCTCTTCACAATGGCAATGTTCTTCATCGCATATTTTATGAATTTCTTCCTTACTACTTTCGTTTACTTTTCTTCTGAATATAAAATCTACAAAAAAACCTACCACAATTGCAATAAATAATTTTATTAATAGAATTTTAAAAATAATATCCGAAGATACTGCCTCTGAAATAAGAATTGGTAACATTTCATCTGATGTAGATAAAAATATGGCAATTAAAGTACCTGTGGTTATTATTCTTCCAGCATATAAATTAGATGCTGTTACAGAAAATCCACATTGTGGAACAATACCTAAAATTCCTCCTAAGATTGGTCCAAATTTACCAGA
>CANQAB010000082.1 GCA_947589445.1 uncultured Clostridia bacterium | reverse complement strand
TGGCTTGGAGGGTCTAATTTTGAAAAAAACGTGCTCAAAAATAGGCTGAGAGATTACTAAATATTTAATTTAATGATGACAGCAAATTGCACTTTGTTAAAAACTAGTGCGATAGCGTTACGTTAATAACAGTTCCTTCTTCAACAGAATTCCCCTGTTTTACACTTTGGCCTGAAACTACGCCAGTACCAGTATAAGATATATTCAAATGCTTTTTTTTCAATGCATTTTTTGCTTCTGTATATGTCATTCCTTTTAAATTTGGAACAGATACAGATGTTCTTGTAGTATTATCCTCACTATATAAAACAACAGTAGAATCTTTAAGTAATATAGTTCTTGCAGAAGGAACCTGTGCTGTTACTAGAGTAGAATTTTTATCACTATCGGAGGATACAATAACATTAAATCCTGCATTTTTCAATATTTTTTCTGCTTCTGTAACAGTTTTATTAACAACATTAGGTACAGAAACAGAGCTATCATTTGAATTAATTTTAGCATCATCTGATGTAACTCCTAAATAAGGTAAAATTTCAGATAACATATTAGAAATAATAGGACCTGCAACCGTACTTCCATGAACATTAGTGGTAGGAGTATTATACAAAATAACCAAAGCTACTAAACTAGGGTTTTCTGAAGGAGCTACAGCAATGTAAGAAAGAGTATTTCCTTTATTTGAACCAATAGTAGACTCAGATGTACCAGTTTTACCAGCAATTGTATATCCCTTAACAGCACCTTGTTTACCGGTGCCATTAGTTACTACATATTCCATCATATCTATAACACTATCTGCAGTTTCTTTAGATACAACTTGTCGTACTTGTTCTGTTTGAGTACTTGTGGTAGAACCCGTATCTTTATTTACAATCTTACTAACTATTTGAGGTTTTACCAAAACACCACCATTTGCTAAAGATGATACGGCAGTAATTAATTGCAAAGGAGTAATGTTAAATCTTTGCCCAAATGACATAGTAGCTAAATTAACTGCACTAACTTTATCTTGGTCAAAGAAAATACTAGATACTTCACCAGGTAAAGAGATACCAGTTTTGTTAAATAATCCATAAGCTTCAAAGTATTTATAATAAGTATCTACCCCAATACGTTTACCAAGTTGCATGAAAGCAGGGTTACAAGAATTACCTAAAGCCTGTGTTAATGTTTCATAACCATGAGAATTGGTAGACCAACATCTAATCTTTGTTCCATTAAATTCTTCATAGCCTTTGCAGTAAAAGTCATTTTTTACATCAACTTCTGTAATATTTTCCTCAAGAGCAATAGAAGAAACTATCGTTTTAAATGTAGAACCAGGTTCATATGTATCGGCCACATTTTTATTTCTCCACATTTTATTTAAAAAATCACTTTTTTCTTTAGAAGACATTTTATCCCAATTCTTTTTTGCTTCTTCTGTATTAGGTTCAAAAGGAGTATTTAAATTAAAATTAGGATATGTAGCCATAGATAATATATTGCCAGTGGAAGGTTCCATAATAATAGAGCTAGCATATTCGCACTCATTATTCTCAACAGATTGTTTGATGTATTTTTCAACAACAGACTGAATGTTAACATCTATTGTTAAATAAACATCACTTCCATTTTCTACTTCAACATAAGTAGAATAGTTATCAGAAATCTCACTACTATTTAAATCCGTAGTTGTTACAATTTTTCCAGAGCGACCAGTTAATATATTTTCATAAGATAATTCTACACCTAATAAGCCTTGGTTATCTGTTCCACAATAACCTATAACTTGTGAAGCTAACTCATTGTAAGGGTAATACCTTTTATTATCTGCATCTATATTAATACCAATCTTAATTTCGTTATCGGCCATCCAGGTTTCAAGTTTTTTAACTTTATCTGTTTCTACTTTTTTTATAATTGTTTCAATAGATGAGGTACTATTTACTTTGGTTAATACCTCGTTATAATCTAATTCAAAAATTTCAGATAATCCTTTCGCAACCAATTCTTTTTTATCATTTTCAATTTTAGCAGGATTAACAGAAATTGTATCAACTTCTTCACTAATAGCTAAAGCCTTACCGTTTACATCTAATATAGACCCTCTTTCAGGACTAATTAATTTACTTGCAGTTTGTTGTCTATAAGCTTTTTCCTTTAGCCAAGGACCATTTATAAATTGAAGCCAAAATATTCTAATAATTAGTAGTAAGAAAATAATACAAGAAATAGATAAAATTATTCTTAACTTTTTAATTGGTAAAGGCTTATCAATTTTTTTTATTCTTTTATTATTTTTCTTTTTTATAGTATTTTTATTATTACTTTTCATAGGTTAAAATAGACCTCCGTAAGGATATTTAAGATAGTAATATTTTATATTAAATTCATATAAAATGCAATAATTTTGATAATAATAAAAAAATATGTTATACTGAAAATAATATGAAACTTAGATAAATTGGAATTTGACGCTAATATTATTTTAAGTAATCTCTCAGCCTATTTTTGAGCACGTTTTTTTCAAAATTAGACCCTCCAAGCCAAGGGGTATTCCCCGCCTCAAAGGGCTGTCGGGATCTAATTTTTCAAAAAAGTCTCAAAACAGTCTGAGAATGTAATTTTGCATTGTATTTGAATTTCCTAAAACAAGTAGAGTAGCGCGAGGTGATTTCAATTTAAATTTTCGAGCAAGTTACGGGTGGGGACCGGCAAGCTTAGAGTATGTTAAGAAAAATTTTCGCAAGGAAATTTTGCAATACATACTCTGCGAAGTTGGGGCGTTGCGATGAAAATTTAAATAAATCACCGGGAGCGAAAATAAATTTAGTAATAGACAAATTACAATTTATTATAATAAATAATTAGGAAGGTTATATTGTATGAACAGTTTATTAGAAGAAACAAAGTTTATTTTAAAAAAATATGGAATAACAGCTAATAAAAGTCTTGGTCAAAATTTTTTAATTAACCAAGAAATTATTAATGAAATGATAGAAAAAGCACAAATATCAGAAAGTGACCTAGTTATAGAAATAGGTCCTGGTCTTGGTACTTTAACTAAAGAGCTGCTAGAAAAAGCAGGAAAAGTAATTGCAATAGAACTAGATAAAAGAATGTTAGAAATATTAACAGATAGATTTAAACTATATAAAAATTTTGAATTAATAAATGAAGATGTTTTAAAGGTAAATTTAAAAGAATTAATAAAACATGAAATAATTCAGAATAAAGAAGGAAATTTACCAATATTAAACAAAGTTAAAATTGTAGCAAATCTTCCTTATTATATAACAACTCCAATTATTATGAAACTATTAGAGGAGAATCTACCAATAGAATCTATTACAGTGATGGTTCAAAAAGAAGTAGCAGATAGATTAATAGAAGAACCAGGTGGAAAAAATTCTGGGGCAATTACTTATGCTGTATATTATTATGCAATTGCCAGTGAAATTGTAAAAGTAATGCCTAATTCTTTTATTCCAGAGCCATCTGTGGAATCTAAAATAATTAAACTAGATATTAGAAAAGGAAACATAGTAGAAGTTGAAGATGAAGATTTAATGTTTAAAATAATAAAATATGCCTTTATGCAAAGAAGGAAAACTTTTGTAAATGCATTAGAAAAAAGTAATATTTTTAAGTCTAAAGAACATATAGTAGAAATGTTAAAAAAATTAGGAATAAATGAAAAAATAAGAGGAGAAGTTTTATCCCTAAAGGATTATGCAAATATTACAAATTATGTAACAAAAATGTAAATAAAAAATAATATTTTTTTAGTTATATTGTCGAAAGATGATATCCGTAAATAAAAAGTATACATTTTTTGGAAAAAAGTCTGTTTTTTATTAATAAACAGCTATTTTTTGCAAAAAAAGACTAGCTTTTCAAAAAAAAATATTGTATAATAAATATAATAGTGTACATAAAAGATATATATAATAACACTAGACTTTTTTAAGGAGGAAAATTTCAAATGAGTCTAAGAAATATAAAAAAATTTTTTGTAAAAACAGTAGCAACAGCAATATCAATATCAATGATATTTGGTAATCTATCTATTTGTGGCATAGGTTTAAGCCAAGTAATTGCAGAAAACCAAAGTGCATCAGAAATAGAAATAGAACTACAAAATAAACAATATGTACAATATAAAGAAGGAGAGAATGCAGGAGTTGCAATTCAAAGTACATTAAAAATTTATCCAAAGCAAACGGCAGATACATACTTACCAACCGAAAATGTAGAGATAACTGCTAGCATGCCAAAATTAAATGGATATTATCCAGAAAAGGCAAGTGTAGTAGAAGCAAGAACAAAATCCACAACAGGAGAAGAATTAAATACAAATATTAATCAGAATTATAGTGCAAGTTCTGGTTTATTAAGCGTTTCTTATGAAAATATGTCAAATGAAGAAGGAAACATATATAGTAGTTATAATCCAGTAGCAAGAGACGAATTTGAAATAATATATAATTATCCAAAAGAAGCATATACAGGAAACGAGCAAGAAATAAGTTTAAACTATATAGTAAATGTAAAAGCAAATTATAAAACAGAAAGTGGAAGTGTAACATCAAGCCAAGTAAAGGAAATAGAATTAAAGGAAAAAGAAAATAAAGGAGAGTTAACAAACTTCCAAATAACAGAGCTAAAAGAAAAAGTATATAAAGGCTTTTTATATTCAAATGTAGCAAACAAAACAACATATAATACAGATTACAAAACAGTATCTACATTATCTATATTAAACAATGAAAATATAAATAACG
>CANQAB010000081.1 GCA_947589445.1 uncultured Clostridia bacterium | reverse complement strand
TTCAAAGGTATAATCCATTTTATATAGGAAAGATGGACACATTATATAAAGGTATTTTAAAAAACTACTCTGTACAATTAGCGGACAACTTAAAAACATCAGCAAATGATAAAAATGAGATATATGATAAAGTTTTTGATACAGTAGAAGAATATATTATTAATATTTTAAATTTGAAAATGAAATCTAATCAATATAAAATTGAAAAAGAAACATTGGAAGAATATGATAAATATTCTAAATTTTTAGCAGGTAAACCAGATTCAGTTGACATACTAGAAAAGAAAATGATTATTTTAGCAATTAGTAGAAAATTATTTACACATAGTTTACCTTTAATAATTGCAGAACAATGCTACCAACAATTATTAAATGAAGTAAGATCAGAATTAGTTCATTCAAAAAATGAAAGAAAATTAAAGAAGGCTTATAAAATGCTCCTAACTATTTTAGAAGAATATAATATTAATTTATTATCAACTAAAATTTATTGGGAAAAACCAAAGGATAGAGAAGAGTATAAAAAGTTTTGGGAAGAATGGAAAAAAGCAGATTCACCTAAAAATAAAGAAATTTTATTAATAAAAAACGATTTAAGAAAGATAAGCATAGATGTAAAAAGATATAAGTTGGTTATTAATGCATATAAAAATAAATTAGTAGAATTAGGTGCAATGAGGCAATTAAAGAATAAATGCGAAACAAAAGAGGTAAAATATACAAAGAAGAAAATGGAGAAATAGTATGAAAAACTTTGTAGAGATAAATTTTTTAGAAATAGAAGAAAAAACAGAATATGTAAATATAATTAAAAAAGTAATAGAACAAGCCTTTTTAGAAGAAGAAATAGATAAAATTAACTTATATATAAATATTATTTTAACCAATCCAGAAAATATAAGAAAAATAAATAACAAATATAGAAAAATAGATAAAGAAACCGATGTATTGTCTTTTCCAATGTTTGAAAAGCAAGAAATTAAAGAAAGAATGAAAGAAAATAATCCGATAGAAGATGTATTGGGAGATGTTGTTATATCAGTTCAAAGGGTGAAAGAGCAAGCAGAAGAATATGGACATAGTTTTGAAAGAGAACTTGCTTATATGTTAATACATGGATTTTACCATCTAATGGGATATGATCATATAGAAGAAAAAGATAAAATGGAAATGAGAGAAAAAGAGGAAAAAGTTTTAAACAAATTAAATATATCAAGATAAGAAAATGTACTTTAATATAGGTTTTAAAAAGGAATGGTATAAAATATGCAAGAAAATAATACAGAAAACAAAAAAGAATCAAAAGAAGATCTAAAAAATCATAATTTTATAGACGCATGGGCAAATGCGTTTAATGGAATTATTTATGCTGTTACAACACAAAGCAATATAAAAAAACAGTTAATTATTGCGGTAGTGGTTATGCTCATCAGTTTATTATTTAATTTGTCTAGAGCGGAATTTTTGTGCTTAATGTTTACTGTTGTGTTAATTATTGTGGCAGAAATGTTTAATACAGCTATTGAAACAGTAGTAGATTTGTATACTGATATTTATCATCCAAAAGCAAAAATAGCAAAAGATGTAGGAGCAGGAGGAGTTGTTATAGCAGCCGTTAATGCAATAATAGTAGCATACTTTTTATTCTTCGACAAAGTAAGCGATATTGGATTAAATTTTATAAGGAACCTTGCAAATTCACCAGTGCATATGGCTTTTATAGGAATTTTTATAACTATTATACTTGTTGTGGCTATAAAAGCAGCGGCTTCTACTAATAAACATAAACTTTTAAAAAGTACATTTTCACCTAGTGGACAAGCAGCAATGGCATTTGGTGCAAATACTATTATATGGTTATCTACTGAAAACGTTGTTATATTAACTCTATCAATGGTAATGGCAGTACTTGTATGTATTACAAGAATAGAAACAAAGAAAAAAAGTTTAGGTGAAATTATAATAGGAGCATTAACTGGAATTTCTGTTGTTGCTCTATTATATGGATTGGCTAAATTATTTTTAAAAATATTCTAAATTATTACATAGAATATAACTTTATATGAAAATAATTATTTTTGGGATTTAAGTTAAAATGATAGTGAGGAAAATGAATGAAAAAAGTATTAATAGCAATTATCATCATATTAATTATAATAATTGCAGTTTTACTTGGAATTTTAGTATATAAAATTCTTTATAATGAAACAGAAAATGTAAATAATGAAGTTGATAAAATACCACAAATAGTAGGATTAACGACAGAAGAAAATCAACCTAAAATATTTAATGGAAACCAAAGACCAATAGCAGTAATGATAGATAATGTTGGAGAAGCACTACCACAGGCAGGTTTAAATGATGCTTATATTGTATATGAGATAATTGTAGAAGGAAAGCAAACAAGACTAATGGCTTTATTTAAAAATAAAGAAATAAAGCAAATTGGACCAGTAAGAAGCTCTAGACATTATTTTTTGGATTATGCATTAGAAAATGATGCAATATATGTGCATTATGGTTGGAGTCCAAAGGCTAAATCCGACATTTCTACTTTAAATATTGACAACATAAATGGTATAACAGAAAGTTCACAATCATTTTGGCGAGTGAACGATAAACCATCTCCACATAATGTGGTAACTTCGACAGATAAAATACTAGAAATTGCAAAAAGAAATGGATATAGCTTAACCTCCGAAAAAGAAAGTGTATTAGATTACTCTACAGATGAAGTGATTTTAGATGAAGGAAATATAGCAACAACTGTAGAAATACCATATTCTTCATCATATAAGGTAATATATAAATACGATGAACAAGCAAAAAAATATACAAGAATATATAACAAAACAACACAAAAGGATTGGTTAACAAAAGAATTAATTACAGCTAAAAATATTATAATCACATTTGCTAAAAATTCTGTATTAAATGATGGAACGAATAAAGATAGGCAAAACTTATCAAATATAGGAACTTTAAATGGCTATTATATTACAAATGGAAAGGCTATTAAAATAAAGTGTTATAAATCATCTAGAACTGCTCAAACAGTTTATAAAGATTTAGAAGGAAATGAAATAAAGGTAAATGATGGTAATACCTTCATACAAATTGTTCCAATAGATAGTGAAATTAATATACAGTAATATTTTAATCTTTGAAGAAAAAAATTGGAGACTTGCAACTTTTGACAAATTATGCGACAATAATAGAGTAGAATATAGATAATTCGAAAAATAAAATACAATAAGGTATTAAATAAGTTTATCTAATAATATATTAATTTTTTGAATTTAGAATAGGAATAAGTAAATGGAAAAATTTAAATCAGGATTTGTATCAATTATAGGAAGAACCAATGTGGGAAAGTCAACTTTAATTAATTCTTTGGTTGGGGAAAAAGTAGCAATTATGACTAATAAAACTCAGACAACTAGAACAGCTATAAAAGCTATAGTTAATAGACCACATTCACAAATAATATTCATAGATACTCCGGGAATTCATAAACCAAAAACAAAGTTGGGAAACACAATGATAGAAACAGCATTTGGAACTATTTCAGAAGTAGATATTGTACTATTTATGGTGGAAGCAACATCAAGTGAAATAGGAAAAGGGGATACAAAAATCTTAGAAAAACTAAAAGAAACAAACAAAAAGGTAATTTTAATTATAAATAAAATAGATTTAGTTAACAAAGAGCAAATTGCAAAACTAATTGATATATACTCTAAAACATATAATTTTGAAGCAATTATACCAATATCTGCAATAAAAAAGAAAGAAGTAGAAACTATATTAAAAGAAATCGAAAAATATTTAAAAGAAGGGCCAGCTTATTACGATATAGAAGAATATACAGATCAAACTGCTAGACAGCTTGTAGAAGAGACAATTAGAGAAAAAGCTTTAAAACTATTGAATGACGAAGTACCTCATGGTTTATATGTAGAAGTTGAAAAAATGAAAACATCAAGAACAAAAACAAACGAACCAATATATAATATAGAAACAGTTATTTATTGCCTTAGAGATTCTCATAAAGGAATTATTATTGGTAAAAACGGAATAATGTTAAAGAAAATAGGAAGCTATGCAAGAGAAGATTTAGAAAAAATGTTAGATAAAAAAATTAATTTAAAAATATGGGTAAAAGTAAGAAAAGATTGGCAAGATGAGGATACTATTATAAAAAAATTTAAGTTTATATAATAGAAAAGTTATACTTTACTATTATATAAACTTAGCTAAACGCATGCCCTTTGCGATTTTTTCTCTCTATGGTCGAAAACGCAAATCGTGCATGAACAAATTAAAGAATAATCTTCAATTTTTTAATTTGTTCTTAGTATAAAAAAAAGAAAAATACAAAAGATAAAATTAAAGGTAATTAATACTTTTAACTTGGGAGTGGTGATATGCATATGATAGAAAAAATTGCTTGGAATACCTTTAAAAATACAGGAGATATTAATACTTTTTTAGAATTAAAACAAGTAGAAAGTTTAGAATTAAATTTAAATGGTGAAATAAATGGGATTAATCAAAACAAAGGGGATAGTATTAGTAGAGAATAACCTGGGAGATTACGATAAAATACTAACTATTTTAACACCAGGTATGCGGTAAGATAAGCGTTGTGGCTAAGGGCGCAAGGCGCCCTAAAAGCCTTCTTATGGCTGGAACGCAATTTTTATGCTTTGCAGATTATATGCTTTACAAGGGAAATGAAACATATAATATGAACTCTTGCGAAACAATAGAGTTCTTTTATAATATTAGAACAGACTTAGATAA
>CANQAB010000080.1 GCA_947589445.1 uncultured Clostridia bacterium | reverse complement strand
TGTTTGACTCATTTTTTATTAATTTATTTGGTAATACTTTGTATTACCGCTTGGTCTCTTAAAGGATTTACTGTTTATTTTTCAATGTACTTTGTTCCGTTCTTAATCAGAACTTTTTTTAGTATATCACTCGCTGATATTTTTGTCAACACTTTTTTTAGAAATTTTTAAATATTTTTTAAAGAAATATTTACCATATTAAATAACATTAAAGTTGCCGTTTATTTTTTGTTTTTAAATTATTTAAGTTCTTGTTAGTTTCTAGCAATTTACAACTATTAAGTTTATAACATTATAGTCATTAAAGATACTTTAAATTTTTTATTATTAAACATAAAAAAATATCGGTATTATTTTTTACCGATATTTTTTTATATTTATACTATATTAACTATATTATCGATTATTTGGAGATTCTTCCATTTTCTGAAGAGTCTCTTCTTCTTTTTCGGCAGCACGATACTATTCTACTGTATTTCTTGCAGGGTGGTTTGGAAATAATGTTGATAAATCATTTCCATACAAACTAACAATTCTGTCTCCAAGTGCTACAATTAATTGTTGTATTTGTTCCGCTGTCATATCATTTAATTTTGCCGAATTATCTGTTGTTAGCTTTTCTATTTGAACATCTTGTTTTAAAGTTATATTATTAGCATAATTTATTTGGTAAGTTGTTTTTGCTTCATCTTGGCTTATAAGGTTTAATGCGCAATTTTGATTAATTGTATCTGTATTATATCCAGTTATCTGATATTGAATTTGAATTGTTGGAATTTCTTCTGCTTCTATTTTATTTTCTATATTTATATTAAAATCTAAAGTACTTTCTCCACAAGAATAGTTAATTGTTACCAGCATTGCTTCATTACCATTTTCTTTTGTTGATAAAATAATTTTGTTTTCTTCTGAAAAATCAAGTTTGATAGTACTTTTATTATAAGATTTGGATTGTGATTGAGTAAATCCTTGTCCTTGTTCAAAAATGTCATTTGCTTCTATAGCACTATCTGGATTATACATTTCATCTGTAGATTGTATATTATTTGTAGGATTTTCTATATTTGTCTCAAACTCAAGCCCTATAACTTTCTTTTCTTTTTTTATAAGAGATAATTTTATAAATTCTGGATTTGTACTATATGTTGCATTTGCACCCTCATCCAAAATATTTTGAATATATGTTTGTATCTCTTGTATCGTTACATCTGTATACCCTAATAATTGTGCCTTGCTAAAAATTAAATTTAGAAGTGTATTATCACTTTTAGCAGTTTCTAATATTAATTTAATAATATTAGCTATTTCCTGTTCTGTTAATGATACTCCTATTGTTTCTGTACCATCTGAATTTCTTGTTTTATAAAAGTTTTTTTCGTTGATATTTTCATAAATCACCCTATAATATGTTTCTTTTAAAGTATCTAAAGTAGTTTTATCTATTTTAAATATTTCTTCATAATTATATGTTGATATTGAATCAGGAATATCAGATACATCTTCTACTCCTAATTTAGTAAATAATTCTTTTAAATTTACGTTTTCCACAGCCAAATATTTAGCTAAAATATTATCAGCACCTATTGCATAAGTGTTTCCATCTCTAAGATATTTTAGTGTTAATAAGTTTTGGTCATTCACCGATAATGTTAAGTCCTTATATGACTGATTCAACAGTGTATTTTTTAAGCCATTTCCTTTTATAGTAAAAATATCTTGAACATCTGCAATTCCCGTTTCTGTATTTGTTGCAGAAGTAGAAAAATTTAGTTCATCTGAAGAAGAACTACTATTTTTAGTAATCTTATCATTTGCTAAATTATATACTTGTCCTAAATTTGGATTCACTATTTGAGTTTTAGATATATATTTATAAAAAATTTGTTGATTTGTTTTAAACAAATCTGTTGTAAAATAAATTGCAACTAACGCAATTGCAATAATTACAATTATTGCAATAATTCCTATAATTAATCCTTTCCTTTTTTTCATAAGTACCTCCTTTTATTATTTATATAATATAACAACTTTTTTCATTTTACAACATTTTTTTAGTATTTCTTTGTTTTACAATTTCATAAGTTACTATTCCTGCTGATACAGAAGCATTTAATGAAGTGATTTTTCCGTTCATTGGTATTTTTACCAATATATCACAATTTTCGCTAACCAATCGGTTCATTCCAAAGCCTTCACTTCCAATAACTAAAGCGATTGGTCCAGTTAGGTCTTGTTCATAATAATAATTTTCTGCCTTTGCATCTGTACCAATAATCCATAGTCCATTATCTTTTAAATATTGAATTGTATCGTTTAAATTATTTACTCTTGCAATTTTTATATGTTCTACTGCACCACTTGAAACTTTATTTACTGTGCTATTTACGCCGGCATGCTCTGCGTTTGGGAATTATTACACCATGTACTCCTGCTGTTTCAGCTGTTCTAATAATTGCTCCTAAATTATGTGGGTCTTCAATTCCATCTAATATTAATATAAATGGTTCATCATTTTTGTTTTTTGCAGATTGTAATATATCTTCTACATCACAATATTCAAATGGTGGAACAATTGCAATAACACCTTGATGATTCCCAGTTTGTGACATTGCATCTAGTTTACTTTTATCTATTTCAACTAATACAATTTCTTTTCCCTTTGCTCTCCCAATTATTTTATTAATAGACCCTTGTTTTTCTCCTCTGGTTATATAAATCTTATTAATATCTTTATCGGTTTCTAACAATTCTAATACCGAATTCCTACCTTCTACTTGGTCATCAAAATTATTTTTTGTTTTATTTTGATTAAACTTGTTATAAGATTGTTTTACTTCTTTTTTCCTATTTTTTTTATAATTTGTATTATCTTTCATTATTTCACCTTGCTTTTTTAATTTATTCATCATCCAATTTAAGAACACTTAAAAATGCCTCTTGTGGTAATTCAACATTTCCAATTTCTCGCATTTTCTTTTTACCTTTTTTCTGCTTTTCTAATAACTTTTTCTTTCTTGTAATATCACCACCATAGCATTTAGCCAATACATCTTTTCTCATAGCAGAAATAGTTTCTCTTGCAATAATTTTACCTCCAACTACTGCTTGTAATGGTATAGAAAATAATTGTCTTGGTATAACAGTTTTTAATTTTTCTACCATCTTTTTTCCTTTAGTATAAGCAGAATCTTTATGCACAATAAAAGACAATGCATCTACTCCTTCATTATTAACATGTATATCTAGTTTTACCAATTCAGAGCGTACATATTCTTTAAATTCATAGTCAAAAGATGCATATCCTTTTGTTTTAGATTTTAAGTTATCAAAGAAATCATATATAATTTCATTTAATGGCATTTCATAAATTAATGTTACTCTTGTCTCGTCTAAATATTTCATATCTATATAGATACCTCTTCTTCTTTGACAAATCTCCATAATGTTACCTACATATTCTTTTGGCGTAAAAATTTCCGCTGTTACCATTGGTTCTTCTATATATGATATTTCTTGCCCTGCTGGCAGTTCTGATGGGTTATATAAATCTATAATAGTTCCATCTGTTTTATGTATTTTATAAATAACTGATGGAGAAGTTGTAATTAGTCCTAAGTCAAATTCTCTATCTAATCTTTCTTCTATAATTTCTAAGTGTAACAAGCCTAGAAAACCACATCTAAATCCGAATCCTAATGCTACAGATGTTTCTGGTTCGTATACTAATGCAGAATCATTTAATTGTAATTTTTCAAGTGCAACTTTTAGATTTTCATATTCACTTCCATCTATTGGGTATAATCCGCAATAAACCATTGGTTGTACCTTTTTATATCCTTTTAAAGGTTCTTTTGCTGGATTATTAACTAAAGTAATAGTATCTCCCACATGTAAATCTGATAAACTTTTAATACTTGCTGCAATATAACCAACATCTCCAGCTAGTAATTCCGAACATGGCATATAGTTTCCTGGAGCAAAGTAACCTACTTCTGTTACAGTAAAGACTTTATTAGCTACCATTAGTTTTATTTCATCGCCTACTCTAACCTTTCCATCCTTTACCCTTACATAAGCAATTGCCCCTTTATAATTATCATAATATGAATCAAATATTAAGCATGTAGTTTCTTTATTTTCGTCTCCTATAGGTGCTGGAATATCTGTTACAATTCTTTCTAGAACCTCATCTACATTTAAACCAGACTTTGCTGAAATACATGGTGCATCTTGTGCAGGAATACCAATAATATCTTCTATTTCATTTTTTATTTCATCTGGTCTGCTATTTGGTAAATCAATTTTATTTAACACTGGTAATATTTCTAGGTTATTATCTAACGCTAAATACACATTTGCCAAAGTTTGCGCTTCAACTCCTTGTGATGAATCAACAACTAAAATTGCTCCATCGCATGCAGCCAAACTTCTTGATACTTCATAATTAAAATCAACATGTCCTGGTGTATCAATTAAATTAAAAGTATACTCATTTCCATCTTTAGCTTTATATTTCATTCTAACTGCTTGAGATTTAATGGTAATTCCTCTCTCTCTTTCTAAATCCATGTTATCTAAAACTTGAGATTCCATTTCTCTAGCAGTTAAAACTCCTGTTTTTTCAATTAACCTGTCTGCTAATGTTGACTTTCCATGGTCAATATGTGCAATAATGCTAAAGTTTCTAATATATTTCTGCCTATCTTGCATAATTTTTCTCCTTTTCGTTTAATATTTTATCACATGAATATGAAGAAAACAACTTTTATTGTAGAGAATTTTTTCGTTTGTCCCCTTTTTTTATTTTTAAAAGAAAAAATTATTAATATTTTTATGTAAATTTAACGTT
>CANQAB010000079.1 GCA_947589445.1 uncultured Clostridia bacterium | reverse complement strand
TTTTCTATACCCTTACTTACTTTTAGTGTAATTGTTTCTCCTGCATCTATTTCTTCATTTTGTTTTACATCTTGTTCTATTACATATCCTTCTTCCACTTTTTTATCATATTCTTCTGTTATGTTAACAATCAATCCTAATTCTTCTAAGGTCTCAACTGCCTCGTCTTTTGTTAGTCCTATTAGTTTTGGTACTGTAACAACATTTCTTCCTTTACTTACAATTACAGTTATTGTACTGCCCTCTTTAATTGAATAATTAGGCATATAAATTGGGTCTTGGGAAATAATGTATCCTGCCGGTGTATCTTTATTAAAGGCTTCTTCCCCTTCTACATATTTTAATTTTAATTCTTCTGCCTTTGACTTTGCTTCTGAACGTTCCATACCTACTAATTCTGGAACTTGAACATCTTTTTTTATTGCTACATTTAGTATTATATTAGTAATTAATATAGTTAAAATAAATAGCAAAATTGCACCTAAGAATATAGATAAAGTTTTATGTTCTTTTATAAATTTTTTTAATCCTTTTTGCTCTTTCTTTTCTTTATTATTGTCAGATGATTTATCGTATATGGTAGATAATCTTTGTGTTGGAAAATCATTTTCTTGTTTCTCCATTACAACAAAATCTGAATTAGGAGATTTAATTGCTCTACTTAAATCTTTTAACATATCTGTTGCACTTTGATATCTTAAATTGATATCTTTTTGCATTGCTTTCATAATTATATCATTAACAGATTTCGGTATAGCTGGATTTAATTCTATTGGTTGCTTAGGATTTTCTTGCATATGTTTTAGTGCTACTGAAACAGGTGTATCTGCATTAAATGGAACTTTACCTGTTACCATTTCATATAACACTACACCTAAAGAATATAAATCTGATTTTGCATCTGTATAACCTCCTCTTGCATGCTCAGGAGAAAAATAATGTACAGAACCTATTGTACTGCCAAATGCTGTTATAGTTGAATTAGAAACAGCTTTTGCAATTCCGAAATCAGTTACTTTTGCTATTCCATCTTCAGTAATAATAATATTATGTGGTTTAATATCTCTATGTATAATATTATTTTTATGTGCAGTCTCTAATGCAGATGCAATTTGTATTGCAACATTAACTGACCATTTCCAAGATAATGCTCCATCTTCATTAATTATATCTTTTAGAGTTTTTCCTTTTATCAACTCCATAACAATATAATGTAAATCTCCTTCACTTCCTACATCGTACACAGATACAATGTTAGGATGCGTTAAACTTGCAGCTGATTGTGCCTCTGTATTAAATCTTTTTACAAATTCCTCATCTGTAGTAAATTCCTCTCTTAGTACTTTTACTGCAACAAATCTATTTAAAACATGGCACTTTGCTTTGTATACAGTTGCCATTCCCCCATTTCCAACTTTTTCTAATATTTCATATCTATTTCCTAATAATCTACCTTCTAAATTCATTTTTAATCTCATTCCTTCCTAAGGCACAAATCTGGTTGGAAAAGAATTAAATTTTGGCTAGGAAAACGAGTTTGAAATTTATGAGGCGTACTTTTTGTACGTTGATTAAATTTCAAATGATGTTTGACAACGCTAAAATTGTAATTATTTTTCAACCTTATACCTTTCCCTTCTTTAAGGACTTAATTATTTTTATTTAAAACTATAATAACTGTTATATTATCTAATCCACCAGCATTATTTGCTTCATCTATTAATTTATCTGTTGCAACTTCTATATTATCTGTAATAATCTTATATAATTCTTCATCATTTACCATATTGGTTAAACCGTCTGATGTAAGAACCAAAATATCATCTTTTAAAAACCCCTTAACTGCTATATCTGGTTCTACAAAGGATGTACAGCCTAGTGCTTTTGTTAGCATATTTTTCTTTGGATGATGTACTGCTTCATCTCTTGAAATAGTTCCATCCTTTACTAAATTTTCTACATAGCTATGATCTGTAGTTAATTTTCTTATAAAATGCTTTCTTATTCTATATATTCTACTGTCTCCAATATGACCAATATATACTCTATTATTATGCACTAATGCAACTTCTATAGTAGTTCCCATACCTTCTAATTCTTGTACTTCTTTAGATTTCTCATATACAAGCATATTTGCATATTCTATTGCATTTTTTACTAATTCTTGAAGTTTTTCTTTTGTATGTTCTATTTCCGCAAAATTCGATTCTATATAATTTTTAGTAGCAGTAACAGCTAATGTACTTGCTACCTCTCCGCCATTATATCCTCCCATACCATCTGCTACAATATATAAACCTACTGTATCACTTGGCTGAGATGCATAATATGCATCTTGATTCATTTCTCTTGCCTTACCAATATCTGATTTAGCAAAAACTTTCATATAAGTTAATTCTCCCTATTTATAAATTTTTTCTTCTTAGTTGTCCACATGCAGCATCAATATCTGAGCCTAACTCTCTTCTTATTGTTGCCGTAATTCCCTTTGAATTTAAATAATCTCTAAATTTAATTATATTTTCATTTGTACTTTTAATATATTTACCATTTTCTATTTTATTAATTGGTATTAAATTTACATGGCATAATAATCCTTTAAGTAATTTAACTAATTCTTCTGCATCTTTTAAATTATCATTATTATCCTTTGCTAAAGCATATTCAAAAGATATTCTTCTATTTGTTTTTTCTATATAGTATTTACATGCTTTAATTAATTCTTGTATATTATATTTTTTATTAATTGGCATCATTTCACTTCTTTTGACATCGTTTGTACCGATGAAGTGATATAGATAATGTACATTGTAGATTTCTATCTGCTAATTCATATATTTTTGGAACTAACCCACTTGTTGATATACTAATATGTCTTGCACCAATATTTATACCTTTTGGATTATTAATAATACTAATTGCATTTACTACATTATTGTAATTATCTAATGGCTCTCCAATTCCCATAAAAACAACATTTGATATTTTAATATTTTCGTCGCGTTCTACTGCTAATATTTGCTCTACTATTTCTCCACTACTTAAATTTCTTACAAATTTAATACCTGTAGAAGCACAGAATTTGCAACCCATTTTACAACCAATTTGCGTAGATACGCAAATACTTTTTCCATGATGATATTCCATTAAAACAGTTTCAATTGCATTCCCGTCTAATACATCAAATAAATATTTTTTCGTTCCATCTACGGATTCCTGTTTTTTAAGAATTTTAAAATTATTTATTTTAAATTCTTGTTTTAATTTTTCTCTTAAATCTTTTGAAAGATTAGTCATTTCATCAAAAGAAGAAACTCTATCTACATATATCCATTTAAAAACCTGTTCTGCTCGATAGGCTTTCTCTCCTAAATTTAAAAATTCTTGTTTTAAATCTTCTAAATCATAATCTTTTATATTTTTCATTTATATTAGCTCTCTTTTATTCTACAAGTTATTATTTTTCAAGTATTTTATATCATAACATACACTTTTTTTCAATAGTTTTATAACATAAATTAGAATTTTCGTTACTGGATATGGTATTACATTACAATAATTCACTTTCCAAAAACTATGTTTTCAGCCTATTTTTGAGCACTTCTTATCAAAATTACGAATTGTAATATTTATGAAGTCTCCTTAAAGATGAATTAAAATTTTCACTTTTATTAATTCTAATGAATATAATAAATCAAAATAGTTGGAGGTTGTTATATATGTATAAGTTAGCTATTGTTGGCGCTACAGGTTTAGTTGGCAGAACAGTTTTAAAAATATTAGAAGATAAAAATTTACCTATTTATGAGTATGTACTATTTTCTTCTAAAAAATCTGCTGGCTCTATTATTCATTTTATGAACAAAGATTATACAGTAAGAGAATTAACTGAATCTTCTTTTTCTAATGAACATTTTGATTTTGCAATTTTCTCTGCAGGTGGAGGAACATCTTTAAAGTACTCTCCTATTGCTTCGAATAATGGGTGCATTGTGATTGATAATAGCAGTGCATTTAGAATGGAAAAAGATGTTCCTTTAGTTGTTCCAGAGGTTAATCCAGAAGATATTAAGCTAAACAAAGGAATTATTGCAAATCCAAATTGTTCTACTATTCAAGCTGTTTTACCCATTAAAGCCCTAGATAAAAAATACAATGTTAAAAGAATTGTTTATTCTACATATCAAGCAGTATCAGGTGCAGGGAGATTTGGAATAGAAGATTTGGAAAACGGAAACAAAAATGTACCACTAAAAAAATTTCCACATCCTATTTTTAATAATTGCTTACCACACATTGATATATTTCTTGAAAATGGATATACCAAGGAAGAAGAAAAAATGATAAACGAAACCAGAAAAATTTTACATAGGCCAGATTTAAAAGTAACTGCAACTTGTGTACGTGTTCCTGTAATTAATTGCCATTGTGAAAGCATTAATTTAGAATTTGATAGAGAATTCAAATTAAAAGATATTTATAATGAATTATCTAGTTTTGAAAATATTACAGTTGTAGATACCCCTGAAGAAAATTTATATCCTATTCCTTCAATAGTTTCTGGAAACGATAATGTATTTGTTGGAAGAATTAGAAGAGATTTTAGTGTTCCAAGTGGTCTTAATCTTTGGGTTGTAGCAGACAATATAAGAAAGGGAGCTGCAACCAATGCAATTCAAATTTTAGAAAAAATGATTCAATAAATTGTGATTTGTCGTTGATCTTTCAGCCTATTTTTGAGCACGTTTTTTTCAAAATTAGACCCTCCAAGCCAAGGGGTATTCCCCGCCTCAAAGGGCTGTCGGGATCTAATTTTTCAAAAAAGTCTCAAAACAGTCTGAAAATGTAATTTTGCATTATATTGAAATTTGTTAAAACAAGTAGAGTAGCGCGAGGTGATTTCCATTTAAATTTTCGAGCAAGTTACGGGTGGGGACCGGCAAGCTTAG
>CANQAB010000078.1 GCA_947589445.1 uncultured Clostridia bacterium | reverse complement strand
GGGTCTAATTTTGAAAAAAACGTGCTCAAAAATAGGCTGAGAGATTACTAAATATTTAATTTAATGATAGCGACAAATCACAATTTTTTAGAGCCTGATAGTACTGACTTTAGTTTTTCTAAATCATCTAGTGCTTTACCAGTTCCTCTTACTACAGCATTTAAAGGTGCATCTGTTACATATACTGGAATTCCTGTTTTTTGACTTATTAGTTTATCTAAATTTCTTATTAATGCTCCTCCACCTGTTAAAACAATCCCTCTTTCCATTACATCTGAAGATAATTCTGGTGGCGTTTTTTCTAATGCCATTTTAATAACATCTACTATACTAGCAATTAATTCCTGCATTGCCTCTCTTACTTGTTCTGAATTTATTTCTACAACTTTTGGTAATCCAGTATTCAAATCTCTTCCCCTAATTTCCATTGTTTCCATGGATAATAGCGGTAATGCACATCCAATACTTATTTTTATTTGCTCTGCTGTTGTTTGACCAATTGCTAAATTTAATTCTTTTTTTACATAATTAATAATTGCCTCATCTAATTTATCACCAGCTATTCTTAAAGAATTACTAATTACAATTCCTCCTAATGAAATTACTGCAACTTCTGTTGTTCCTCCACCAATATCAATAACAATGTTTCCATTAGGCTCCGCAATTTCTAATCCAGAACCTATTGCTGCAGCTATTGGTTCTTCTATTAAATATACCTCTCTTGCTCCTGCGTGTATAACAGCTTCTTCAACTGCTCTTTCTTCTACCTCTGTTATTCCTGAAGGTACACCTACTACAGCTCTTAATCTTATAATTCCATATTTTTTACATATTTTTTCTATTATATTTTTTAATAGCATCTGAGTAGCTATAAGGTCTGCTATAACACCATCTTTTAATGGCCTTACAGCTTTTATATTTTCAGGTGTCCTCCCTAACATTTCCTTTGCTTCCCTTCCTATTGCTATAATATTATTTGTTTCTTTATCAATCGCAACTACAGAAGGTTCATTTAAAATAATCCCCTTTCCTTTTAACGTTACTAATATATTGGCAGTTCCTAAATCTATCCCTATATCCCTGGATTGTAAATTTAAAAACTTTAAATTTAGCTTCATAATAATTCCTCCTTTAATCCAAAAATACTTTCATATTGACTACCACCAATTATAATATGATCTAGAAACTGTATTCCAAGTAATTCAGATGCTTCATATATCCTATCTGTTATATTAAAATCTGCTTTACTAGGAGTAGTATCACCACTTGGATGATTATGTACTAGTATCATTTTAGGTGCCTGTGTTTTTATCGCTTCATTCAAAATTTCTTTTGGATCTATCATAGCAAAATTTGTTCCACCATATGAAATATCTTTTATTTTTATTATTATATTCTTACTATTTAGTAAAATTAATTTTACCTTTTCTCTTTTTTCGTATCTTAATTCATTCATTAGTAACTTTGCTACGTCTTTTGAATTATTAATTTTAATTTTTTCTTTGTTAATTGGTTGATTTATTCTTTTAGCTAGTTCACATACTGCTAATAATTGTATTGCTTTAACTTTTCCTATACCCTTTATTTTCATATAATCTGCAATAGATACTTCCTGTAAAAAAGATAAGTCTTCTATGTCGGTATTTTCATTTAGTTTTAAAATTTTTTGTGCAAGTCCCACTGCAGTATCATTTTTGGTTCCTGTTTTTATAATAATTGCTAATAACTCTGAATTGGTTAAAACCTTAGAGCCATACTTTTCTAGTTTTTCATATGGTCTTTCTGATATAGGTAATTCTTTCATTTTTATATTCATTTTGAGCTCCTTTTCAAAGCTCCCCATTTTTTTATCCCCTATAAATAGCTAAACTTTTCTATAAATAAATATAGATAAAATTAGACCTATTATGCTTGCAATATTAATTTTGAAAAATAAAGCAAATGTTATTTTTATAATACTTAAATCTAATTCTAGTGGAGATGTTAATCCAAATGATTGTCCATAACCTAGCCACCATAAAAAATCTACTTTACCTGCTATTTCTCCTAATAGTCCACCTACTACTAATCCTGATAGTATAAATATTAATAATATCCAAATATTTTTTTCTTTCATTGCCATCTTTTGTCTTCCTTTCCTTACTTTATTAAAGGATATACTATATTTTTTATATATTAGAAAATTCTAAGAAGTCTTATACTAATATATATTTTACAGAAAAATTGCAAAAGTAATTTTTCACATATAGAACAAAAGGTGAATCTTAATGAAACATACCTTTATTCTTTTTTTATCGAAATTACAAATATATTTTACACTCCTTATTCATTTTAGTCAAGATATTTTCTTTTATCTTACTTTGATTTTGGTACATTTTTTTTCTTATTTTAATATATTATATAAATTACCAAAAATTGTTCATTTATTTCATTTCAATTAGGTAGTATAATTAAATTAGATATTTCTATGGCAATTTTTTGTCAGATTGTGAGGAGTTATATGCAAATACAAAAAATAAGCAATAATAAATTAAAAGTAATTTTAAATTCAAACGATTTAAATGAAAAAAATATTGATATTGATTCTTTTCTATCTCATTCTGTAGAATCACAAGATTTATTTTTTGAAATTTTGGATTTGGCAGAAGAAGAATATGACTTTGATATTGAAAATAATAAAGCAGTTGTAGAAACAATTAGTCTAGATAATAAACTATTTATTTTAACAATAACCAAACTAAAACAAGATTCTATAAATACATATGAAAAAAAATCAACAATTTATTGCTTTAATAATATTTTTGATATTTTTAATATTTATTTATCTAACCATAACATTCTAAATACTTCATCAATTTATAAATTAAATAATAAATATTATGTATTATTTAAAGAAACTAACTTATCATTAGAGAATTCTTTTTGTGAATTTTCTAAACCAATAAGAAATTCTGAAAGTATGGAAGATATTCTAATTGAATATGGTAAAAAAGTTAATTAAGAATAAAAACGGACTTTTACCTATTTAAATAAATATAAAGTTCTGTTTTTTATTTAAATTCAAGAAATCTCCTTTGCAATTTTGGGTGAAAAATATTTTATATTATGGGACTTTGTGAAAGATTTCTTTATACCGAAAAGTTAATAATATAAGAAAATAGGAATGTGTTTAATAAACATTCCTATTTTCTTATATTATGGTCTATTGCTCTCTTTTAAATATTATTTTACTCATATCTGTTATTTCTAAGTTTGAAGATCCTTCTTTTGTTATATCACCTGCTGGTAAATCTAGTTCCACATTTGCTTTGAATGATACCTCAGATTCAAGTTTAATTGTTAAATCAAAAGAAATCTTTGCTTTTATATCTTCCAAAGATATTCCTGCTTTATTTAGTAACTTTCCATTATGTTGTAATTCATCTTCATTAGATGTATATTTCTTTCCTGTTTTGTTAATAACTCTGAATACTATTGTACTTCCCTGATTTGAAATCTTTAGATTTTTAATATCAGATTCCATGTCACCATTAAATTCTATTTTATCAATTATTTTATATTCTTCTTTATAATTATATGGCTGTGAATCTTCCCCACTTGGTCTGTATATCTCTATCTCTCCTATATATGGTTGTTTATTAAGTTGTATATTATCTATAATAATACTTTTTATTACTTCTGTCTTTCCATAGTTTTTATTTTTCTCAATATTTAAATAAATATCATTATTTTGATAGATTTCTACATCCCATCTATAATCCTTGTTCTCTTTTTCTTGATATCCTTCTGCATTACTTATTAAAATTATACTTGACAATTTAAAAGGCATATTTTGCTCGCCTTCTACTTGATATTTCAATATTAGTAATGCAATTACAGCAATAATTAATACAATAATAATAGCATAAGCTCCTCTTAATATAAACTTATTAAGTTTTAGTTTATCGTTCATTAAAATTCTCCCTAGGATTTTTGTTTTCTAATTTCTTTGAAAAAGCTTTTTAAAATACTTTGACAATCTTGTTGTAATATATTTGTTTCTACTTCCACTTTAGTATCCCACTCATTCATTTCTAGAAGATTTATAACTGATCCACATGCTCCAGTTTTTGGTTCAAGAGTACCTATGTATAATTTTTTTATTCTAGCATTGATAATTGCTCCTGCACACATTGCACATGGTTCTAGTGTAACATACATTTCACAGTCATTTAATCTCCAATTATTTAATTTTTTGCATGCTTTTTCAATTGCAATTGTTTCTGCATGTTTAATTGGACTTTTTTTCTCTTCTTTTTGATTATATGCTCTTGCAATAATGTTTCCATCTTTTACAATTACAACACCTACTGGAATTTCTAGTTTTTTATATGCTTTTTTTGCTTCTTTCAAAGCCTCTTTCATAAAATGCTCTTTATTATCCATATGTTTATTTATGCACCTTTATAATATTTGGAGTTTCCATTCTTTAGTTGCTCTATCGTTTTGGTGTTCCCAGAGGGACTCGGCAAGCCGCGTCCTAAAAACAGTCCACTGGACTGTTTTTGCCTTTACTTCGTTCGGCACGTCCTTTTCGAGTCAACTATACAATCAACTGTTTTAATACAACATTTCCTTTAATTGCTTTATCGTTTTGGTGTTCCCAGAGGGACTCGAACCCCCATCGGTCGCTTAGGAGGCGACTGCTCTATCCTGCTGAGCTATGAGAACATTTTAATGTATTTATTATACACTATTATTTATTATTTTTCAATCTTTTTATTAATTGTCTTTTAGTATTTATGTTTTTTAATTATTATATTAATAAATTTAACATGATAAAATATATATTCAACTTTTATATACCTAAGCACCATTTCCGTAATCTGATTTTTCGACTATAAGGAGCAAATATCAAAGGTAATTGCAATTGTATAAAAATGATAAAATAAGAATGTATGAAAAATCGAAAATAACGATGTACAAACATACATTCTTTTTTGTATACTTT
>CANQAB010000077.1 GCA_947589445.1 uncultured Clostridia bacterium | reverse complement strand
ATTATATCACGAAATGCCATTTTTTTCAACAATTTAAAGAACGCGTCTAAAAATTTATAATTTACAAACACGTCCTTAAAATTATTTTATATAAATTGCCACATTGCAATTTTATTTATAAATTTCGCTAACAAATATCCACGTTTTTCCGTTATCTGTAGATATATATTTTGCCCTAGTTTTACCTTCGTTATATCCTCCCTCGTATCCTCCTGATACTAATACCTCTAAATTTTCATCTTTATTCACTGTTGGTAAATAATAGTAATCATAGCATTCTTTCCATGATTTTCCTTCTGAATTTGATAAACTAAATTTACCAGATGGAAATTCTATTTTTTCAAAGTTTTTCCCATAATCATATGTTATATATAAATTTGATTTTCCACAATATATATTTGTTGGTTGTTCTAAAAAACCTAATCCATTTTCAAAGAATTCGATTTTGCTTGGAGATGTAACTTCTATTGTATTAACTTTTGTATAACTATTTCCTCCATCATTAGTCTTTTCAATACGCCACAAGCAATGCCCCGTTACCGAATCTAGTTGATTTACTCTATATCCTTCAATTTCATTTATCATTTTTTCATATATATAATACGCTCCTAATTCATCTAATGTAGATATTTTATTTTTTTCTTCTTCTTTTAAACTTGACATTTGTTCTTTTAATTTATCAATATCAATTTTTTTATTTTTTACTTTATATTTAGAAAAGTTAAATTCTTGCCATTTTAAATTATTAGTACTATTTACTATTTTTAATAACTTATTTAAGATATTTATTTTATCACTTGATTCTATATTATTGTTATCTAGTGCTTTTTCTAAAATTTCATAGCTATCACAACTTGCTATTTTACATATATACTCACAGTCTATAGAAACCCTAGATTTCCTTCTATTTATGTTTTCTGTTATTATTATATTTTCTAAATTTACAAAATTAATTCCTACATATGCACATATACCTATTATTGCTACCCATTTTAGTAAGTCAAATTTTTGATTAAACATATATATAATTGTTGGAACAAAAGTCACTAATTCAGTAGCTAATATAATAAATACAAATATTCTTGAATAAGTTAAACCATATTCTGTTGAATACATATACATTCTATATATTGATGATAATGCAATAATTACAGTAAATATAATTAAAATAATGTTTAATATTTTTATAGATTTTTCTCTTCTATTATTATTTTTATTAGAAATTAATATTAATGCAAAATTTATTAATGAAACAAACATTAATTGAAAAAATCCGCTTCTTGCATATTGTGCGTAATTAAATGTTTCCGATAAACTAATTCTTTTAAATAATGTATTTATTTGAATATAACAAAAAACTAAATATACTATATTTAAAACAATTAAAAGCATCTTGATTGTAAAATTGTCATTATTAAATTCTTTTTGTTTATGGTTATTTTTATTAAATATATTTTTCTTTTCAATTGTAATTATTAAGCTTAAAGATATAATATAAGCAATTATTATAATTAAAAACCTTAAAATTAAGCTCCTTATATTTATATTTGTATATATATTTCCTAGACCAGAAAAAATGCTAGCAAAAACTGTATCTGCTGAGGCTAATAATATTATAATAATTCCAACAATAACAAGCACTATAAATAAAGATTTTATCAATTTTTTTATATTATTTTTATTTACCATTATGCCTTTACTAATTGTTTTTGAAGTATATTTTTTGGTTATTGCTATTCCTATTTTGCAATTTCTTATTGCATTTATTATTAATATAAAAGTATTATTTAAATAATTTCTAAAAAAATCTTCCTTATTTATAGCAATTGCAAACATCATTAAAGATAATATTGATATAATTATAATATTCATTATATAAAATGTAGTATTTGCAAAAATAAAATATGTACTACTTAATAATATTATTGGTATCATTAATATTATTGCTTTTTTATTTAATACTTTTTCTTTTTTATATAATATAAACCACATTACACCTGTACTAATTAGTGTAAATATAACCATTGATATTCCTATCGTATTACCATAAAACAATATTAAATATAATATTGCAATTATCATACTTGCTATTATTTCCATAATCAATATATTTCCTTTCAAAAAATTATTCAATATAGTCCAGTATGTCTCCTGGCTTACATTCTAATATTTCACAAATTTTCTCTAAGGTTGAGAATCTTATAGCTTTTGCCTTATTAGTTTTTAATATTGAAAGATTTGTTGGAGTAATACCTACTTTTTCTGCTAATTCTTGCGATGACATTTTTCTTTTTGCTAACATTACATCTAAATTAACTATTATTCCCATATTGCTTATTTTCCTTTCATAATTAAACTGTTAAATCATTTTCTTCTTTATATTCTTTTGCTTGTTTAAATAATTCTGATAATATGTATAGAGCAATTGACACTCCCAAAAACAATATACACATAAATCCTAATATAAATATTGATGTAATTTCGTCTTTTATAACAATTATGTTAAATATTGTTTCTGCTCCTAATATAATTGAAATTATACCTGCCGCCTTTCCTGCTATACTTAATCTCTTTACAGTACTATTACAAAATGGATTGTTTTCTTTTAGCAAATTAAATAATTCTATAAATTGCTTAACAAATATTAAAAAGCATATTCCATTAGGATACAAAACATATACAAATGAATTTAAATGTTTTCCAATTGCAAATAATAGAATTGGTAACAAAATTAAAAAAGCTATTCCTCCCCAAAAACATATTTGTAATATTGTTTTTAGCATTCCACTAATACTGTTCTTTCCACTAATATTCATTTTTATAATTCTCCCTTCTATATATTTTTTCTATTATTAATATTATCGCATAGCCTATTACATAGCAAATTATATCTTTTATATCGAATGTAGCTCCCAATACTATATTTACCAGTTTATTATCTCCTGCAATTATTTTAGCAATATTGAAATATTGCAACATTTCAATAAGAACAGCAAGAATTAAAACATATAAAGATAAATATTTAAACTTATCTAAAAATATAGTTCGGAAAAATAGATATACACATATAATTATTAATACATCTCCTAAATATGGTCTTATAAAATTATCATGTATAAATACTGCAATTACTGCTTCAATTAGAAAAGTTAGTATAAAACTTATTAGGTACTTAATTCGTTTAATTTTCATTTTAACATATCCTTTCTACATTTAGGAATATATCACACTTATTTTCGTGTGTCAATATTTTTTTATTGTTTTTCGATAATTTTTAAAGTGTGATTATAGGGATATATCTAAAAATTATAATTTTTAAACACATCCCTAAAATCATTAATGAATTTTCATTGCTTAAATTCAAAAGAAAATCTATGACTTTAATTTTCGCAATTTCCTGTTCTAATAATTCTTTTTTTCGGTGAATATTAGAAATTACATTTGCTGTTGCTTTCTAATAAATCGTAGCAATTATTTTCCTATAAATTTACTACTCTATTCCTTTTATTTCAAGCACTCCATCACCATTTGTATCTATTAATTGGACTTTAGAATTTAGACAAACTAGGGGACGAACGCCATAGTCGCCAATGTTGCTGCCGCCGATGTAACCGTTATAGCCCACATAGCACACGCCGTAGATATAGCTTGTGCCAGGATACGGAGAGGCCAACCAGTAATATCCAGTTGAATAATAATTACTTAAACTACTTTCTTTTGAACCATTATTTTGTGTTCCATTTTGTAATTTGTTTAATTGGTATAGCCCTGAATCGTCAGTTATTGCACTTGTTTTATCGATATCATCACTCCTATTCAATGCTTTATTTAGTTCTGGTAATGTTAATAATCTTACTGTTGCTTTATCACTATCTTTGTATAAGTTAAACAAATCTCCTCCTGTTACTTCTCCTCCGTTAGTTGATGTTTCTGTATTACCATTTTTTGTTGCATTATACTCATTCCCATTATTACTAATTTTTGTGTAATAGCCTTTATTTGCAACCTTATCATTATCTGTTCCATATTTGAACTTGATTTTTTCAAAGTTATAATACAACCCTGCTGATGCTTCTAGTGCATAGTATTCAACACTTCCAGTATAAAATATATAATCACTATCTCCTTTTAATAGATTTTTAAATTTCTCTAATCTACTATTTTCTTCATTGTTTACTTGCCCATCATCTTCTTTATTTTTATTCTCTTTTACAAACCAGTCATTATTATTTCCATTATAGCAATAATATAATTTTGCTGGTATTCCTGTGCTCATTAGTTTTACATCTGAATATGTTCCGTCTGCGTTTGGTGTTGCTGATTGCAATCTCCAACCATTATCTTTAGTATATTGTTGATCATTCTTATACATATCAGTATAAGTCACATTATATTCCACAAATGGTGCCTGGCTTACTTCTACTTGAGTTGTTACTATTACTTCACATGTAGCTGTAAGTTTTGCATCTGTAGTATCATCACCAGTTGGAGTACACGTTGCTGTAATTGTTGCTTTTCCTAATTTTTGTGCTGTAACTGTTATTGTATTTCCTGTTTCCGGATTAATGCTTGCTACTTGTCCGTCAGAACTTTCAGCATTTGTTTTTTCTACACCTTCTACATTATTGTCCTCAATACTCCATTTAATTTCTCCTTCTATTCCATTTAAAGTTGCTGTTAATGTTGTAGATGGAGATGTTCCTTCACTTACTCCTTCTTTTGGCATTTCTAATATAATTTGTTTTTTGTTTAAACCAATTCCTGTTAATTCTTCTATATTTCCTTCTTTTGTTATTTTAAATAGTTTTCCATCTTTTGTTGTTACATTTATGCTTCCATCTTCGTCGTTTTCAGTTGCATCAACACACCAGTCCTTTTCTTTTAAAAAGTCTGCTAAGCTTTTTTCTTCTTTACCATCATAATTTGCCATTTCATATTCGCCTAATGCTATTTTTATATTTTCCTTATCTTGCCCTTCTTGGTATGCTTCTTTTGATTTTTTTGCATATCCTATTATTCCATCTCCCTGCACTGCATTTATTGCTACTAC
>CANQAB010000076.1 GCA_947589445.1 uncultured Clostridia bacterium | reverse complement strand
GGTATTCTACGTCTCGAAGAACGATTGAAATCAAATTTTTTAAAAAAGTCTTTGAAACAGTCTGAAAATATAAAAAACTATTATAACTATAGAAGTTAAAATAAAATACTGTTATCTAGTAATATTTTAAAAATAAATTGTACTGACCTATCAGTACAATTTATTTTTTTGTAAATTTATGATATATTATTATAGTATTATGGAGGTAAAAATGAGCGAGAGATTGTATGACTACGCAAAAATAACAGATTTAAAAGATATGTTAGAAAAGTCTGGAAAACAACATGGAAATAGAATAGCATATAAAATAAAAATTGATAAAGATAAATATAAATGTTTTACACATAATGAAGTAAGAGAAATGATAAATGCTTTAGGAACAGCACTAATAGATATAGGGTTAAAAGGAAAAAGAATAGCTGTTATTGGTGAAAATAGATATGAATGGGAAATAGCATATTTGGCAATAGTTTGTGGAGTTGGTACTGTAGTACCTTTAGATAAATCATTACCAGAAAATGAATTAAAAGAGTTAATAAAAAGGTCTGGAATAGAAGCTATTTTTTATTCTAATAAATACGAAGAAACACTAGAAAAAATAAAATATGAGGGTGTTGGAAATTTAAAACATTTAATATCAATGGACTTAAAAGAACATAAAGAGGGAATATATTCTGAAATAGAATTAATTGAAAAAGGCAAAAAACTAATTAAAGAAGGAAATAGAAAATATTTAGATGCTAAAATAGATAACGAAAAAATGAGAATTATGTTATTTACTTCAGGAACAACTTCAGCTTCAAAAGTAGTTGCTTTATCACATAAAAATATAACTTCAAATTTAATGGATATAGCATCCATTTTAGATGTAGATGAAAATGACATATTTTTATCTTTCTTACCTTTACATCACGTATTTGAATGTACAGTTGGATTTTTATTTGCCCTATATAAGGGAGCACAAACTGTTTTTGCCGATGGAATAAGACACATTCCAGAGAACATGAAAGAATATAAAGTTTCTGTTATGGCATCTGTACCGGCAATATATGAAAGAATTTTTAAAATGATTAGAAAAAAGCTAGAAAATGAAGGAAAACTAGAAGATATACTAAAAAAAGAAGAAGAGTACAAATATGCTACTATGGAAAAAAAGAAAGAAGTATTTAAAGAAATACATAATATGCTAGGTGGAAATGTAAAGTGGCTAATTAGTGGAGCAGCTAGTTTAGATAAAACAATAGAAGATAGATACAGAAGAGTTGGACTAAACCTAGTACAAGGATATGGACTAACAGAAACATCACCAGTAGTTGCAATACGGAAGTAAAAAATATTACAAATTAGGTTCAATTGGAAAAAGTGTTCCAAGTGTACAAGCAAAATTAGTTGATGTAGATAAAGATGGCATGGGTGAACTAATTGTAAAAGGTCCAAGTGTAATGATAGAGTATTTTGAAAATAAAGAAGCTACTAAAAATGCAATATCTCCACTAGGATGGTTTTATACAGGAGACTTAGCCAAAATAGATGAAGAAGGATATATATTTATTTGTGGAAGAAAAAAGAGTGTAATTGTATTAAAAAATGGAAAAAATATTTTTCCCGAAGAAATGGAAAATTTAATAAACAGAATAGAAGGAATTGAAGAATCTTTTGTATTTGGAAAACAAATTTCAGATGATGATAAGGATAATATAAAAATTTTTGCTAAAGTTGTATATAATGAGGAAATTGTAAAAAATGCATATAAAGTAAATACTGAAGAAGAAATATACCGTGCTATAAATAATGAAATTAAACAAATAAATAAGTTAATGCCTACATATAAAGGAATTAAGGGAATTATTTTAAGTAAAGAACCATTAATTAAAACAACAACTGGTAAAATTAAGAGAAATTTAAACTTAGAGCAAGTAATGTCTCAGTTCAATAAATAGAAAGAAGAAAATATGAATACAAAACTATTAGGAAAAAATATTATTCATTATAAAACAATAGACTCTACACAATTGGAAGTATGGAGACAGGTAGAAAAAAATAATATAAAGAGTGGAACAATAGTTATTGCAGATATACAAACAAATGGAAAGCGGAACTCATGGAAGAGTTTGGCATACAGACCAAACAAATAATATTGCTTTCTCATTTTTAATAAATGCTAATTGCAAGGTAGAACAAATAGAGGGAATAACAATAGAAATTGCAAATACCATTTTAGAAACATTTAAAGTGTTATATAATATTAAACTAGAAATAAAATATCCAAATGATATTGTTGTAAAAGGTAAAAAAATAGGAGGTATACTTACAGAAACAAAAACACAAGGTGAATTTGTAAGAAATATTGTTATTGGTATAGGTATTAATACTAATCAAGAAAAATTTACAAAAGAAATAGAAGAAATAGCGTCTTCTATAAAAAAAGAATTTGGTATTCAAGTAGAGAATATGGAGGTAATTAATAAATTTTGCGAATTATTTGAAGCAAAAATAATAAAAAATTACAATTTATACTAAGAAAGGAAAAACAAATAATATGAAAATAGGTTTTTTATTTCCTGGTCAAGGCTCACAGTCTGTTGGAATGGGAAAAGATTTATATGAAAGCTATGAAGAAATTAGAGGGGTATATAACAGTGTTAAAAATATAACAGGAATAGATGTAGCAAATCTTAGCTTCGAAGGTGAAGAAGAAGTATTAAATCAAACAAAAAATACACAAATTTGTATTTTAACAATGAGCTTAGCTATTTTAAAATTGTTAGAAAAAAATGGAATAAAAGCGGAAGTATCAAGTGGTTTAAGCTTAGGAGAATATACAGCATTAATTTATAGTGGGGCTATTAATTTTGAAGAAGGTATAAAATTAGTCCAAAAGCGTGGAGAATATATGCAAAATTTAGTACCTAATGGGGAATGGCTAATGGCAGCTGTATTAGGACTTGAAGAAGAACAAGTTGATAAAATATGTAAAAATGTGCAAAAGGGATTTGTTGTTCCAGTAAATTATAATTGCCCAGGACAAATAGTAGTATCAGGAGATAAAGAAGGCGTAGAGGAAGTTGAAGTATTAGCTAAGGAAGCTGGAGCAAAAAAGGTAAGAATATTAAAAACTTCAGGTCCATTTCATACTGAAAAATTAATAGAAGCTTCTAATGCATTAAAAAATGAATTAGAAAAAGTAATTATACATCCATATAATACAATAGTTATAAAAAATATAGATGGAAAACCTTATCAAGAAAATGATGATGTAAAAGATATTCTTGCAAAACATATTATAAGTCCAGTTAGATTTTCTAAAGGATTAGAAACAATGCTTAACATGGGAATAGATACATTGATAGAAATAGGACCAGGAAAAACGTTATCTGGTTTTGCAAAAAGAATAAGTACAGAAAAAGAAATTAATATTTTACACATAAACAGTGTAGAAACTTTAGAGGAAGTAATTAATTTTGTAAAGAATAATATAGGGAAGGATGATTAAAAATGAGTAAAGTTGCATTAGTTACAGGAGCAACAAGGGGAATAGGAAAACAAATAGCACTAACACTTGCAAAAGAAGGATATAATATAGCTGTTAATTATAGGACAGAGAATGATGATTTAGTAGGTTTAAAGAAAAAAATAGAGCACAATGATGTTAAATGTTTACTTGTAAAAGGAGATATAAGTAATTTTGAAGACTGTGAAAATATAACTAAAGAAATTATTAAAGAATTTGAAAAAATAGATGTCTTAGTTAATAATGCAGGTATCACAAAAGATATGCTTCTTATGAGAATGAAAAAGGATGATTTTGAGCAAGTAATAGATGTTAATCTGGTTGGTACATTTAATGTAACGAGAAATGTAATACCATATATGATGAAAGCACATGAAGGAAGGATTATTAACATATCTTCTGTTGTAGGAGTTGCAGGAAATGCAGGGCAAACAAATTATTCGGCATCTAAAGCAGGTATAATTGGATTTACAAAAAGTTTAGCAAAAGAGGTAGGTTCAAGAAATATATTGGTAAATGCAGTAGCACCAGGATTTATACAAACAGATATGACAGCAGTTTTAAAAGAAGAAGTAAAAGAAGAAATTGCAAAAAGCATTCCACTAAAGAAAATGGGAACTGCGCAAGATGTAGCAAATGTTGTTAAATTTTTAGCATCAGAAGAAAGTAGTTATATTACAGGACAGGTAATACATATAGATGGCGGAATGGTTATGTAGTTTATAAGAAGGGAATGAGTAAAATGGAAAAAAGGGTTGTTATTACAGGTTTAGGAGCAATTACTCCTATAGGTAATTCGGTAGAAGAAACTTGGGAAGGAATAAAAAACAAAAAATGTGGTATTGATAAAATTTCATTATTTGATGCCTCAGATTATAAAACAAGTTTAGCAGCAGAGGTAAAAAATTATGATCCATCTGAATATTTCGAAGTAAAACAGGTCAAAAGATTAGATAGGTCATCTCAGCTTGCAATTATAGCTGCAAAAGAAGCTTTTCATGATAGTGGTATTACAAAAGAAAATGCTAACTTTGAAAGAATAGGAGTTTTTGTAAGTTCTGGAATTGCAGGGCTAACAACTATACAAGAACAATGTGAAGTAAATTTTGTAAAAGGACATAATAGAGTTTCTCCTATGTTTATTCCAATGTCAATTGCAAATATGCCAGCAGGAAATATTGCAATAGAATTAGGAACAAAAGGTGAGTCTATATCAATTGTAACAGCATGTGCTTCATCAACACATGCAATTGGAGAAGCATATAAAACTATAAAATATGGAACAGAAGATATAATTTTAGCTGGAGGAACAGAAGCATCTATTTGTGGAGTTGGAATAGCAGGTTTTGAGAATATGAAAGCATTATCAAGTGCAACAGATAAAAATAGAGCAAGTATTCCTTTTGACAAAGAAAGAAATGGATTTGTTATGGGAGAAGGAGCAGGTGTTTTAGTTTTAGAAGAGTTAGAGCATGCTAAAAAAAGAGGTGCAAAGATATATGCCGAAGTTATTGGATATGGTGCAACAAGTGATGCATATCATATTACTTCTCCAGCACCAGG
>CANQAB010000075.1 GCA_947589445.1 uncultured Clostridia bacterium | reverse complement strand
CAAAGTAAAATAGTAATAATAGATAATTATATAGATGATACTATTCTTAAAATGCTACAAAAGAAAAATAAAAATGTCCAAGCAATTATTTTAACTTCACAAAATTGTAATCTAACAAACTTAGATATTAAGAAGTTTAATGAGCAATATGGAGCACTAAAAATAGCACGAACAGATAAATTCCATGATAGATTTATTATTGTAGATAATAAAGAGCTGTATCATTGTGGAGCATCACTCAAAGATTTGGGTAAAAAATGTTTTGGAATTAACAAAATAGAAGGAATAGAGTTTATAGAAAATATAAATAAAATAGTTAATTTTTAATACCTTTAGTATGTAAAAGATATATGTAGATGAGATGGGGATTATTAGCATTATTATCTTTAAATATATTTACATTGTTTAGTCCATTCCAAAAGCCCATTTTACAAACTGGTTTTTTGAATAACAACATTCATATATCAATCTTTTTTATTACTATTCTTACTTAATTGTTTTTGATTTATATATCTATAACTTAAAGAATTCTTATTACTAATAATAGTTTTTCCTAAATTTTTTTCTATATCATCTCTAGCAACATTTGCAGCATGTCCATCCATCTTTGCTAACCATAGTTTAAATGGTTCTGCTTTACTGCTTGGAACGGATTCAATAAGTCTTAGAATTCCTTTAGTATCTAGTGTATCAGTTAGATAATTTTTTACATCTTTTTTCGATGTCATTTTTAGTTGTACGATATTTTCATACAACTGACTACCTTCTTCAATTAATTTTCTGGTTCAATGTCAATAGTTGAGGTGAAACATCTGTAAAGTTGTTTTGCACCTGCTTTTTAATTGAGTTGAAAAATTTTCATAAAAAATATAAAATGTAATTTTTGCCATAAAAACTCGAAAAATCCCTACGTAAATAAGGATTTTAGCTATAGAAGATTACATAATACAATAGAAAAAAGTTTAAAAATGTTATATAATTGTAATATATGGCTATTTTAGAAAGTTTACTTTCCTAAAAAAACTGTCCGTAGAGGATTATAAAAAAGATTTGGTAATATAGTTGTAACATAAAAAAATAGCCTATTGACTTAATTTTAAAAAATTAATAATATATAAATATATTATTATGTGTTTAAGAAGGGAAAAAAATGAAAAGAAGATTATTTAAATTATCTGCAATTATATTAGGAGCATTAATGTGTGTAAACTTTAACAAAGTACAAGCATCAGAAATCACATCTGCTTTTACAGGAGAAATTATAAATAGAAAAAATATACAAACGTTAAGTGCAACACAAAGTATATCTAATGAATTGCAGAATATAAATATAACAATAAAGAGACAGGAAAGTGGATATCAATATAATACCAATCAAGATGTTTGGGAATTTATAAATGAAGATGCTAATGATAAAAAAATATATTATTGTTTAAATAAAGAAAAAGGCTTTAATGAAGAAGGCGAAACAGAAAAAACATATACTTACCAAGCAGAACTAGCTCAAGATTTATTGGCAAAATATGGCGCAACTAATAATAATCAGTCATGGATGAATGAAGAAAAATATAATAAATTACTATGGATATTAGATAATATGTATGTGCCATCTAATTCTACAACCGATGCTAATCTTTATGATGATGCAGATTTTATAGAATTACTAAAAAAATCTGGAAGCGATTTAAAAAAACTTGATGGAAATGATGCACAATATAATTTAAAATTAAAAGATGTTATCGTAGCTCAAAGATTAGCTATATGGCATGTTACAAATAATTTTAATTTAATGGATAGTGTAACAAGTGATGGTCTTACAGATCAAGACAAGGTAAAATCAGATGGATCAAAAATACTTTCTAGAAAGAATAAAATGGTAAATATATATGAATATTTTACAAAGCAAGCAAAAGGAAATTATACTAGAAAAGAAAATGAACCAAAATTAACAATTGAAGAAAAAAGTGCAACAGTAGAAAAAGATGGAGATGATTATATTGTTGGACCATATACATTAAAAGGAGAAAACACAGATCAAATAACATCTATTTCAGAAGGTTCAGAAAAAACATATACATTATTGGGTGAATCAAAAGAAGAAATAAATGATTTAAAAAAATTACTTAATGAAGAAAATGAAAAAATTTTTTATATAAAACTAAATAAAGAGCAAATAAAAAATAATAGATTAAATTTAAAATTACAATTAACATACAAATATGAGAAAAGAACTTGTACACTATTTACTAATACTTCCGATGTAACTAATACACAACCATTAGTTACTGTAAATAAAGAAACAAAATCAAAACAATTAGAGTTAACAACAGATATAGAATTAGTTGATATAGAAGTTGAAAAAAAATGGGAAGACAATGAAAACCAAGATGGAGTAAGACCAGAAAGCATAACAGTACAATTATACAAAACAGTAGATAATACAGAAACAAAAATGGAAGGACAAGAATATAAAGTAACATTACAAAAAAGCAATTGGGCACATACATGGACAGGATTGCCAAAAAAAGAAAATAGTAAAGAAATAAAATATACAGTAAAAGAACTTAAACCTGATGATGAAGAACAAATAATAGAAGAAGGTGGAGAATATAACAATTATTATAAAGTAAGTTATCAAAATGAAAACAATAAAACAACAATTACCAATAAACATACGCCTGAGGTAGTAGAAAAAACTGTAATAAAAAAATGGGAAGTTAAAGAAAATCAAGATATAAAGAAACCAGAAAAAATATATGTACAACTATATAAAACAGTAAATAAAATTGAAACAGCAATGAAAGAAACGAAAGATAATCAATACAAAGTAGAATTAAATTCAAAAAATAATTGGAGCCATACATGGAACAATCTACCTAAAAAAGAAAACGGACAAGAAATTACATATACAGTAAAAGAGTTAGATAAAGAAGGAACACCTGTAGAAAATGGTAAAACTATAGAATATGAAGATGAGACATACACAGCAACATATCAGGAAGAGAAAAGTGAAAATAAAACAATTATAACCAATACTCCTATTAATCCCTATGATTTAAATATAGAATTACAAAAAATAGATGAAAAGGGAAATATAATAGGTTCTTCTGAAACAACTTTTGATATAACTAAAGAAGAAAAAGTAAAACAAGCTAAAACAAACACACAAGGAATTATTACCTTAGATTCTCAAAAGATAAATAAATCGGGTGATTTTGAATTTATATATAAAATAAAAGAAACCAAAGCACCAACAGGATATGAAGGAATATCAGAAGAATTAACAATAAAAATAACAGGAACAGCAGAAATAAAAAATGGAAGTTATACTATTAAAAATGTCCAAATAACAGATGAAGCAGGGAAAAAATTAAATGAAGAAAAAATAAAAGCAAACTATGATGAAAAAACAAATAAAGTAACTATAAAAATTGTAAATAAGAAGATAACAAACGATTACACAGTAAAACTAGTAAAAGTAGGAGAAGATGGAAAAACAGCAATAGAAGGAGCATGGTTTAAAGTAAATGGAGGAGAAACTGTAGAAATACCAACAGCAGGAAAAGAGATAGAAACAGGAACATTATCTGAAACGGGTGAAATAGATTTAAGTTATAAATTAGAAGAAACAAAAGCACCAACAGGTTATATATTAAAATCAGGAGCAATAGAAATAAAAATAAAGGCAAAAGTAGAATTTTCAAACAATGAATATAAAATAACAGAAGTTAAATTAGAAAAGGAAATAGAAGGAATACAAGTATCTGTAGAAAATAATGTTATTATTATAAAAATAGAAAACAAAGAAGTAATACAAAAAACAGTAGAAAAAGTATGGTCAGATAATGGAGACCAAGACGGAGTAAGACCTACAAGTATAAAAGTACAATTATATAAGACAGTAAATGAAAAAACAGAAAAGGTAGAAGAACCAGTAACATTACCTAAAGATAACAAATGGCAATACACATGGGAGAATTTGCCTAAAAAAGAAGACGGAAAAGAAATAACTTACACTGTAAAAGAGTTAGATAAAGATGAACAACCAGTAGAAAATAGTCAAAAAATAAATGATAACTACACAGCAAGCTATAAAGAAGAAGGAAACAAAACAACAATAACAAATACACATACAACAGAAAAAGTATCAAAAACAGTAAAAAAAGAATGGGCAGATAGTAACAACCAAGATGGAATAAGACCAGAAGAAATAGTAGTACAACTATACAAAGTGGTAGAAGAAAATATGCAAGCTATGGAAGGAGACCAATACAAAGCAACTCTAAGTGAAGCAAATAAATGGACACATACATGGGCAAATCTACCTAAAAAAGAAGGCGGAAAAGACATAACATACACAGTAAGAGAACTTAACTCAAATGGTGGAACAATAGAAAATAAAGGTAAATTAAATGAAAACTATACAGCAAGTTATAGTGCAGAAGATTATAGCAAAACAGATACAATAACAATAACAAATAGTCATACACCAGATGTAGTAGAAAAAACTGTAGTAAAAAAATGGAATGATAATGCAAACCAAGATGGAGTAAGACCAGAAAGTATAGATGTTCAACTATATAAAACAATAAAAGGAGAAACAACAACAGAAGGAGAAAAAGTAACTTTAGACCAAAGTAATGAATGGACACATAAATGGCCAGGGTTACCAGCAAAACAAAATGGAGAAATAATAACATATACAGTAAAAGAGCTAGACAAAGATGGTGAACCAGTAGAAAACGATGAAAAATTAGATGAAAACTATACAGCAAGCTATAGTGCAGAAAACTATAACGAAACAGACACAATAACAATAACAAATAGCCATACACCAGACGTAGTAAACAAAGAAGTAATAAAAGAATGGGACGATGGAGACAACCAAGATAATCTAAGACCAGAAGAAATAAAAGTACAACTATATAAAACAGTAAGTGGAAAAGAAACAGCGATGGACGGAGACGAGTACAAAATAACACTAAGTAAAGAAAATAGTTGGAAACATACATGGACAGGATTACCAGCAAAAGAAGGAGGAAAAACAGTAACATACACAGTAAAAGAGCTAGATGAAAAAGGTAATGCAGTAAAAGATGGTGAAAAAAGAGATGAGAACTATACAGCAAGTTATAAAACAGAAGGAGAAAAAACAACAATAACAAACAAACACGAACCATTAAACTTCGATTTAGCCTTAAGAAAATTCATAACAAAAGTAAATGAACAAGAAGTATCAAGAGAACCAGAAGTAGATACAAGTACAATAAAAGAAACAGGAACAGCAACATATAAACATACAAAACAACCAGTAGTAGTACAAGCAGGAGATATAGTAACATACACAATAAGAGTATACAACGAAGGAGAAAAAGACGGATATGTAAATCAAATAACAGACCATATACCAGAAAACCTAAT
>CANQAB010000074.1 GCA_947589445.1 uncultured Clostridia bacterium | reverse complement strand
ACACAGAAGTTAAGCTCTAAAGTGCCGAAAATACTTGTGGGTTTCCCTGCTGGAAAGATAGGTCGTCGCCAGTTTTTTTATATTTATTAAAAGTTACAGATAAGAAATTATCTGTTTTTTTGTTGCTTTTAATAATTCCTTATGATAATATATACTAAAAAATAATGGAGTGGTATCGAAGTGGTCATAACGAGCTACACTGGAACTGTAGTAGTCCTTAAATGGACCCGTGGGTTCGAATCCCACCCACTCCGCCAAAAAATAAAACTGAATAGAATAGTGGATAAACTATTTTCGATATTTAATATACATTATTAGAAGAAGATATAAAATTTTTTGTTAACTAGGAGAAAGAGGATGTTAAAGTATAGAAAAGAAAATAAAGGAGCAATTTGTTATACAAAAGAGCATCGAAAAGCATTTAAGCAAATTGAAAAAGAATTATTAGGTCATAATACATGGAGAAGCTTAGTACATGATTTAGATAAAATAATATTACATAACTTTTTGCCTCATGATAAGGTAAAGCAATTTCATATAAAGACAGCTAGGCATCATGATAATAACATAAAAAAGAATAAAAATGACTATATAGAAATGATAGTAGATTGGGAATGTGCAAGATATACTAAACCTGACAAACCTTTGAATGCTTATGATACTTTGTATAAGTTTTATCCTCATTTAGAACATGAGATTTTACCTTTGCTAAAAAAATTTAATTTAGACCATCATACAAATTACAATTTATAGAAAGAAGTGAAAAAATGAGCAAAATAATGTGGAAACCAGGTACATTTGAATATCCTATTCCAGCTGTCATGGTATCTTGTGGAACTATGGAAAAGTCAAACATTGTTACTATTGCGTGGACAGGAATTATTAATACAAATCCAGCAATGGTGTATATATCTGTAAGACCAGAGAGGTATTCTCATCATATTATAAAAAAATCAGGAGAGTTTGTTATTAATCTAACAAATGAACAATTGGCTTTTGCTACAGATTGGTGTGGTGTGAAATCAGGACGCGATTTTAACAAATTTGAAAAAATGCATTTAACCAAGGAAAAGGCAAAATATGTAAAATGTCCAATGATAAAAGAAGCACCAGTATCTATAGAATGTAAAGTAAAAGAAATAAAAAAAATGGGAAGTCATGACATGTTTGTAGCGGAAGTGTTAGCTATACACGCAGATGAAAGATATTTTGATAAAAAGGGAGCATTTAATATTGCAAAATGTAATTTGATTGCTTATGCAAATGGAGGATATTATACATTAGGAAAAAAAGTAGGTAAATTTGGTTATTCTGTCCAAAAGAAAAAAAGAAAAAATGACAGATAAGATGATATGAATTGATAAGGAAAATATTATTTCCTTTATATATTTACAAATTGGTCAATTTTTTTAGAAATTGAAGTAAATTCGTTGACAAATACTTGTCAATGTGCTAAAATATTCAAGTATATGTTTTTATAGCATATATTCACATCGTTTCAAATTAAAAAGCCTGAATGGCTACGGAGGTGTATAAAATGGCAGCAAAAGGACCAAGAGAAAATATAACATTAGAATGTACAGAATGTAAAAGAAGAAACTATATGACATCAAAAAATAAAAGAAATAACACAGACAGATTAGAAATAGTTAAATATTGCAAATTCTGCAAAAAGCGTACAACACATAAAGAAACAAAATAATAGCTATTTTTAGGAGGAAGTAAAATGGCGAAAAAGGATAAAGATATAAAACAAGCAAATAACAAAAAATCTAAAAAAGAAGATAAAAATAAAAGACACTTTTTTAAAGATTTTAAAGCTGAATTAAAGAAAGTTGTATGGCCAACTCCAAAACAATTATTAAATAGCACGATAGCTGTTATTGTAATAGTTCTTGTTGTAGGAGTAATTGTTTTTGCATTAGATTTTGGATTTGAATTATTGAATAAATATGGAATTAATTCTTTACAAACAAAATTACAAGAAAAATATTCTAATAGTTCTGAAAATACAAACACTACATCAGAAGGCATAAATGTTACTGATGAAGCTTCTAGTGAAAATGCTAATGCAGAACAAAATGAAACAGCAGAATAATGTTTTAATAGGAGGAGTCTTTTATGTCTGATAAAAATTATGATTCTAATCCTAGATGGTATGTGGTTCATACTTATTCAGGATATGAAAACAAAGTAAAAAAAGACTTAGAAAATAAAATAAAAAATAGAGAATTAGAAGATTTCTTTTTTGAAATAATTGTTCCAATGGAAGAACAAATAGAAATAAAAGATGGAAAGAAAAAAACTAATTTAAAGAAAGTATTTCCTGGGTATGTTCTTATTAAAATGATTGTTACAGAGGAGTCATGGTATATAGTAAGAAATACAAGAGGAGTTACTGGATTTGTAGGTTCAGGAACAGATCCTATTCCTTTAACTGATGAAGAAATAAGAAATATGGGATTTGAAGATGTTCCAATTAATATTGATTATGATATTAATGATTCAGTTAGAGTAATGAGTGGACCGTTTGAAAACTTTGTGGGAGTTGTTCAGGAAATAAATAAAGAAAAACATAAAGTAAAAGTTTTAGTTTCTATGTTTGGAAGAGAAACTCCAGTAGAATTGGAGTTTTCTCAAGTTCAAAAAATCTAAAAATTGATGATAAACTTCGTCTAACTTCGTTAACCTTCAGTCAAAAATATAATCAACGTACCAATGTACGCTTCATATATTTTTTTTCGGTTGCCTTGTTATACTTGTTTCTAATCAATTTTAAACATTAATAAATAAAATAAATTATAAAATAAGGAGGCCAGATGAAAATGGCAGAAAAGGAAATTTCAAATGTAATTAAATTACAAATAGAAGCTGGAAAAGCAACACCAGCTCCACCAGTAGGACCTGCTTTAGGTTCAAGTGGCGTTAATATTATGCAATTTGTAAAAGAGTTTAATGATAGAACTGCAAATCAACCAGGAATGATTATACCAGTTGTTATTACTGTATATAAAGATAAATCATTTGAATTTATTACAAAAGTTCCACCAGTAGCAGTTTTAATTAAGAAAGCTTTAAAAATTCAAAAGGGTTCAGGAAAGCCAAATAGAGAAAAAGTTGCAACAATAACAAAAGAGCAAGTAAAACAAATAGCTGAACAAAAAATGGCAGATTTAAATGCAGCATCATTAGAAACTGCTATGAGTATGGTTATGGGGACTGCAAGGTCTATGGGCGTTATCGTTCAGTAAAAAACGAATGAAAAGTAGCATCTTGCGTCGTTAAACTTCAAATTTAATTTAATCAACGTGCAACAAGCACGCCTCATAAATTAAATTTTCGTTTGCCTAGCAATATACAACTTTTGCTTCGTTTTTAGAAATAAATGAAGAACTACGTTTTTGATTTATTTACATGGTAAAAGAATATTATTCATCTGTTTTTTACATATTTAATGTAAAAGTAGTAGTCTAAGATGATTAATAATAAATATGGGAGAGTATTTAAAATGCTCGTTTGTACCAAGGGAGGTTTAAAATGAAAAAAGGAAAGAGATATGTTGAAGCTGAAAAATTAATAGACAGCTCAAAAGATTATTCAGCAAAGGAAGCAATAGAGACAATTGAAAAATTTCCTAAAGCTAAATTTGATGAAACAGTTGAATTACATGTTAAATTAGGTGTTGATTCTAAACATGCAGAGCAACAAGTAAGAGGTACAGTTGTGCTTCCTAATGGAACAGGTAAAACTTTAAAAGTATTAGTTTTTGCAAAAGGTGATAAAGCTACAGAAGCTGAAAAAGCTGGCGCTGATTTCGTAGGTGCAGAAGAATTAATACCAAAAATAGAAAAAGAAAATTGGTTTGATTATGATGTTATCGTAGCTACTCCAGATATGATGGGTGTAGTTGGAAGATTAGGTAAAGTCTTAGGACCAAAAGGTTTAATGCCAAACCCTAAATCAGGAACTGTAACAATGGATGTTACAAAAGCAATAAAAGATATAAAATCTGGTAAAGTAGAATATAGATTAGATAAAACAAATATTATTCACTTAGGATTTGGAAAAGTATCTTTCGGAACTGATAAACTATTAGAAAACTATGACACAGTAATGGATGCTATCATAAAAGCAAAACCAGCTGCTGCAAAAGGACAATATATTAGAAGTGTTGCAGTTAGTACAACAATGGGTCCAAGTATCTTTATTAAATAAAAATTTTTATAAAAAGTTATTTATATTATGAAGATATTTCTTATACATCTAAAAGATGTTATACCAACAAAGATGTATTATCGTACGTTAAAATAGCCAAAGACAGTAGGCATAATAAAAATAAGCCCTACCGAGGTATAATAAATTGAGTTATTTTAAGCTCATTATGTATCTCGTAGTAGGTGCGTAATGAGTTTTTAAATTTAAAAAAATAAATTTAATACCGAAAAGTTAATAATGAATAATAAAAATAAACTTTTCAAAAATATCAAGGAGGTGAAAACCGAAAATGGCAAATAAAAAAATAATTGCACAAAAGGAACAAGAAGTTAATGAATTAGCAGAAAAAATAAAAGCATCTAAAATTGTACTTTTAACAGATTACAGAGGAATAACAGTAGATGGAGTAACAGCTCTTAGAGCAGATTTAAGGAAATCTAATTCAGAATATAAGGTAATAAAAAACAACATAACAAGAAGAGCTTTAGAAAAATGTGAATATGAAGGTCTAGAAGGATTATTAGAAGGACCAACAGCTGTTATTATGAACAGTGAAGATTATTTAGATACTGCTAAAGTAATTTATGAATTTACAAAAGCAAATGAATTCTATAAAATAAAAGGTGGAATTATAGATGGCAAAATAATGACTGCAGAAGAAATTATTACTCTTGCAAAATTACCATCAAAAGAAACACTTATTGGTATGCTTGCTGGTGCATTACTTGGAAATATATCTAAGTTGGCAGTTGCATTGGATCAAGTTAGAGTTCAAAAAGAAGCAAATGATTAATTTTAATGAAAAACTTCGTATTACGTCGTTATTTCCAATATCAAAAATGCTCAATGTACACCAGTACATCTCCGCTTTTTGAATTGAAAATGTCTAGTACTACTCGTTTTTGATTAAAATTATAATTCTAGAGTAAATTTTACTTATTTTAGAAAAAAGTTATAAACCAAAAATTAAATGGGAAGATCGATGGCCCAAGAGAAAAATCGAGAATATTAATTTAGAATAAAATTTAGGAGGAAATAAAAATTATGAGTAAAGAAGAAATGATTGAAGAAATCAAAAAAATGACAGTAGTAGAATTAGCTGATTTAGTAAAAGCTATAGAAGAAGAATTTGGAGTATCTGCAGTTGCAGCTGCAGCACCAGCAGCTGCTGGGGCAGGAGCAGGAGCTGCTGCTGAAGAAAAATCTGCATTTGATGTAGTATTAAAAGAAGCAGGAG
>CANQAB010000073.1 GCA_947589445.1 uncultured Clostridia bacterium | reverse complement strand
GAAATAGAACTTGCTAAAGAGGAAGAAAGAATAACAAAATTAAAAGCAATTGAATTATTTGAAACTGGAAAATTAGATCAATTTGAAGTTGGAACCTTTCAAGGACTATCAAAAATTCACAAATGTTTATTTGAAGATATATATGAATTTGCAGGAAAAATTAGGACAGAAAACATTTCAAAAAATAATTTTAGATTTGCATCAAGTATGTACTTAGAAGATGCCTTGAAAAATATTGATAAAATGTCACAATCAAATTTTGATGAAATTATAGAAAAATATATTGAAATGAATATAGCCCATCCTTTTAGAGAAGGAAATGGACGAAGTACAAGAATTTGGTTAGATATGATTTTGAAAAAAGAAATTGGTAAAGTAGTTGATTGGAGTAAAATTGATAAAGAAGAATATTTGCTTGCAATGGAAAGAAGTCCAATTAAAAATACAGAAATAAAGCTTTTGATAAAAGAAGCATTAACTGAAAAAATAAATGATAGAGAAGTATACATGAAAGGAATAGATGCAAGCTATAGTTATGAAGGATATAATGTATATAAATCAGAAGATTTAAAAAATAATTAATATTGATTTACTACTGACTGAAGGTATTTAAGGAAGAGGGAGAAAATAGAAATGGTAAAGAAGCATTTAAATTATTTAATAATACTCATTATTTTAATAGGAATATTTTTGCTTTCTAACGTTATGGTATCACTTATTCCAAGTGAAAAAATTCGAGATAATGTTAGAACATCTGCAGAACAGTTATGCTATCTTGGAGAAAAAAGATTTTTCAATAATAGAACTTTAAACTTCTATTTTACCGATATATTAATGGTAAACATTGCGTATTCTATAGACAATACGCATCCTTTTGAATCTTCTATTTTAACTAAGAAAAACTATCAAAAAGATTTTACGAAAAAGATTAGCGTTATAGAAAAAGATGTAGAGTCAGATTCTGATTATTCCAATATCTATAATGGAACTGCAATAGAATTACTAGATTTTGTGAATAATAAAGTGGATGAATCATTTGAATATGCAAGATATTGGCATGGATATTTAGTATTCCTAAGACCTTTCTTACTTTTTTTAAATTATGGACAAATTGTGTTCATTTTCTATATATTTACTGCTTCTTTAATCATTGCATTAGCGATTATATTATTTAAAAAGAAGAAAAAATTCATCTTTTTTGCATTCTTAATTGCTGTCTTTCTGACAGATATGCACATTTCAGCATTATGTCTTAATGAAAATATTTGTTTAATAATAGCATTAATTTTTTCAATTTATCTTTTACAAAGAAAAGGCAAAATGAAAAATATTGGCTTAAGTTTTTTTGCAGTTGGCATGATAACGAACTTTTTGGATTTTTTAACATTTCCAGTAATCACACTAGCCTTCCCATTAGTTTTTTATTTTGTTTCAAAGGATGAAGAAACGAATCATTTAAAGCAAAATATAAAAGAACTATTCTTGTTATGCATAGCATGGGCAATAGGATATATGATTTGTTGGATGAGTAAATGGATGATAGCAGATATTTTCTTTGACAAAGAAATATTAAAAAATGCACTTCATCAAGTGTTATACAGGTCACTTGGCGAAAAAATAACATTAGGTAACTTGTTTATTTTTATAAGTCAGACATTAAATATAGTCTATATTATGTGTTTATTAGTTTGTGTACTATTGGTTGTATTGTATAGTAAGAAAGTTAATTTTATATATGTATGCATTGCCTTGATTCCTATTATATGGCTTATTGTTTTAAAAAATCATTCAGCGATTCATAGCTTCTTTACATATAAAAATCTATCTGTTACTTTATTTGCTTTGATAGTAAGCACGGAGCAAGTATTATCAAAAAAAGAAAGCCCAAATGAAAAAAAGTTAGATGATAATAATCATACCTAAAAAGTGTAATTTGTTTATATAAAAGGAGTAAATAATAATGTCACGTTTAGTTTTAGTTGATGGAAATAGTATAATGAATAGAGCATTTTACGGAATTATGAGTAGTAAAATGCTTACTACTTCAGATGGAACTTATACTAATGCAGTATATGGTTTTTTGGCTATTTTATTTAAAATAGAAGAAGACTTAAATCCAGACTTTATTGCAGTAGCATTTGATTTAAAAGGACCTACAAAGCGTCACGAAATATATGAGGCATATAAAGCAAATAGACATGGCATGCCAGATGAGCTAGCTGGACAAATGCCTATTATAAAAGATGTTTTAAAGGCAATGAATATTAAAATAATAGAAAAACAAGGATATGAAGGAGACGATATCTTAGGTACATTGTCTAAAAGAGCTGAAAATGAAGGAATAGATGTTACAATTCTTTCAGGAGATAGAGATACATTTCAACTAACAAGCGATAAAATTACTGTTAGAATTCCAAGAACTAAAATGGGAAAAACAGAAAATGAGGATTATAATCGTGAAAGAATTATAGAAGAATATGGAATAGAGCCAAAACAACTAATTGAAGTTAAAGGATTAATGGGAGATAATTCAGATAATATACCAGGTGTGCCAGGCGTTGGAGAAAAAACAGCTCTAAAATTAATTAAAAATTATAAAACATTAGAAAATTTATATAAGGTAGTAGAAAATAATGAAGAATTAATAGATATAAAGGGAAAATTGAAAGAGAAAATATTAAATAATAAAGAATTAGCATTTCTTTCAAGAACACTAGGAGAAATTAATACAGATGCACCGATAGAAGAAAGCATAGATGATTTAAAAGTACAAGATTGGAATAAAAAAGATGTATATGGTTTATTCAAATATTTAAAATTTAATAGGTTTATTGAAAGATTTAATATGAAAGAAGATATAGAACCTAATGTAGAAGAGGTTTTATACACAAAAGAAATTATTACAGATAAAGCACAAATAAATATTCTTATAGATAAAATAAAACAAGATAAAAATATAATATATTATTTAGAAACAGATGACAGTAATAGTAGTATTATTAATAAAAAAATAAAAAGTATAACAATATACAATTCTAAAGAAAACATATGCTATTATATTAATTTAAATGATACTAATTTAAAAGAATTTAAAGAAATATTTGAAAGTCCGAAAATAAAAAAAATATCATATAAACAAAAAGAACATTATATTTTATTAAAAGAAGAGGGAATTAATGCAACTGGATTTACTTATGATATTGAAATTGCTGCATATATTATTAATCCAACAGAAAGTAAATATAATATAGAAAAACTTGCAATAGATTATTTAAAAATGGATATTGAATCATACAATAATGTTGAAGACAAACAAATTAATTTATTTGAAACAAACGAACAAAATACAGAAGATAAACAAATATGCAAAACATGTATGTATGCTTATATAATTAATAAAATATACTTAGTTACATTAGATAAATTAAAACAAACCAATCAAATTGAATTATTTAATAATATAGAAATGCCATTAGTAGAAGTATTAGCAAATATGCAATATAATGGAATATATGTTAATAAAGAAGAGTTAATTGAATTTGGAGAAATTTTAAAAAAAGAAATTCAAAAATTGACCAATAATATATATGAATTAGCAGGAGAAGAATTTAATATTAATTCAACAAAACAGTTAGGAAATATACTTTTTGAAAAACTAAAATTACCTGTTAAGAAAAAAACTAAAAATGGATATTCAACAGATGTAGAAGTTTTAGAAAAATTAAAAAACGAGCACGAGATTATAGAAAAAATATTAGAATACAGACAACTAGTAAAATTAAATTCAACATATGTAGAAGGACTTATACCATATATTTATAAAAATGATCAAAAAATACATTCCTATTTTCATCAAACAGTAACAGCAACAGGTAGAATTAGTAGCACAGATCCTAATTTACAAAACATACCAACGAGATTTGATTTAGGAAAGCAAATAAGAAAGGTATTCAAACCTCAAGAAGGATATGTATTTATGGATGCAGATTATTCACAAATTGAACTTAGGGTATTAGCACATATCTCAGAAGATGAACATATGATACAGGCATTTAACAATCATGAAGATATTCATAAACAAACTGCATCAAAAGTGTTTAATATACCAATAGATAGTGTAACCAGTAAACAAAGGTCAGATGCAAAAGCCGTTAATTTCGGAATAGTATATGGAATTAGTGACTTTGGATTAGGAGAACAATTAGGAATAGGAAGAAAGAAAGCTAAGGAATATATTGAACAATATTTAGAAAAATACGAAAAAATAAAAGAATTTATGGAAGGAATAAAAAGATTTGCTAAAGAAAAAGGGTACGTAGAAACATTATTTAATAGAAGAAGATATATTCCTGAAATGAATTCTAATAATTATATGGTAAGACAGTTTGGAGATAGAGTTGCCATGAATACACCAATACAGGGAACAGCAGCAGATATTATGAAAATAGCAATGATTAGACTATACAATGAATTAAAAAATAAAAAGTTAGAATCAAAAATATTATTACAAATACATGATGAGCTATTATTAGAAGTGAAAAAAGAAGAAAAGGAAGAAGTAAAGAAATTATTAAAAAACTCTATGGAAAATGCTATGAAAATGCAAGTACCATTGGAAGTAGAAGTATCTGAAGCGGATAATTGGTATGATGCTAAATGATAGGAGACAAAATTGAAAAATAAAATAGGCAAAATAATCAGTTTAATAATAATTGTAATAATATTATATATGTGTTATAAATCATTTAACATAAATAAAAAAATATATATGTATTTATATCCAAAAAAATATGAAGAGTATGTATATAAATATTCTGAAAAATTAAATATTGATCCGATGTTAACGTTTGCAATTATTAAAACTGAAAGTAATTTTAAAGAAACAATAAAATCTAAAAGTGGTGCAATTGGACTAATGCAACTTATGCAAGAAACAGCAAGTGAACAAGCAGGAAAATTGAAGATAGAATTTACAAACGAAATGCTATATAATCCAGAAACAAATCTACAATTAGGGTTAAATTATTTTAATACATTACTAGACCATTTTGACCAGAATTATATTTTAGCGTTTACAGCATATAATGCTGGACTTGGAAATGTAGAAAAATGGATAAAAGAAGGAACAATAAAAAAAGACGGATCTGATATAGAAAATATACCTTTTAAAGAGACCAACCTTTACGTAAGAAAGATTATAAGAAATTATGAAATATACAAAAAATTATATATATAGAAATTAGTTTTTATATAATTGTTATAAAGTTTTATAATGATAAGAAACAAAGAAAGAAATGTTTCATATAATATACTATAGGAGAAAATCCTATAGAGGGGGATGATAGTATGGGATGCAAAAAAAGTTGCGGAGGTTGTATCATTTCTGCTATAATAGCATTAATATTAGCAATTCTTGCAGGAGTATTTTATTCTTCAGCTGTAGTAACAGGTATTGCTGCATTATTGTACACAATAATTGGATTTTCAGCATTTTTTTTAATAGCTTTAATTGTTATATCCTTATTTGGAAGAAAAAGAGAAGAATATTGTGTATGTAAAAATGGTACTTGCGTTTTAATAGGTTCTTTAGGAGCCATTATCGCATCTGCTTTAACAATTGCTTTAACTGTATCTGCAACTGCAACGGCAGTGCTAATAGGAATTGTAACATTCTTTATTGTTTTAGCAATTATAGAGTTTTTCTCATTAATACAATGCTTAGTAAAAGCAAATTGTGTTTGTAATGATTAATAAAAA
>CANQAB010000072.1 GCA_947589445.1 uncultured Clostridia bacterium | reverse complement strand
GGGCGCAATAGGGCTCGAACCTATGACCTCCTGCTTGTAAGGCAGATGCTCTCCCAGCTGAGCTATGCGCCCATTTTTTTACCTATATTTTCTTATCGACGAAATTTAGTATACTAAATTTTAAATAAAATGTCAATAGATTTTTTAAAATTTTTATTATTATTCTGAAATATTTATATCAAAATAAAATTCTACACCATTTTCTTTGTTTTCTACGCCATATTCATTATTATAATTGTTCATAATAGCTTTTACTAAAGATAATCCTATTCCTGTACCTCCCATTTCTCTATTTCTAGAACTGTCTTCTTTGTAAAACCTATTCCATATCTTTTGCATATTTTCTTTACTAATATTTTCACCTGTATTAAATACGCATACTCTTACTTTATTTTTTAATAATTTTACAGATATTTTAATGTATTTTTCTTGATTTTTTTCTTCTATATTTTTAATACTATTACTAATATAGTTATTTAATATCTGCTCCATTAAACTACTATCTGCATAAACGTAAACAGGTTCTTTTAAATTAAATTTAACTTCTATATTATTTTCATTTAATAACACCGTATATTTTCTTAATTCTTCGTTAATTAATTCTATTACATTAAATAAAGTATTATTAATTTTTTTTGCTCCATATTCTAACTTCATTAATTCAAGTAATTCTTTTACCATCTTATCCATTTTATTGGCTTCATCTAGAATTACTTCGGCATAGAATTGTCGGTTTTCTTCGTCTGTATTTACATTTTCTATTAATCCTTCTGAATACCCTTGAATTAAAGCAATTGGTGTTTTTAATTCATGTGATACATCAGATATAAATTGTTTTCTCATATCATCTATTTTAGATTTTTTTTCAATATCTCTTTCTAATTCTGTGTTATTTTTTTGTAGTTGCTTAATGGTTTCTTCCAATTTATCTGACATTTTATTTATGCTTCTACCTAAATTATCAATTTCATCTTCTGAATCTTTAATTCTATATTTCTGGCTAAAATCTAAATTAGACATTTTATTTGCTATATTGCTTAGTTCTGATATAGGTTTTGTGAATCGTTTTGAAATAATTAAAATAGCTACTCCACTAATAATAATAGTAATTAAACCTATAGCATATAAAAAATTATTTGATATTTTTACACTATCTTTTATTGAAGATATAGGCATTACAATATAAATAACAGAATTATTACTTAACTTTCCAACTAGTGCTAAAAAATTAATATCTCTTTTATTATCTTTAGCTTCTACAATATAAGTATTATTCTTATTATATAATACTTTACCTTTATTCATTTCTTGTAAATTGAATTTAAAATCTTTACTTGAATTGTAAATGCTAATATTATTGTTATCTGTTATTAAAATATTTAGGTTATTATTAATAGCCATTTTTTGTAATTCTAATTCGATATAATTAGTAGAAATATTATTTGATGTTATGTATTTATTTATATTGTTATAAGAACTCAAAAGAGTTTCTCTTTTATAATACAAATAATAAGATTCCACAATAATACTATTCACTAATATTAAAAAGATAATAATAGCCATAATAGTAATAGTCATTATAAAGAATAATTTAGTTCTTACTGATTTTGTTCCTTTTTTTACTTTTTCTCGAATTAACTCCTTTATTTTTTTCATTTTTCACCTTTTAATCATTGCTTGTTTCGAATTTGTAACCAACACCACGTATTGTTTTTATATATTTACCTTTTTTCCCTAGTTTATGTCTAATTTTTTTTATATGACTATCAATTGTTCTTGAATCCCCATAATAATCATAATTCCATACATTATTCAAAATTTTTTCTCTTGATAATGCAATAGATTCATTTTCTAATAAATATATTAGTAATTCATACTCTCTTAAACTCATTTCAACATTTTTTCCATCTACACTTACAGTTCTTCCGTCGTAATCTATTACAATGCCTGCATAATCTACTTTGTTTTCCCTTTTTACATTTGCTCTATTTAATAATGCTTGTACTCTAGCTACTAGTATTTTAGGGCTAAATGGTTTTGCAATGTATTCATCTACTCCTAATTCAAAACCAAATAGTTCATCTTGTTCTTCTCCTCGTGCAGTAAGCATAATAACTGGTACATTAGATGTTTGTCTAATTTGTCTTAAAACAGACCACCCATCTAGTTTAGGCATCATAACATCTAGTAGAATTAAATCTATTTTTTCTCTTTTTTCCTCAAATATTTGGATTGCCACCTCTCCATTTTCTGCTTCTATTACATTAAAATCTTTTTGAACTAAAAAGTCTTTTACTAACTTTCTCATTCTTGATTCATCATCTACTACCATAACTGTAACTTGATTCATAAGTTTACACCTCTTATTTATATTTCAATTATATAATACATTACAATTGTGTCTTTTTTGTGTTTTATTTGTAAGAAAATACAGCTAATATACTTTATATCGTATATAATTAAAATGAACATCTTAATGAGATGTCCACCTTAAAACTCTTATATCTTTATATTTATCTAATACTTCCATATATTTAGAATATTCTTCCTCCCACAACATATTAGGTACTTTATCGAATGCAGAAAAAATTTTTTCAGCCTCTGATAAAAATATTACCTGTTCTTGAGGACTTAATTTTTCATATCTTTTTGAAAAAGCATATAATTTGTCTAAAGTTTCATTTGCTTTTATAAATGTCCAAAAATCTTTAACCTTCATTCCAGCTGATTTTATTTGAAAAACAGCAAAAATAATTAAATAAAATATAACTAAAATTAATATATATACTATTATAAGTGCTAAATTCATTTAAATAGTTTTCTCCTTCTTTTGATTACTTTTTTAATTATAGCATACATTAAATATTTTAGCAAATCAATTTTTAATAAATAATATACAAATTGAAATTATTATTTTATATATAATTTCTAACTCTTTACTCTACATTATCATTTTATAATATATTTTATATTATTATTTTCTAGTGAAAATTCAATTGTACTTCCTGGTTTTAAATTTCCCTCTACCATCTCTATTGCAATTTTATCTTCTAGCAATTCTTGTATTTTTCTTTTTAGTTGTCTTGCTCCATAATTTAAATCAATTTCATTTTCTACAATATACTTTTTTACATCTTCTGATACTCTTAAATTAATTTGCTTTTCTCCCACTCTTTTTTCTAGTTCTTTTAAAATAATATTTACTATTTTTATTAAATTATCTATTGTAAGTTTATTAAAAATAACAATATTATCAATTCGGTTAATAAATTCTGGTTTAAATTCTTTTTTTAGTTCATTCATAATTACCTTATTAGTTTCTATATTAGTATTATTTCCAAAGCCCAATTTTCCTTCTCTTGTAAGTTTCTCTGCTCCTAAATTTGATGTCATAATAATTATAGTATTTTTAAAATTTATTTTTCTTCCGCTTGAGTCTGTTAGAATACCCTCGTCTAAAATTTGTAGCAAAATATTTAAAACATCCGAATGTGCTTTTTCTATTTCATCTAAAACTATAATAGAATATGGATTTTTTCTTACTCTCTTGGTTAGACTAGTTTCTTCCTCAAAACCTACATACCCCGGAGGTGCTCCTATTAATTTAGAAGTAGAAAACGTTTCCATATACTCACTCATATCTAATTTAATAATTGATTTTTCACTACCAAATAAATTATTTGCTAATACTTTTGTCAGTTCTGTTTTTCCAACTCCTGTTGGTCCTAAGAATAAAAACGAACCCAGTGGTCGATTAGGGTCATTAATACCAATTCTTCCTCTTATAACTGCTTTTGATATTTTTGATACAGCCATGTCTTGACCAATTATTTTTTTGTTAAGCTCTTTTTCTAAAGATAATAACTTATTATTGTCTGTATCTGATAACTGTGATATTGGTATGTTAGTTAAGTTAGAAACAACTTCTCGTATATCTTCAACATTCATAACTGTTTTTGTTTTTATATTTTCATTTCTCCATTCAGCTTGTTTTTCTACTAAATTATTTTTCTTATCAATTTCACAGTCCCTTAATCTTGCTGCTTTTTCAAAATCTTGCTGAGCAATTGCTTTATTCTTTTCCTTTCGAATTCTTTCTGTTTCTTCCTCTAAAATTTTAATTTCTTCTGGCATAGTGTAGTTTTTCATTCTTACTTTAGATGCTGCCTCATCTAACAAATCTATTGCTTTATCAGGCATATACCTATCATAAATATATCTATCGGCTAATTTTACGCACTCTTCTATTACATCATCATTAATCTCTACATTATGATGATCTTCATACTGTTTTTTTAGTCCCTTCAATATTTCAACAGTCTCTGCAATATTAGGCTCATTAACTGTAATAGGACAAAACCTTCTCTCAAGCGCAGTATCTTTTTCTATATACTTTGTATATTCATCTATTGTGGTAGCTCCTATTAATTGTATTTCTCCTCTTGCCAATATTGGCTTTAAAATATTAGCTGCATCAATAGCTCCTTCTGCTGCTCCCGCTCCAACAATTGTGTGAATTTCATCTATAAACAAAATTATATTATCTGCTTTTTTTACTTCATTTAGACACTTCTTAATTCTTTCTTCAAAATCTCCTCTATATTTTGCTCCTGCTATAATGGAAATTAAATCTAAATTAAAAATTATTTTATCTTTAAGCATTTCTGGAACATCTTGATTCACAATTTTTTTTGCTAATCCCTCTACAATTGCAGTTTTTCCTACTCCTGGCTCTCCTATTAAACATGGATTATTTTTAGTTCTTCTAGATAAAATTTGTATTAATCTATCTATTTCTTTATCCCTTCCTATTACTGTATCTATTTTATTTTCTAATGCTAACTTGTTTAGGTCTGTTCCATATTGGCTTAAAATTCCATTAGAATATGTTGATTTTCCTTTATTTTTCTTTTCACGATTTAACTCTTCCACTTGAGATACCATTTTAAATAAATCTTCATATAATTTTTCTATATCTACATTTAATTCTAAAAGAATTTTATATGCCATATTATCTCTATCATTTAATATACTTAATAAAATTGTTTCTGTTCCAATACTGTTTAAAACGTTTTTTTCTGTTTCTTTAAAAGAATTTTCTATAATTATTTTGGTTCTAGGAGTAAACCCCTCTGTTTTTGTTAATTTTAGCTTTTCTTCTCCTAATATTTCTTTAATTTTCTTAACTACTAAATCTGCTTCTACATCCTGTTTACTTAATGCTTTATAAGCTAGACCCTTTTTTTCTTGTACAATACCATATAAAATATGCTCTGTACCTATGAACTTATGTCCGAGTTCAATTGCTAGTTTTTCAGCATTTTCTAAAGCACTTTTAGAAGTTTCACTAAATTTATATATCATATTTAACCACAATTCCTTTCATTATGTATATAGAATAGAATACTATATTCTATTCTTCTTTCTTGTCTGTTATGTTGGCTAATTTATTGGATATTTCCTTTTGTTCCTCTAATGTTTTCCATGCAAAGTATGAAGATACAAATTCTCCATATTTAGTTGCATCTTCCTTTTCTCTATTATTCTTATCTTCTTTCATTATTCATCACAATCCTTTCAACTACTTTTAAAAGAATTATACCTATTTTTTTTACCTTACATACACATATATAAAAAAATTTTGGTAAAATATTGACAAAACCAAATAAAACCAGTATAATAATACTTGCAATTTATTTATGGCGAAGTAGCTCAGTTGGCTAGAGCATCCGGTTCATACCCGGCAGGTCGAGAGTTCGAATCTCCCCTTCGCTA
>CANQAB010000071.1 GCA_947589445.1 uncultured Clostridia bacterium | reverse complement strand
GGAGGAGTCAGTAGCAGTATAGTTGCAGGAAGTTCAGTTGTATTTAGTTACTTATTAACTGGAATGCCAACACTTGCAAGATTACCATATATGCTTATAGAACTTGTTATTTATGCAGTTTTATTAAGTGTTTTAAATAAAAAATTTAATTCTTATATATCACTAATTGCAACAATTATTTTAGGTAGAGTGCTATATGCAGGAGTATTATTTATTGCAATTAATGGACTAGGATTATCTACTTATGGAATATCAGTTATAGAAAGTATACAAGCAGGATTACCTGGAATAGCAATTCAATTAATATGTGTACCTTTCATTGCAAAAGCCATAAAGAAAGGAATACACTTAAATGACTAAATTAGAAGAAGTAAAAGAAATTCTACATCAAAAAAATGCTTCATTAGTTGTAGCTTATAAAAATGGAGAAATAAGAGAATATTATCAAGATAGAATAAAAGATATAAAAGATATTTTAAAAGAAAATGAAAGCGCATTAAAAGGAGCAGTTATAGCAGATAAAGTAATTGGAAAGGTCGCAGGAAGTATTTTAACAGTTGCAGGTGTTATAGAAATTTATACAGATGTTATAAGTGAATATGCAATTCCTGTTTTAGAAGAAAACAATATAAAATATGAATATAAAGAAAAAGTTCAATATATTGTAAATCAAACTAAAGATGGAATGTGCCCTATGGAAAATAAGTATAAAGATGAGAGAAATATTCATAAAATATATAGCGAAATTATAGATGTAGAATAAAAAACGAAGGGAAGCTATCTAAAAAGAATAACAAAGTTTAAATAATGTAAAATAGTGGAAAAAGGGATGGCTATCTTTTCCATAAAATAGATAAAAAATAAATCACCAAATGAAATAAAACAAAATAGAGAAATGCTAAAGTAATTAATAAAATATTTAGAAAATAAATATGAATCAACATATTTCAGCATGATTGAAAAGCTAGATATATCGAGAAAAAATATGAATTTTTTGACAAGAAAATGATGTTTTTTAGACACGTCAGGCTGTCTTAACCTATTAGTAATTATTCATTTAATGATAATGAAGTTATGGATTGCAAATATGTAACTATTGAAGAATTTAAAGAAATGATAAAGAAAGGAGAATGTACTTTTAAAAGTTTTGAAGATACTATTTTTTATAATAGCAATATATTGGATTTTTAAAAGTAGTATAAATAATTATGAATATTAAAATAATACATAATCCCAAAGAGGCAATTGGAATTGCAATTATAATTGATGTTTTTAGAGCTTTTACTGTTGAACCAGTTATAATAAATAATGGAGCTAAAAAACTAATTGTAATTGGAGATAAACAAATTGCTTATGATTTAAAGAAAGAAAATAATGAGTATATTTTAATTGGAGAGAGAGATGGAATAAAACTACCTGGATTTGATTATGGTAATTCGCCATCTCAAATCGAAAAAGTAAATTTTACAAATAAAGTTGTAGTTCACACTACAAGTTGTGGTACACAAGGAATAGTAAATAGCATAAATGCTGAAGAGATTATTACTGGTAGTTTAGTAAATATCTCTGCAATAGTAAAATATATAAATAATAACAATTATAATGATATATCAATAGTAAGTATGGCAAGACCTGGAGAAGAACCCTCTCAAGAAGATCAATTGTGTGCTGAATATATAAAAGCAAAGCTAGAAAACGAATCAATTGATGAATTTAATGATAGAATTTTAAATCTTAAAAATACAAGTGGAACAAAGTTTTTTGATAACACCTTACAAAAAATATTTCCTAAAGAAGATTTTTATTTATGCACGGATATAGATAAATATAATTTTATATTAAAAGCAGAAAAAGATGCAGATGGTTATTTAAATATGAAAAAAATAATAATACAATAAATTTAGGTGGTAGGTATGATTGGTAAGTTTTTTGAATGTGAAGCAGATAAAAATGATAAATATTATAGAGTTATTCAAACAATTAAAGAATATAGTGATGGTAGAAGATTTGGGAAAATATGAAAAAAGCCTGATATTGCCTTATTTTGTTTTGATGATAAATTGTGGGTATAGTAATATTTAATAGCCAAAAAGGAAACATATCAAATGTAAATATTGTATTGGGGGAATCAGAAATATATTCAAAAGATGATATTGATAAAGCAATAAATGTAACTCTAAAATATTTTAAAGAAAACTCTAATGGATGTTCATTATTAGAAATTAAATATATAGGTGATAAAAAAATAATGCTTATATTGATTGGGCAACTAGAAATAATAAAGAAGAAGTAATTGTTTTAATATCAAATTTTAAAACTGATTCGTCTGGTTGTGATACACTAATCCGAATAGCGAATACAAAGGATGAAACTGGATTTTTGTAAGAAATAAGGATGAAAATTGGAAACATGTTGATCATGGCTATTAGTAATGAAAATTACGATAAATATGGTAACTTATCCATACTTTAATATTTATTCATATAAAGGAATTGTAAATATTATAGTAAATGGAGAAAAAATGTCTTTACATGATGAATTAATAAATAATAAAATAACCATAGATGAAATAATTGAAAAAGTAAAAGATTTATACAACAAATTATTATAAATCATGATAAAAATCCATTAATGGCTTTTTTTTAATCAAACTAATTAACAATAAAAATTACAATTTAAATAAATATTTATTTAAAAGATTATCAAAAAAAGATAATCTTTTATTTGTATAAAAATATAAATTAAAAAAATTTTTAAATGTCACTTACTTGTCACTTTAGATGTAATATAATGAAATCATAAAGTGGAAAGGAGAAAGTTTATGGAAATATTAAGAGTAGAAAATTTAAGCAAAGTTTATGGAAAAGGAACAACAAAAGTAGTAGCTATTGACAATATTTCATTTAAAGTAGATAAAGGAGAATTCGTTGCTATAGTAGGTGCATCTGGAAGCGGAAAATCAACTTTATTACACTTAATTGGTGGTGTAGATAGACCAACTTCTGGGAAAGTATTCATAGATGGAAAAGATATATATAAATTCAATGATGATGAACTTGCAATTTTTAGAAGAAGGCAAGTGGGATTAATTTATCAGTTTTATAATTTGATACCAATTTTAAATGTTGAAGAAAATATAACTTTACCTTTAAAACTAGATAATAGAGAAGTAAATGAAAAAAAATTAAATGAAACTATAAAATTATTAGGGTTAGACAATAGAAGAAAGCATTTACCAAATGAATTATCAGGAGGTCAACAACAAAGGACATCCATAGGTAGAGCAATGATAACAAGTCCTGCGATTATTTTAGCAGATGAGCCAACTGGAAATTTAGACTCAAAATCAAGTGATGAAATAGTATCATTACTAAAAAAATCTAATAGAGATTATAAACAAACAATTATTATGATTACACATAATATGGAAATAGCAAAAATTGCTGATAGAATCATAAAAATAGAAGATGGAAAAATTGTTAAGGAGGTATAGAAAAATGAATATTCTTCGGCAAGTTATCTATTAGAAATTTAAAATTAAATAAAAAAAGAACAATAAGCACAATAATTGGAATTATTTTATCATGTAGTTTGATATGTGCTGTAGCAACAATGGTTACAAGTTTTCAAGAGACACTAATAGAAAATGCAGTAAATGAAACAGGATATTATCATTTAAAAATGTTACAGATTACAGATGATAAAATAAAAACATTAGAAAACAACAGAGATATTAAAGATATTTTTACAGTATATGAAAATGGATATGGAATATTAGAAAATGGACAGAATGAATATAAACCATATCTAAAACTACATTCAATGGATAAATCAGTATTTGAAAATTTAAAATTCAATTTATTAGAAGGCAAATTTCCTACTAATCAAAATGAGTTAATTATTAGTAAACACATTATAAATAATGGAAAAGTAAATTTTAAAATAGGAGATAAAATTAATATAGATATTGGAAAAAGACAGACATTGGAAGGATATGATTTAGGCTCAAATAATCCATATAATGAAGAATTAGAAAAGCTTGTAGATACAGAAAATCACGAATTTACAATTGTAGGAATTATAGAAAGACCTGGTTATGGATTTGAGGAATATTCAGATCCTGGATATTCAATAATTACTACCAATATGAATGAAGGAAGCAAAAATGTATATATATCATTAAAGCATCCAAAAGAATATAAGGAAGTAATACCAATGCTTTTAGGAGAAACATCTTATAAAGATGCTTCCAATTCGCACGAAGTAAATAGAGAACTTTTAAGGTGGGAAGCATTTGCATTTAGTGATTCTACTGTACAAATGTTATATGCAGTAGTTGGAGTTGTAATATTTATAATCATATTTACAAGTGTATTTTGCATTAGAAATTCATTTGCAATAGCAACAACCGAAAAAATGAAAATGTATGGAATGCTTTCAAGTGTAGGAGCAACAAAAAAACAAATAAAGAAAAATGTTATATTTGAAGCATTAATATTAGGTTTAATTGGAATTCCATTAGGAATTATTGGTGGAATATTTGCTGTGTTTATACTTATAAAAATTGTAAATAGTATAGGTGGGGAATACTTTTTAGGAAATATGGATGGAATTGTTGTTAAAATTACAATTTTACCAATTATTTTATCAATTATACTTGGAGTAATTACTATCTATTTATCAGCAATTTCTTCAGCAAGAAAAGCTAGTAAAGTTAATCCTATCGAATTATTAAGAAATGCAGATGAAATAAAAATAAAAGCTAAAAAACTTAAAACCCCTAAAATTATTTCAAAAATATTTAAAACAGGTGGAGAACTTTCTTATAAAAATTTAAAAAGAAGTAGAAAGAAATATAGAACAACTGTTATTTCATTAACAATTAGTATATTTATATTTATTACAATGAATGTGTTTCTTACAAATATGTTTGATTTTTCAAGTCAATATTATAAAGATTACGATTATAATGTGAGATTATATTTAAGAGGAAATGAACCATCAGATGTTGATAAAATAAAAAGAGTAAATTATATAGATGAATATTTTGTATTATATGAAAATGAAAAAAATTTGAAAATTTTTGATTTAGATAAAATAAATGAAATAGATGGAATTGAGCTTTCAGAGGATGTAGTCTATGATGAAGAACAAGATACATATATAGAAACAGGGAATGGAAAGTGTTCTAATTTACGACTCTTAGCTTTAGATAGTAATGATTTTCAAAAATATGCAAAAAAAATAGGAGTAAATCCAGATAAACTAAAAGAAAAAGGAATTTTATGTGATGAATATGTATATTATGAAAATGATAAACAAGTAGAAACTAGAAGATATAAGTATAATGTTGGAGAAAATCTTACTGGAAAATTGGAAAATGAAGAAATAAGTATCAAGGTAGGTTATATAAGTAAAGAAAGACCTTATGGAACAGAAACTTCATATTATGGAGGTGGATATTTAGTAGTAAATAAAGACGAATTCAAAAATATTGAATTTGCACCTACCTATATGTGCATACAATCTAGTAATCCAGATGAATTAATAAATGAAATTAAGGCTTTAAATATTGATGATATAGGATATTCAAACTTTGAAGAACAAGCAAGAGAAGAAAGAGCCATGTCTTTAATTGTTAAAATATTTTTATATGGATTTATAGCAATTATAACATTAATAGGAGTTACAAATATATTTAATACAATAACATCAAATATGGAATTAAGACAAAAAGAATTTGCTACGCTAAAAAGTATAGGTATGACTACAAAAGAATTTAATAGAATGATTAACCTAGAAACAATATTTTATTCTGGCAAATCCTTAATATATGGTATTGTTTTAGGTTTAATTGGAACATTTGCAATATATAAAGCATTTTCAGTAAAAATAGAAAAAGGAATGTATATACCTATAAATCCGATTATAATTTCAATTATTGCAGTATTTGTTTTAGTATTTGCAATTATGAGATATTCAATGTCCAAGATTAATAAACAAAATATTATAGAAACAATTAGAAACGAAAACATATAAGAGTAGTTAAAAGGGACTTACAAATTGAAAAGTCCCTTAATTTATTATATAATAACTATGAAAGGAAGATATTTGG
>CANQAB010000070.1 GCA_947589445.1 uncultured Clostridia bacterium | reverse complement strand
AAAAATGGCCCTATAAAATAGCCATTGTATAAAAAACACTCTTTTTATACTGTCTATTTTATAGGTACCATTTTAATCTGATAATAACACTCTAATAATATCTGAAACTCAAAATAAAGTATTTCTTCCTTATAAAATTTCAGATTTAGAATTAGTATTAAAAGAAAATTCTGATAAATATAATTCTTTAGAAGATTTAATTAACACAGATTATATTATACCATTATCTAAATATAAAAATTCTTCTTTAGCCAGATTTAGAGAAGCTTTTATATTAATGAAACATAAAGAAAAAGCATCTTTTGCAAAAGCATTAGATTTAGCTTTAGAGTTAGTTTTTAAGTACAACTTAAATCCTGCAGTTATTTCTGCATGTAAGAATTTAGATGAATTAGATATATATTTAGATTGTTTAGAAGATATGCAACTTAATGATTTTAAAATATTTGATATTAAATATGAAATTTCTCCAATGAAAGTGTGAAAACCTAATTATATTAAATTTTAAATAAAAAGAAGTAATAATATTGTATAAATTTATTACTTCTTTCTTGGTTCTATATATTATTAATAGCCTGCTGCAGCAGATTGTTGAAATGTCACATAATCAGTAGTTTTCCATGTATTGTACTCTGTTTTTATCCAATCAGAATATTTATGCCAACTTCCAAAATAATAGGTTCTTTTCCATGCTTGACTTGGTGAATATCCTGCTGTTTCAAGATCATAACGATACGTTAAATCTTGATATTTTGGAACATCTAAGTCTTTAGTTTGTGAACCGTTATTATTATTAAATATTAAGTGATTACTTTTACTTTTATCTATTATACTCCAAAACGTATTAGCTGAAGCATAATGTTCATCTCCTTCTTTAGCACCCAAATATTTTCCTGGCCAACCACCGAATTCTTCAATTTTACCAGGATCATTATGATTCCAAGCATATATATAACATGAGTTAAATGGATGTGAAATTACTCTTATTTGATCTTTATTTGTTGGCTTATATAATTCTGGCACAAATATCTTCCCATTAATACTTGCGGTAACTGCACTATCTACTGTTTGATGTCTATTTGGATCGCTACTTTCTGTATCTGTATTTATACCTGTACCAACACCTAAATTTACATTTATATTTTTATCCATTCTATATCCTAGCATAAATAACGAAAACCTTAGAAGGAATAGCAATATAATTAATATTATAATTATAATCCATAATCTTCTTCTTTTTTTCTTTAGTTCTTAATAATTTGTCCGTACTCAATTTAAGTTTTCATATGTAAGAAAAATTCTCAAATGTTTACAATAAATAAAAACGCCAAAACGGCGTTTTTATTTATTTTGATGTATCATGTACAAATATATTTTTTATTTTACTAATAATACTTTCTAACCAATTTTGATCTTCTGATAAATTTACTTGTTCATCAGATGGCTCTACATAGTCTTGTTTATCTAGATTAACATATACTATTTGTGAATCGTCTATCTTTTTTAATCCTAATTCTTTAGCTCCTTTTTCTTCTATTGCTCCCAAATTTGTTTTGCTTTCTATATTAACTTCTAATTGTTTATTTTCTTTATCTAATTCAGATAAGCTTGTTTTTAGAGTTCTTATTTCACTATATTTTTGAGCTATTAAGGCGTTCCTATAACTTACAGCAAATAATATAACAAACACAATTCCTATATATAACACAGTTTTAGTATTGCTTTTCTTTTTTACTTTTACTTTAGATGCAGTTTTAGTTTTTTTAGCTGTACTTTTTTTAGGGTATTTTTTTTCAATATGTTCATATTCTGGTTTTAATTTTCGTGGGGAAGTTTCATATTGATACATACTTTTGTTATATCTTGCCATAAGGAATCACCTCCTAACTTTTTTCAAAAATTCTTAATTTTGCACTTTTTGCTCTTGAATTATTTTCTATTTCCTCTTTTCCAGGTAAAATTGGTTTTTTGGTTATTATTTTTCCTAAAGATTTATAACCACATACACAATAAGGTAAATCTGGTGGACATGTACATTTTCCTTGTGCCTCTGTCATAGCTTCCTTTACTGCTCTATCTTCTAAAGAGTGAAATGTAATAACACATAGTCTTCCTCCTGGTTTTAATACATCTATACAATTTTTTATTGTATCCTTTAATGGTTTTATTTCATTATTAACTTCTATTCTTATTGCTTGAAAAGTTCTTTTAGCTGGGTGTCCTTCTTTTTTTGCAAATCCCGGTATAGCATTTTCTATTATTTGTACTAGTTCTTTTGTTGTTTCTATTTTTTTAGTTCTTCTATATTCTACAATTTTTTTAGCTATTTTTTTACTAAATTTCTCTTCCCCATATTCAAATATTATATTGGCAATTTCCTCTTCTGAATAATTATTAACAATATATTCGGCTGTTAAAGGAGAACTTGCATCCATTCTCATGTCTAATGGTGCATCTTGTATGTAACTAAATCCTCTTGATGCCTCATCTAATTGATAAGATGATACTCCCAAATCTAGTAATATACCGTCAACTTTTTCTATTTGAATATCTTGTAAAATATTTTTTATATTATCATGATTATTATGTATATATTTAATATTGTCATACTTGCTTAATTTTGTTTTTGTGCTTTTTAAGGCTTCTATGTCTCTATCTATTCCTATTAGCATACCATTAGAAGATAATTTTTCTAGTATTTTTTGACTGTGACCTGCACCACCGTATAGTACCATCTACATATATGCCATCTTTTTTTATATTAAGTCCTTCCATACATTCATTTAATAATACAGGTACGTGTTTAAACTCCACTTTAGTCCTCATTTCTATTTTTAGTATAATATGTATTTTTAAGTTTATAGGCGGGTGATAAACACCAACCCGCCTTGCTTTTGTAAATTAGTATTTTTTTCTTTAGAAATTACAAATCTTTTGTAAAATCCTTCTTTGGTTCTTTAATATTTCTTTGGTAGGCCTTCTTTTGTTTGTTAAAAATTCTTTTGTACACATCTTTTGTATCTTTGGGGCGTTTTTTCAAGCGCCCCTTTTTCTTATGTGCTTTAAAAACTTATCTTTTGTATTTTATTGTATAGGAAAAATTTTAAATTTTTCCATTTACACCTAAGTTAATTTAGTTGTATGTGCAATATTGTAAAACAATTTGCACATTTGGACATTAAGATTTTTTATCTTTCTTATGTCCAATTATTTTATATAAACTTTTACAAGTTATATACCAAGCATTGTCATATTTTCTGCAATTTCATCTGCAGATATATTTTCGTCACTGCTATATTTTTTCCATTCTTCTTTGTTCCAAATTTCAATTCTAGTACCAACACCAATAATAATAATTTCTTTTTCTAATACTGCATATTGTCTTAAATTATTTGGAATTAGGAATCTTCCTTGTTTATCTATTTCGCATTCAACTGCTCCAGATAAGAAGAATCTAACAAAATCTCTAGCATTTTTGTTTGTAAGTGGTAAGGTTTTTAATTTTTCTTCAAAGTTGTTCCATTCTGTTTCGGAATATGCAAACAAACACCCGTCAAGTCCTTTGGTAACAATAAACTTTTCACCGATGTCTTCTCTAAGCTTTGCTGGCATAATTACTCTGCCTTTTGCATCAACGCTATGTTCATATTCCCCTATAAACAACTTTGTTTCACCTCGCTTCACATTCGTGACACTTTATACCACTTTCTACCACTTTGTATACATTTTAATATAACTTTTTATATTATGCAATAGTTTTTTAAAATTTTTTTAAAAATTCATAAAAAAGTAAATTGTAATTTTATCTTTTTTTACATTTTATTTTTTCTTATAGTAAAATTTTATATATTAACACTATTTGTTTTTCGAGGTTTACATATGAAAAAAAGGAAATTGATATAAAAATATATATAATAAAAAAAATGCATATAATAAGATATGCAGAAATAAAAAAATACAACTTAGTGGACTTGTTAATAGCATTATTTGCTATAAAATTTATTAAAAGGGTAGTAATAATACTACCCTAAAAAATAGTGCTAAAACACACTCCCTTTCGAGAATATCTACTAACAAGTATGTTTATCTACTTTTACTTTATAACTAACCAATTAACATTTCCTAGTTAAAGGATATAGTCCGTTGATAGTGTATCATATAGCTTCCCCCTTATTGTATTTCCGTGTGACACTAGGCCACAAGGAAATATTTTCCTATAAATTTACTACTCTATTCCTTTTATTTCAAGCACTCCATCACCATCTGTATCCACTAATTGGACATTAGAATTTAAACAAACTAGGGGACGGACGCCACAGTCGCCCACGCCTTTGCTGTAGAAGCTACCGGTATAGTGCACATAGCACACGTGGTAGTCATAGGTCGTCATCGGATAAGGAGAGGCGAACCAGTAATAACCACTTGAATAATTGCTTAAACTACTTTCTTTTGAACCATTATTTTCAGTTCCATTTTGTAATTGGTCTAGTCTGTATAGCCCTGAAGGGTCAGTTATCGTGCTTGTATTATCTATATCATCCCTATTCAACGCTCTATTTAGTTCTGGTAATGTTAATAGTCTTACTGTTGCTCCTTCACCGTATAAATTAAACAAATCTTTTCCAGTTACTTCTTCTCCGTTAGTTGATGTTTCTGTATTACCATTCTCATAAGTTTTTTCCTTGTTTGTTATTTTTTTGTAAAATCCTTTATTTTTATCTGAGCTATTTTCTCCATACTTGAACTTTATTTTTTCAAAGTTATAATACAACCCTGCTGATGCCTCTAGTCCATAATATTCATCATTTCCAGTATAAAATTGATATCCTTCTCCTAGTATTTTTTTAAATTCTTCCAATCTACTATTTTCTTGGCTATCCTCTTTAGTCTTTTTTACAAACCATTCATTGTTTGCTGTATCACTATAGTAATAATATAATTTTGCCGGGATTCCTGTGCTCATTAGTTTTACATCTGAATATGTTCCGTCTCCATTTGGTGTTGCTGATTGTAATCTCCAACCATTTTCTTTATTATATTGTTGACTATTCTCCATGTCGGTGTAAGTCACATCATACTCCACAAATGGTGCTTTGCTTACTTCTATTGGCTTTGTTACTATTACTTCACATGTAGCTGTATGTTTTGCATCTGTAGTATCCCCTCCAGTTTTAGTACACGCTGCTGTAATTATTGCTTTTCCAACTTTCTTTGCTGTAACTGTTATTGTGTCTCCTGTTTCCGGATTAATGCTTGCTACTTGTCCTTCAGAACTTTCAGTACTTGCTGTTTCAACACCTTCTACATTATTGTCTTTAATACTCCATTTAATTTCTCCTTCTATTCCATTTAAAGTTGCTGTTAATTCTGCGGTTGCTTGTGTACTTTTCTCTGTTGCTTCATCTGCTAATTCTAATATAATTTGTTTTTTGTTTAAACCAATTCCTGTTATTTCTTCTATACTTCCATCTTTATTTACTTTGTATATTCTTCCTTCTTTTGTTGTTACATCTATGCTTCCATCTTCGTTTGCAGTTGCATCAGCACACCAGTCTTTTTCTTCTAAAAATTCTGCTAAGCTTTTTTCTTCTTTACCATCATAATTTGCCATTTCATATTCGCCCAATGCAATTTTTATATTTTCCTTATCTTGTCCTTCTTGGTATGCTTCTTTTGATCTTTTTGCATATCCTATTATTCCATCTCCCTGTACTGCATTTATTGCTACTACTGCTAGAATTAATAAAATTATAACAGTTATGATTAATGCAATTAGAGTAATTCCTTTGCTATTATAATTATGGCACTTAATGTGAAGTTTTTGTTTCTCTTTATTCAATTTTTCTTTTGGTTTTATATTTAAGTTCATTTTTAAATCATCCTTTCTTTCTTATTTTTTCTTTTATTAATTATTTTAATACCTTCTTTTATATAAATTGGAATTTGTCTTTCACTAAATTTATTTTCACTCCCGGTGATTTATTTAAATTTTCATCACAACGCCCCAACTGCGCAGAGTATGTATTGCAAAATTTCCTTGCGAAAATTTTTCTTAACATACTCTAAGCTTGCCGGTCCCCACCCGTAACTTGCTCGAAAATTTAAATTGAAATCACCTCGCGCTACTCTAC
>CANQAB010000069.1 GCA_947589445.1 uncultured Clostridia bacterium | reverse complement strand
TTAATGCTTATTGCGTTAATGTTCCATTCTCTGTTTGAATAATAACCAAAATATCTTCTACTTTTCCAGTTTTAGCATTTACATATAATAAAAAATCTCTTTCATTTACTTTTCCTTTTAATTCCCAACAAAATATTTCTGTTTTATATTCAGTAGGAATGATTGCAAGTCTAGTGTTTTCTATTCTTAAATTATCATTTACAAGCTTTACTGCATCCTGTACTGATATTAAATTATCTTTATCTACATTCCTTTTTTCATGATTATTTAAATATCCTGTTGTTTCTATTCCTAATATATCACCATTATCTAATGCTACTTTAACTTTTATTAAATCTGGATAAATAATTACATCGTTTTGTTCATAAGCATAATTTATAGTAATTATGCCAGATTCTTTCATATAATAGGTTTTTTCCATGTTTTCATATCCTTTAGAATTTAAAAAGTCCAAAGCTTTTTTATCTGCCTCTTCTTCTGATATTTTTTGTTCATCAACATTTCTATTATAATTCATAAAAACAATATGTCCACCTTTTTTAGCAATAGCTATTGTAATGTAATCGCTTTCATTTGTTGTTATTTCAAATCCATAAGATGGTATAGTTCCATTTTCTGATAATCCATTTGATTTTATTTCTTTTATTTTATCTTTTCCTGCAAATTCTTCAGCTATGCTTTTGGCTTTATTTTCGTCTATTTCATCTCCTGTTAATCCTTTTTTTTCTACATTAGTAATATGTTCAGAGTATGCACCATCATAAATAAGTCCATCATATTCTTCAAAGTTATTTTCAATGCTATCAAAGCTATCTTTAGAACTATTGCTTACTTGTTTTGCAAATATACTTGAACCGTCCGTTTCTAATTCCTTCCAGTTAAGTGTTCCATTATTTATTTCTAATGCAATTTGACTTAATGTATTATTAACTTCTAAGCTATAATTGTATAAATCCTTTAAATTAGACAATTCTTTTTGTTCTAAATTCTCATTTTTTATACATTTTCTGGATAAACTATAGCTATATTCACTTACCTGATTTAAAAATTTCTGAGTATTAGATAGTCCTTCATTAGATATTGGAATTTGCGATAAATATACTTGTGCTAAATTTGCTTCTCTCCATACATAAGTTAATGTTTCAGCACTATGGTCTGCATCTTTTGTAACTAATGATTTTGCTAAATAATTTTCTACATCATCCATATGATCTATTAACTCATAAAACGAAAAATTATATGAATTATTAGCAACACTTATATTATCTTTATTTTTTTTATAAGCAATTGCAATTGCACATATGGTAATAACAACTAAGACTGCACATATAGTTACAATATGTTTCTCTTTAAATGTTTTTAAACTCATTTTCTCACCTCGTAAAATTTTCTAGTAATATTTTTTCTTTTATTTTTAAAAAATATTACATTTTTTTTGAAATTTATTATTTTATGTGATAAAATTTTCTTGGAAATTACTTGTGAGGAAAATTATATGAAAAAAATTATTATTTTTTATGGCTCATATGGTGGAGGTCATCTATCTGCAGCCAGATCTATTAAAGAATATATTGAAAATAATTACAAAGATGTAGAATTAAAAATGATTGATTGTATGGAATATGTTAATAAATTTTTTAATAAAATTACAACAACTGCATATTCCGAACTTGCAAAAAAAGCGCCTTGGGTTTGGGGATACGTTTATAAAAAATCTGAAAAAGGAATTATAGCTAAAATTTCATCAGATTCTAATAAATTATTGGCATACAAATTAAATAGATTATTGCAAGAATTTAAGCCTGATTATGTTATATCTACTCATCCCTTCAGTAGCCAAATGTGTGCTTATTTAAAGAAAAAAAATAAAGCAAATTTTATATTAAGCACTGTTATGACAGATTATGCACCACATGATCAATGGTTATTGTATAGTAACGAAGTTAATTACTTTTTTGTAGCTCATTCTGCTATGAGAGATTCTTTAATTTCTAAAGGAATTCCAGAAAATAAAGTTTTTGCTACAGGCATTCCTCTATCAAATCGTTTTTTACAGCATTATAGTAAGAAAGAAATTTTAAATGAACTTGGATTAAAACAAAGGAAGAAAAATATCCTCTTTTTTGCAGGTGGTGAATATGGTCTTGGAAAAGGAAAAACTTACGAAATTTTAAAAACTTTCGCTGAAAATTTCCCGGATATACAAATTGTGGCTATTGCTGGAAGAAATAAAAATATGAAAGAAAAATTTGCTGAGTTAGTAGAAGATACATCTAGAGAAGATACTATTAAAATTTTAGAATATACAAATAAAGTTCCTGAACTTATGAGTGTTTCAGATTTAGTAGTTACTAAACCAGGCGGTCTTACTACAACTGAAAGTTTAGCTTCTGGACTTCCAATTATAGTTATTAATCCTATTCCAGGCCAAGAGGAAGAAAATGCTCAATTCTTAGAAAATAATGGCCTTGCTATTTGGATAAAAAAAGGCGATGATGTTAAAGAAATATTAAATAGTATATTTAGCAATCCAAATAAAATGAAAGAAATGAAAATAAGAGCAAGAATATTTGCAAAAAGACATTCCACACAAGATATTTGTAAAATAGCTCTAAAGGACTAATTTATTATTATTCAGTTATATTAATAATTTTAAAAACCACTCATATATTAATAATATGGGTGGTTTTATGTGTTTATCTGATATGTCTAATTGTGAATTATTATTACTAGCAAATGACATTTCTTTAGCAATAAGTAAAGATTTAAATGCAAATGAAACCAATCTTCTTTCTGCTTTTTTTAATATTATTGGTGATCAATTAGCATTAATTGCTTTGCAAAAACCTAATTGAAACATAACATAAACTATATTTTTATAACTTTCTTCTTCCCTCTAAAGCTTTTGATAGAGTAATTTCGTCTGTATATTCTAGGTCCCCTCCTATTGGTATTCCATGCGCTATTCTTGTTGTTATTACCCCTAGTGGTCTTAATAATTTGGATATGTACATAGCAGTTGCTTCTCCTTCTACTCTTGGATTAGTTGCAAGAATTACTTCTTTTGTTTCTGGGGTAATTCTCGCTAGTAACTCCTTTATTTTAATATCATCTGGTCCAATTCCATTCATAGGAGAAATAGATCCATGTAAAACATGGTATACACCTTTATACTCATGAGTTCTTTCTATTGCAATAATATCTCTTACATCTTCCACTACACATATAGTATTTTTATCTCTCTTGGGATTTTCACATATTGTACAAGGGTCTGTATCTGAAATATTATAACATTTTGAACAATATTTTAAATTTTTCTTTGCATTTTGAATAGAAGCTATAAATTCATTGGTTTCTTCTTCTGGAGCATTTAAAATATGAAAAGCGAGCCTAGCTGCTGTTTTATGACCAATGCTAGGTAATCGCTCAAAGCTTTCTATTAATTTTTCTATTGAAGGTGAATAATAAGACATCTTAAATAGAACTCCTCCTCGCACTACTCTAATTGATATTGTTTTAGTTTACATTAATCCTGGAATATTATATTTTCCCATTTGTGCTGCCTGTGCAGAATCTACTTTTCTTAATGCTTCATTTACACAAGTTAAAATTAAGTCTTGTAACATTTCTACATCATCTGGGTCTACAATATCCTTTTGCAACTTAATTTCTTTAATTTGTTTATCGCCTGAAACCTTAACTGTTATTGCTCCTCCACCTGCTGTTGCCTCAAATTCTCTTGAAACTAATTCTTCTTGAGATTTTTCCATATCTGCTTGCATTTTTTTAGCTTCTTTCATTAACTGATTGATGTTCATTCCACCAAATCCTCCCATGCCTCCTGGGAATCCTCCTCTTTTTGCCATTTTTTAATCCTCCTTATTATATTTAAATTATTTATTCAATAATGTTAAATGGTATACCCAACTCATTTATCATATTTTCTGCATTATTTTGATTTTCTTGATTACTATTATTTTCCTTTAAATCAATAAATTTTACATTCATTTCTTTACCACAAACTATAGATATTTGCTTAATTATTTCATTTTTATTTTCTGGTCTGTCTAACATCGTTCTTCCAAAAGATGTTAAACCATTTGGAAATTCTATTCCTACAGTCATATCATTAATCTCTACTGCATTTGTATTTAATAAATTAGTATATATCATGAATTTTCCGTTATTCTTAAAATCGTTTAAAATATTAGGCCATTCTGTAGAAATTGGTCCTTGTTTTGCACTATGTTGTTGATCCTGTTTACTGTCTCTTATATTTATCTTCTGATTATTTTGTCTATCAAAATTTGCATTACTACTTTTACTATAAGCATTTGTCTTTGGTTGGTTTAATGCTGTATTTCCAAATTGTATACTACCATTTTTTAACATATCTTCTATATGTTGAATTCTTCTTTCTAAATCACTATTTGTACTTTCTTTCTCCTTGTTACATAATTTTATTAAACCTGCTTGAAATATAATTATTTTTTGTGAAGAAGTTTTTATATTATTTGCTAATTCAGATAAATTATATACAATATTTAGTAATCTTTCTTTATCTGTACTTTCACATATTCTTTCTATATCTTTTATATCCTCTTTAGAATACAAGTCTAGTTTTTTACTTGTTTTATATATTAGCAAATCTTTTGCAAATTTAATTAATTCCCATACAAAATTACCAATATCTTTACCTTCATCTAAAATAACATTGGTATTTTCTAATACTTGTTCTATATTATAGTTTAATATTCCTTCCATAATTTGTTTAATATAAACTAATTTAGGAATACCTACCAAATCTTTTATGTAGTTATCATCTATATTAGTTACACCATCTTGTACACATCTTTCTAATATACTTAAAGCATCTCTCATTGCGCCCTCAGAAAGAACTGCTATGGTATTTAAGGCTTCATCTGTTATTTCTATTTTTGTTTCTTTACAAACAATTTTTAATCTTTTTATTATATCTTCATTTGATATTCTTTTAAAGTCAAATCTTTGACATCTTGATAATATAGTTGCTGGAAGCTTTTGTGGTTCTGTTGTAGCTAAAATAAATTTAACATGCTCTGGTGGTTCTTCTAATGTTTTCAGCAATGCATTAAAAGCACCTGTTGATAACATGTGAACTTCATCAATAATGTAAACTCTGTATTTAGCTATAGTTGGAAGAAAATTTACTTCTTCTCTAATTGCCCTAATATCTTCTACACTATTATTAGAAGCTGCATCCATTTCTACAATATCTGTAATTGATCCTGACAATATTCCTTTACAAATTTCACATTCGTTGCAAGGTTCACCATCTTTTGGATTTAAACAATTAATTGCTCTTGCTAAAATTTTTGCAGATGATGTTTTTCCGGTTCCTCTTCCACCGTTAAAAAGATATGCATGTCCTACTCTATTTGCTATTATTTGGTTTTTTAAGGTCTTAGTTATATGTTCTTGACCAACCATTTCTGAAAAAGTTTTAGGTCTAAATTCTCTATATAATGCTGTGTATGCCATTTTTTAGCTAATCCTTCCCTATTAAAATAGAAATAAGCCCATAAAATGAGCTAAATCTTTATGTTATTAGTATAGACTCCTCTATGGAGAATATTTTTTGCATAAATACACTACTTATTGCTGCTTCCTTCCGGACCTGACAAAGTTCATAGCTTTTTATCAAAACTATTCTCCATACAAGAGCCTATATTAAAACTATTACTATTATATAATTTTATTTCTATTTAATCAAGTGTTTAATAAAATTTCTATACATTATTTTGTTATTATTGTTTTTTAAATAAATCTTCTACCCTATATTCCTTTTCCAATTTTTCATTTAAATATAGCTTTGATATTATTTCTAACTCTTTTGCTGAGTTTTCTGGTATGTTAAAAGAAAATATTTTTTTTGCTGGTGCCAAAGTAATATACTTAATTGCATCTACTGTAACAGGCATTATTTCTATACAGCTTTTATCTATTCTACCACAACTACTACATTTTAAGCCATTATCTTTTAAGCTAAAATATTTTATGTCTGTTTCCAATCCACAATTCAAACATTTTTCCACTTGTGGCTTAAAACCTAAAATACACATCAGTCTCAGTTTAAAGATACTAAGTACTAATTCTACATTTTTATCCGTTTCAGATATTGTATATAAAGTATTTAAATATAGTTGTAACATTCTATATGAATTCTCATTTTCATTTGCTACATCTAAAATTATTTTAGTAATATGTACAGCATATTTATATTTATCTAAGTCTGTTCTAATATTATAAAAGAACTCTATTGTTTCGCAAGAGTTCATATTATATGTTTCATTTCCCTT
>CANQAB010000068.1 GCA_947589445.1 uncultured Clostridia bacterium | reverse complement strand
TTATAAAATTCATAAATATCATCAGGTTCTTTTCCAAAATTATCTGCTTTATTGCAAACCAATACAATCTTCTTCTTAGATTTTTTTAGCATTAATGCAATTTCTTTATCTGTAGCTGTTACTCCTTGTTTAATATCTGTTATAAAAATAATAACATCAGCTATTTGTATTGCAATTTCAGCTTGTTTTCTCATTTGATTAATAATAATATCATCTGTTTCAGGCTCTATTCCTGCTGTATCTACAACAGTAAACATTCTATCTCTCCATGCAGTTTCTGAATAAACTCTATCTCGTGTTACTCCTGGAGTGTCTTCTACAATAGATATTCTCTGCCCTACTATATAATTAAAAAAAGTGGATTTACCTACATTAGGTTTACCAATAATTGCGACAATCGGCTTTGACATCTTTATATTCCTTTCCATAATTTTATTATAATTAATATGTTGTTTTACCAACTAATAAATCATCATTTTGTACCCAATCTTTAACATTAACTTCAATGTAATCTGTTTTTGAAATTCTAACAATTACTTTGCTAATTCCTGCATTAATAATTAGTTTTCTACATGTTTGACAACACATTGATCCTTCTTCATATTGACTATTATCTTTTCTTCGTCCTACCAAATACATTGTTGCATTTAGCATATCCTTTCTCGCGGCACTAATAATTGCATTTTGTTCTGCATGTACACTTCTACATGCATCATATCCACCATGATGTATATCTGGATAAATCTGTTTTTTGGTACAATATTCCAAATCTATGCAATTCTGTCTTCCTCTAGGTGCTCCAGTATATCCAGTTGATATTATTTCATCATTTTTAACTATAATACATCCATAATCTTTTCTTAAACATGTTCCACGCTCTGAAACAGTTTCTGCTATATCAAGATAATAATTTGTTTTATCAACTCTTTTAGACATACTTATCCCACCTTTCATTTTTGAATTATATCATATTTTAAAAATAATGGAAATACTTATTTGCAATATATTTCATAAAAAGAATCCACCTGTTAGATAAAACAGGTGGTTGTTTAGTTTTAATTGTTTCTTAATTTTTTTAGAGCTTCTTTTGCAGCACGTCTTACTTTTGGTACTTTATCATTTAAGAATTCTTGAAGAATATAAATGGTTACATTAGGATTGTTTGCTACAGCAACTCTTACACCAGACACTTCATCTCTAGAGAGTTGATTAAGTATCTCAGGTGTTGTGTTAGCATTTCTTGCTACTGCACATCTTACAAGTAACTCTTCATCTTTAGATAGTTGCTGAAGTATCTCAGGTGTTGCATTAGCATTTTCTGCTACTGCACATCTTATAATCGGCTTTTCATCTTTAGAGAGTTGTTGAAGTACCTCAGGTGTTGCATTAGCATTTCTTGCAACTGCCCACCTTACAAGCCAATTTTTATCTTCTGCAAGTTTTTGAAGAATCTTAGACGTTACATTAGCATTTTCTGCTACTGCACATCTTATAATCGTCTCTTTATCTTTAGAGAGTTGTTGAAGTATCTCAGGTGTTGCATTAGCATTTCTTGCTACTGCCCACCTTACATGCCAATTTTCATCTTCTGCAAGTTTTCGAAGAATCTCAGACGTTGCGTTAGGATTGCTTGCAACATTTCTTCTTACGTACCAATTCTCATCTTTTGCAAGTAGCTTAAGTATATCAATATTTGATACATCTTCAGCTATGCTTATCCGTGCTTCTACAGAAAGTTCTGACAATTCAATTAAAACTTTCACTTTTAGTCACTCCTTTAAGTTTTTTACAAAAGGTATATTAACCTATTATGCATTTATAATTATACATCAAATTATGTAAATAAGCGAGATGCAAAAAAAAATTTTTTTCTCTTGACAAATTTTTAGAAAAATTGTATACTTTTATAGTGACTTATTTTGATAATAATTTAAAATTAGATAAAAATTTCAACATTGGAGGAGGGATTATAATGGCACAACCAAAAAGAAGATGGTCAAAAGCTAGAACACATTTAAAAAGATCAACATGGAAATTAGAAAAACCTAGCATAACTACTTGCCCACATTGTCACGAACCAGTATTACCACATAGAGTTTGTTCAAACTGCGGTTACTATAAAGGAAAAGAAGTTATGACTATAAAAAAAGATGAAGAAAATAAATAAAAAATGTTGCAAATTATTGCAACATTTTTTATTTCCATTTAAAATTCAACAATCTAATAATATTATTTTTTAATTTAGTTCCAAAAAGCTTTATATGTCTCATATGCACAATATATATCAAATTTTGATGTTACTTCGTATGGTGCATGCATTGAAAGCACAGGGACACCGCAATCTATTACATCTACTCCTTTATTTGCCAAAATATATGCAATTGTTCCTCCACCTCCAATATCAACTTTTCCAAGCTCTGTTAATTGATATGGTATTTTATTCTCTTCCATCATATTTCTTATTTCTGCTACAAATTCTGCGTTTGCATCTGAAGCACCAGATTTTCCTCTAGCTCCTGTATATTTTACTAATGCTATACCTTTTCCTAAATAACCTGCATTTTTGGTATCTGATACATTTGCATAAATTGGGTCAAATCCTGCATCTACATCAGATGATAGCATTCTTGAATTACAGAATACTTTTCTAATTAAATCTGGCCTATTTTTTCCTGTTTTATTTAGAATTTCAGAAATAAAATAGTCAAATACTAAAGATTCCATTCCAGTATTACCAACACTACCTATTTCTTCTTTATCTGATAAAATACATACTGCAGTTTTTTCTGGCACTTTTATATCTAATAAAGCTCTTATTGCTGTATACGCACATACTCTATCATCTTGACCATATCCTGCAACCATACTTCCATCAAGTCCTAAGCTTCTTGCTTTAAATGCTGGAACAATTTCTAATTCTGAACTTAAAAAATCAGCTTCAACAATTCCATATTTTCTATTTAAAATAGATAAAATGTTTAATTTTACTTTTTCATTTACTTCTTTATCATTAAAAGGAATACTTCCTATTAATAAATTAAGTTCTTCTCCCTTTACTCCATCTTTTAATTTTCTTTCCATTTGCTCTTGCGCTAAATGTGGTAATAAGTCTGTAATAGTAAATATTGGATCTTCTTCGTTTTCTCCAATATTAATTTCTACTTTTTCACCATTAGTTTTTACAATAACTCCATGTAAAGCAAGTGGTATAACTGTCCATTGATATTTTTTTATTCCTCCATAATAATGAGTTTTAAAATATGCGAATTCTCCTTCTTCATATAAAGGATTTGGTTTTAAGTCTAATCTTGGTGAATCAATATGTGCACCAATTACATTTACACCATCTTCTAATTCTTTATTTCCTATTATAGCTGCATACACACTTTTTTCTCTATTTATATAGTATACTTTATCTCCAGGTTTTAAAGATTCGTACTCACATATACATTTAAATCCATTTTCTTCTAACATTTTTCTAGTAAAACTGCAACATTCTCTTTCTGTTTTTCCTTTATTAAGAAAATAAATGTATTCATCAGAAAATTTAAAAATTATTTTTTCTTTTTCTGAATCAACACTTAACCATCCATTTTCTTTTTTATTAAATAATTTCTCCTTTAATTTTTTTCCTTCTGTTTCTTCCATAAATTTTACTTCCTTTCCATAATATCCAATAATGTTAGTTTAAACTAAACGTTAAATCTAAATAAAACAATATCCCCATCTTGCATAATGTATTCTTTTCCTTCCATTCTTAGAAGTCCTTTTTCTCTTACTGCATTCATAGAACCTTCTTTTATTAAATCATCATAGCTTACTACTTCTGCTTTAATAAAACCTCTTTGTATATCTGAATGAATTTTTCCTGCTGCTTCTGGTGCTTTTGTACCTTTCTTTATAGTCCATGCTCTTACTTCTGGTTCTCCTGCAGTTAAGAAAGACATTAATCCAAGTAAATCATAACTAGCTTTAATAACCTTATCTAGTCCTGATTCTTCTAATCCTAATGCTTCTAGCATTTCTTTTTTATCTTTTTCGTCTAAGGAAGATAATTCTTCTTCTATTTTTACACATAAAGGAATCACCTTTGCATTTTCTTTCTTTGCATATTCTTTAACTTTGTTTACATTTGTATCATTTTCTATATTTTGTAATTGATCTTCTGAAACATTAGCTATATAAAGTATTGGCTTTGAGGTTAAAAGATATACATCTTTTATTAAATCTTTTTCTTCTTCGTTTAAATTTACAGTTCTGGCGGACATTCCACCTTCTAATGTTTTTTTAATTTTATTTAATACATCTATTTCTAATTGTGTTTTTTTATCAGCCTTCAATTGCTTTGTTGCTCTTTCTAGTCTTTTATCTATTGTTTCTAAATCTGCAAAAATCAATTCTAAATTAATTGTTTCAATATCTCTTGTTGGATTAATACTACCATCTACATGTACTACATTTGGATTTTCAAAACATCTTACTACTTCTACAATGCTATCAACTTCTCTAATATGAGATAAGAATTTATTTCCTAAACCTTCTCCCTTACTTGCTCCTTTAACTAATCCTGCAATATCAACAAATTCTATAATTGCATGTGTTGTTTTTTGTGGATTATAAAGTTTTGTTAATTCATCTAATCTTTCATCTGGAACAGGAACTACTCCAATATTGGGTTCAATTGTACAAAACGGGTAATTAGCGCATTCTGCACCTGCATTTGTAATTGCATTAAACATTGTACTTTTTCCAACATTTGGAAGACCTACAATACCTATTTTCATTGTCATTACTCCTTTTTTTTATTCTTTTCATACTATATCACAAGAATAAAAGATTGTAAATAGATTATTTTATACTTTTCCATATGGATAAATTATTTTTATTTATAATTTTAAAAAATATGTATATTAGTATATTTTGAGCTTCCAGACTGTAATCGGCGAGCCCCGTCCTAAAAATAGTCCACTGGACTATTTTTGCCTCATTCTATTCGGCACGTCCTTTTCGATTCCCTAATTTTAATTTCAAAATAAAAACTCCAAAAGGAGTTTTCATTTTTGGAGCAGACGTCGTAGTTATCTACAACTTCTCTCTTGACGATTGATACAAATATCAATCAAGTTACTAAAGTATATTATATTTAAAATAAAATACATATATAAATTATAAAAAATATTTGAATGTTATGTTTTTCGGCTTTTTCTCTTTATAATAAAAAATTCCCCCTCTGTTCTCACAGAGGGGTAGGATGCAATTCTGCCACCTATTCTATTAGTCCCAATCTTTCAGCCAGGCAACTAATACCATTATCCACAAACCAAAACAAAAGATACTAGATAATAAACCCCACCAGAAATATAAAACATTACTAGGGTAGATACTAATTCCGTCTGGAATTGTGACTGAAACTCCTGACTTTTTTTCATCTGTTAATGTTTCTCTTAATTTCATAAGAACATTTGTCTTTTCGAGAGAAGTTGCATCTTCAGAAAGATTTTCGAGTTCAGAATATGATTCAGTCATATTTTTGTACCAGTATCCTATATCGTTGCTAGGTTGATTAAGGAATATTGATACTACACCTTCTGTCAAGTTGTTTTCCTCTGCATAAGAAATAGCTTTTGAGAGTTCTTCCTTTGCAGTTTCAACAGTATTAGCGTCGGCTGCTCTTTTAATGTATTGAGTGCAATTCATATCAAACTGTACATATTTTACAATCCGCACAGTCGACCATGCGCCAAATACTATTGTTGCTATGATAGCGAACATCATAAAAATTTTTGCTGCCTTTCCCATTTTGTTAACCTCCATTATAAATTTTTTTAGGGACATATACAGTATGTATACATATTTATTATACCATATTCTACATAAAATTGCAACTAAGTGTCAGATCTTGCTAATCTGTAGTATAATAGGATATTTACTAATTAATACTATTAAATAAATATAATGCTACTTTATTTTGTTCTGTTGTTTCTATTTCCATAAGTTTAGCCATTGCAAACAATACAATTTCATGTTTTTATAGCTAATATAATTTAATTATCTTTTAAAATTTTGTTTCTGATCCCTATGAGTTTTGAACAATGGCACAAAACTCGGGGCTAATATAGTATATACTAAAAATATAACTAATAAAAAAATACCATCCTTTTCCAGAATGATATTTGTATATTTTGTTCTAAAAGTTCGAACAGATACGTCGTTGGAGCGATTAAGGAGGTTATTTGCGAAAATTTTTCCTCCCACTTTTTGCTCAAAAAATATTTCGATTAATCAACTGATATATAAATTATAACATATAAAAAATAAATTTCAATAGCTATTGCATTTGAAACAAATGTTTGATATGATACTGCTATATATAAATACAAGGAGTTGATATTATGGATGAAGATGAAATCGAAATAAAAAATAATGCAATTATCCATAAAGATAAATCTTTAAATAGATTAGATTTGTCTTTTTTAAAACATATAGAATTAAGCGAATACAAAAAAAGTGAATTATTAGCATATTGGATAAATGATTTTGCTGAATATCATGATGAAGAAAGAACTTT
>CANQAB010000067.1 GCA_947589445.1 uncultured Clostridia bacterium | reverse complement strand
TTCCAATAATATATTTAATAGCTCTTATTATTACCTTTTTTAATCTTTTTGTTAATACTACATATTTAGGAATACTATTAAATATATAGTTTTGCTTTAATAATAGTTTGTTATTAATAATTTCCTCTACAATTTTTTCTATTTCTTTATCTTCTATATCTTTAACACTTTTATTTTTTTCTTTCAATACTTCAAAAAAGTCGTTTATTACATCATGCATTAGGGTTCCTGTATCTAATCTTTCCAGTTTTAATTCTGTCCTGTCGTCTAATCTTAATGCATACTTTAAATAATATGAAAATGGACATCTTCTATAGCTTTCTAGCTTAGATATACTTGTTTTAATAGTATCCCCATAAAGTTTTTCTAAATTCTCTTTATTTATCTTTTCTGGACAATTACTATAATAAAAACCTTCTATTGATTTGGACAATTTTTCTTTATAAAGTTCATCTTGTCTATATATTTCATAAAGTTCAAACCAAATAGAATCTATATGTTCTCCATTTAAAAATTTCCTTAAATTTAATAATAGTAAATCAAACGTTATTTCTTTTGAAGATATATATGCTTTACTTTGGATAATATCACTTTCTTCCAGTAATTTAGGAAATAACTTTCTTATTTTATTAATTAAAACAGATCTTCTTAATCCTTTCCCATCATTATCTGATGCTGAATAAGATAAATATAGTTTTTCTTCTGCAACACCAAATGCTTTATATATATTATAGTTTTCATCGTATATCTGCTCTTTAGTTGTTTTTGCTAATTCTATTCCTTTTTCTTTTAGATATATCCTTTCTTCATCATTAATAAAACCTTCGTTCTTATTAATACTAGGAAATTTGCCATCATTTAATCCTATAATAAAAATAGCACGTTTTTTTGAATTTCTTGTTCTATCTACATCTCCAACAATTACTTCATCTAGCGTTGCTGGTATTTTTCCAAGTGATGCATTATTAAAACCTACTCTTAGTAAATTAGTATAATTTTCAAAGCTTATTTTTTCTTCACCCAAAACCAATACTAATTCATCTAATATATCTATTAGTAAATTCCAACTAGTATTATATATATTAGCCAATTCTATATTTCCCATTTCATTTAACATATTAATTTTATCTATTAGAGCTTTTTGAATATTGTTTTCTTCTAAAAAAATATATAATGCCTTTGTAATATCTTTTACAGTTTTGTTTTTACCAAGTTGTTCTTTAAAACTTAAAAGAGGACTAACAACTTTTAATCGTATACTATTTAATTTTTCTATTTCTTTGCTGTTATCTGCTTCCAATGTCCACTCTGTGGTAAATTTTTTAAATCCTGTTATTCCATATTTTTTACAATAGTTTTCAAATACGTAAATATCTTGCTCACTAAGTTCTATTAAAAATCCAGTTTTTATGTAATTTAATACAGATTCTACTTTCCAACTTTTTGCAAAAATTTCAAGAATTGAAATTATATATTTTACAAGTATATTCTGATTTATATCCTTTTTTTCGTCTATAAAAACAGGTATATTATATTTTTTAAATATAGATTTAATAAGGCTAGCGTATTCATCTGTTTCTTTAGTTATAATAGAAATATCCTTATATCTATAATCGTTGTCCCTTACAAGTTCCACTATATTGTTAGCGGTATTTTCTATTTCTGAATAATGATTGCTAGCAAGAAATAATTTTATATTTTGGCAATTTTCTTCATACTTTTTTGCTTGTGCATTATATAAATTTGCCGATAAATGCTTTAGCTCTTTATTTTTATACCTGTATACTTCTTTTAATTCTATTGGTTCTGCAATATTAATATTATTTTTAATTGCTATTTCTTTTAATTTTAAAATTGTTTTTTTATTTGAATAGAATATGTCAGTTTCTTCGTTTAAATTACTTTCTAAAGAATCTGTACATGATGTTATATTAACTTGCTTTGATATTTTTAAAAGTTCTTCTATAATACTGTATTCTTGCTTTGTAAATCCTGCAAATTCATCTATATAAATATATGAATTTTGAAACATTTTACTTTCTTTTATTTTTTCCTTTATAATTGTTAGCAAATCATCATCATCCAAATAACTATCTTTTATTACGTTTTGAAAATTGCTATATAATAAGCGTATATCTTTTAATTTTCGTTTTATATATTCATTTTCAATAATGTTTATCCTATCTTCTAATATTTTATTTGTAATTTGATTCTTTTTAAACTCTGTTATAATTCTAATTATTAAATCTAAATTTTTATCCGTTTTTCCTAAAAAATTTAAATTATCTTTTTGTTTTTCTATAATACTTGCTAATAACATAGCTTTTCCGCAATTTGTAATAGGGCTATTTATAACTCCACCAACATCATTTAAAATTCTATAAGCCATACGCTGGAAAGTAATTACCTCTGCATTTATAACAGCTTTTCTATCCAACACTTCCATTAAGTTTTTTTCTGCTGTAAAAGAAAATTGTTCTGGAGTAATAATATATATTTTTTGTTCTTGATTAATTAATTCTCTTATAGACTGAAAACAATAGGTTGTTTTACCTGTTCCACCTTTTCCATAAATAAATCTTAAACTCATTCTATTCACCATATACATTGTAACACAAAAAAAGTGGCTATGCCACTTTTTTGTTTGAATTTAGTATTATAAGCTGTAACAACTCACAGTTTTTATTATTGTTAAGTTTTCTTAAATAGCAATATACTATTACTATAAGTTATATTTGCTCTTCTTCTTTTTCTTGTTCTTCTCTTCCTTTAGCTTTATTTTCAGCATTTTCTAATGCTTTTTTCTCATCTACAGTACCTTCTTGAACTACTATTCTATCTTTAAAACTATTTATTTTATCAACTGTATCCGATAAATCTTTACCTGTAAACAATCCTTTTATCGTTGTTCCTATAATTTTTAAATACTCCCTACCTCTCTGTAATTTTTCACTTTTAAAGTGAGCTTTGCTACCTTTTTCTTGTGCACGTTGCATTGCTTTTTCAAAAAATTCCTTACCTCTTAATTTTATACCTTTTTTATTTTCTGTTCTTGCATTATCATCTTTAGATTGAGCTTCTATTTTTTTAGTTTTAGAGTCACTAATTATTCTTTTTAAATTTGAAATACTTCTTTTTATTATATTATCTTGCTCAATTTTTATAAGATTTTTATTTAGTTTTTTAGCACTTTTAGCTATTTTAATTACATTTTTAATTTGTTGATAATCTAAATTTGATTTATAAATATCTCTTAAATTATATATAATCTTTGGAAATTCATTATAGATTTTTTCACCATGTAGTGCATTTAAATATTGTTTAATACATACTTTTCTTTCATCTTTATCATCAAAATTCTTATTCAAAAAGTCAACTATATTAGGGTCAATTGCTGAAGCAATTGCATCTATACTACTAGTATCATTATTCAAAATATTTTTATAATCTTCCTTTAGCTCTTTTACTGTATCGTTTATTGAATCCTTACTATAATCAGATGTAAAATTCACTCCAGTAAATATATTTTCTCCTTTACTATTTGGTTTTTCATAAAAAACTTTTTCTGCAAGTGGATTTACCTTTATAAATTTTAAATCTGTAAGATGTTTTGCATTTTGGTTTGATGCTTTCCCTTTTCCTGCCCAAACCACATCTTCACCTTTTTCTTGTTGTTTTAGTTCTACCTTTGTATCTGCTTTTTGTTCTACCTTTGTCTCTGCTTTTTGTTCTGCCTTTGCCTTTTGCTCTGCTGAGTTTGATGATTGTCCTGCTTCAGCCCAAACTATATCTTTACTTGTATCTTGTTGTTTTTGTTTCGGATTTGTCCCTGTCTTCGTATTTGGGTTTACTTTTGACTCTGATTTTGATTCTGCTTTTGTTTCTTTCTCTGTATCTGCTTTTTGTTCTGCCTTTTGCTCTTGTTCTGAATCCTCAATCATTTTGTCAATATTTTTTTTCTCTTTTTCAATATTTGTTTCCATTTCGCTAATATTTTTTATCAATTCGTCGTATATATCAACTTCTTCTTGCTCTGCTTTTGTTTCTTTCTCTGTTTCTGGTTTTTGCTCTGCCTTTTGCTCTTGTTTTTGTTCTGATTTTTCTTCAACTTTTACTTCAAATAAATTTTTTAAATCATTAATTTTACTTTCTATTGGATCTGTATTTTTTAAAATATTACTAATTTTTTCTAATTCGCTATAATCCGCATTTTTTTCACTTGGATTATAAGTAAACTTTTTATTAATTTCTTCTATTTGTTTATCAATAGTATCAATTTCTTTATCTTTATCGGGAATAATTTTATCTTTAAGGTTACTATAAATAGCATCATTCGTATTAATTCCATTTTTTTCCCATTTACTAATAGTTGCTATATGTCTTTCTTTCTCTTTTATTATTTTTTCTTTTTCTGCTTTTAATTTTTCTTTTTCTTTTGTTAGTTCTGCTTTTTGTTCTTCTGATAAACCATTTTTTAGCTCTTTTACTTCTGCTTTAATTTCTTCTTTTTCTGAATCTACCTTTTTCATTATATCACCAGATAATTTACGAAAATCATCTTTATATCTATTTTCTTCTTCTTCTATATCTTCTGAATCTTTAGATAATTTTTCTTCTCTTTCTTTTAATTTTTTTTCTATGTCTTCTTTTTCCATTATAGTAAATGGATTATCTGTTTTTCCAGAAATTACCTTTTCGTAATCTTCATTAAATTTATTTTTTTCGTCTTTTAACTTATTCTCATCTGTATTTAATTGTTCCTTTTTTAATTTAATCTTTTCATTTTTTTCTTGTAAGCTAACTAGTTTTTTTAAAATTTCTTCTTTGTTTATTTTTATCATAATTTAACCCCTTTCAAAAGTTAATTTATTATTTATGCTTTTGTTTTTATAAAACAAAACTCCATATTTTTATAATAACATATTTTCCATTATTTTGCAACCTTTTTATGTAAATTAATTTAAATAGCTCTACTATTATATAAAATACTACAAGGAATTTTATATTTCAACCTTTTACAATAAATTAATAAAAATGTTACGATTTCGTAACATTTTCGTAATATTTTAGAGCATATTATTAATGCAAAAATTAATTTCTTTTAAACTTCTTTCTGACATTTTTTTATATTTTAATTTCTTGTCTCTTATATTTTCATCTAATGATGGCAATATTCCAAAGTTTGCATTCATTGGCTGAAAATTTTTACTTTCTGTAGATATGTATTCTGCAAGTGCACCTATTATTGTTGTGTTTGGAAAAATAATTTGAGGCTTATTTAAAAATAAGTTTACTGAATTAATTCCTGCAACTAAACCAGATGATATAGATTCTACATATCCTTCTACTCCAGATATTTGACCTGCAAAAAATACTGTTTTATTATTTTTTAATTTAAATGTTTTATCTAATAATTTGCCTGAATTTATATAAGTATTTCTGTGCATTACTCCATATTTTATAAACTCTGCATTTTCCATACCAGGTATTAAAGAAAACACTCTTTTTTGTTCCCCAAATTTTAAATTTGTTTGAAATCCTACCATATTCCACATTGTTCCTAAACTGTTATCTTGTCTTAATTGAACTACTGCGTATGGTCTTTTGCCTGTTCTTGGGTCATCAAACCCTACTGGTTTTAATGGTCCAAACCTTAATGTATCTAGACCTCTTTTTGCCATAATTTCAATTGGCATACATCCTTCAAAAATTTCCTTCTTTTCAAAAGAATGTAAATCTACTACCTCTGCATTTACCAATTCATTTACAAATGTTTCATATTCTTCTTTATTCATTGGAAGATTAATATAATCTTTATTTTCACTCTTTTGTCTCAGTCTCCATTCCTCTATAGATTCTTCTTTCTTCTTTTCTTGACTATATCTATCACCGTAAAATGCAATATCAAAATTAATACTTTCTTTAGAAACAATTGGAGCTGCGGCATCGTAAAAGTATAACTTATCTTCCCCAGTAAGTTTTAATATTTGCTTAGACAGTTTTTCGGAAGTTAAAGGACCTGTTGCTATAATTGTAATAGCATCTTCTTCGATACATTCTACTTCCTTGTTAATAATTTGTATATTAGGATTTTCTTTAATTCTTTTTGTTACTAATTCTGAAAATTTTTCTCTATCTACTGCTAGTGCTTGTCCAGCTGGAACAGCTGTCTCATCTGCACACTTAATTAATAATGAATCTAAAACTCGTAATTCTTCCTTTAATAATCCACATGCATTTGTTAAAAGATTAGACTTCAAAGAATTACTACAAACAATTTCCGCTAAATTTTTATTACTATGAGCAGGTGAAAATTTGGTAGGTTTCATTTCATATAATTTTACTTTAATTCCTCTTTTAGCTATTTGGTATGCAGCCTCGCACCCTGCTAACCCTCCTCCTATTACATTTATATAATCTTTCATTTTTTTCCTTTCCAAAATAAATTTTAATTTGTAGGTCACTATATCTATATCCGCTCCCGGTAATTTATTTAAATTTTCATCGCAACGCCCCAACTTCGCAGAGTATGTATTGCAAAATTTCCTTGCGAAAATTTTTCTAAACATACTCTAAGCTTGCCGGTCCCCACCCGTAACTTGCTCGAAAATTTAAATTGAAATCACCTCGCGCTACTCTAC
>CANQAB010000066.1 GCA_947589445.1 uncultured Clostridia bacterium | reverse complement strand
AAAGATAAATCAAATGAAAAAAGGAAAACTTACAGAAGACGAAGTTTATAAGTGGTTAGTAGAAAATAAGAAAGATATTGATTTTTTTTAATTTCATTGTTATAATTTAAAATAGTAATTTATTAAAAATAACAAGGGGAAACTATGGAACTATATATATCATCTTATAAGTTGGGAAGAAAAACAGATTTTATAGAGAAATGGATTAATGAAAATGATTGTAAAGAGATTCTTTTAATTACGAATGCAAAAGATATAAATGTAAAAGATAATATCGAAGAAAATAAAATTTTAGATGATATATATGCTTGAACAGTGTGGATTTTATGTTAAAATTTTAGATTTAAAGAAATATTTTGGTAAAGCAAAAGAACTAGAAGAAGAACTAAGAATATATAAAGCATTTTGTATAATTGGTGGTAATGTATTTGTATTAAGAAAATCAATGGAACTTAGTGGTTTTGATAATTTTTTAATCCATAATAAAAATAATGATATATTATATATAGGATATTCTGCTGGAAGTTGTGTATTATCTACAAATTTAAGAGGTTTGGAACTTGTTGTTCCACCTGTAAATCCATACAATTCTGATTATGTTAATTATAGTGAAATAGGATTAATTAGCAATTTAATTGTTCCACATTATAAGTCTAATCATAAAGCGTCCAAAAAGATAGATGAAGTTATAGAATATTTAGAAAAAAATAAATTAAGTTATATAACATTACAAGATGGGGATGTAATTATTGAAAATCTAAATAAAAATTAATAACCTATTTTCTAGTATCGTAAAAAAATTTATAAAGTAAAATTATGATATTCATTACGATAAACAGTTGTACGTAAAAATATAATTACATATGTGAAAGGAGTAATTATGAAAAAAATCAATTCAAATACCTTTAAAAACTTAATTAATAGTGCTGGTATCGCATTTATGGGAATTCCCGTAAAAGAATCTTTGAATTATATGCCTTATGGCGTGAAAATACGACATTTATTATATGCAAAAGCTATGGAAATACTAGATAATAATGGATATCAAAAGGTAATGCTATCAGACTTAGTAGATCCAGATTCATTAACAGAAATAGATAAGGTTGCGAAAGTATCTAGTGGTTATATGCGTATAGAAAATAGAAATTTAATGATTGCAGCTGGACATGAAGTAAATGCTTATATTTATATTAAAGAATTGTTAAAACATGGTTATCATTATTCTGATTTGCCAGTAAAAATATATAATCTTGGGCCAGTTTATAGAACAAACAAAAATACAAAATTTCCTTTTAATTTAGGTGAAAGAAAATCTTTTCTAGAATGTTATTCTGTGTTTAAAACAGAAGAAGATGCAGAAAAGGAATTAGAATTTGCAATAAGTTGGAATAGAATGGTTATTAAAGATTTATTACATATACCAAGTGTAGAAGTAGTAAGACCGCATAGCACAAATAAAAAAATATCAAAAAGAACAATATGTATTGATTCTATAACACCGTTAGATGAAACTGTTATTACTGGTATGACATATTTCCATAATGATATTTTTACGAAGGCTGTGAATTTAAGATATAAAGATCAAATAGAAAACAGAAACAAGCTTGCACATTCTATACATTTTGGCTTAAGTGAAAACATTTTATTTTCTTATCTCTTAAATTCTTGTGATGGAGAGAATTTAAGATTATATAGTTTTATTGCACCTATACAAGTTAATATACTAAATGCTTTAAATGATGATGCATATGATAATGAAATTAATAATCTAAATAATATGCTAAAAGAAAATAATATACGTTATGCTACAGAAAAAATAATAAGAAAAAAAATCAATCCTAAGATAGCTAATAATACGTTGCAAGGAATACCAGTTACTATCTTGTTGAAAAAAGAACATAGTGATATTGAAATTTATTCAATTAGTAATGGTGTTCAAGAATTAATATCTACCACTAATGATATCAATACTGGTTTAAGTAAAATAATTAATATAATAGTAACATTACTTGAAAAAAATGATAAAAAAATCGGAGAAGATATGGAGTTAAGGGAAAAAGAAAGAATGAGATTGTAAAATACGGAAAAATCGCAAAAATACATTTGAAAAATACAGACGAAAGTGTACATATTGTTGAGTCACATTTAACAGGAGGAGAAGTACTTGGTTTTGGATTAGAAAAAGAGCATGGTCAAGATATAATTACACAGGAGAAAATCGATACGATTGCATTTGTTTCAAGAAGATCATAGAAAAGAGGAAAATATGGATAAACAAAAATATCAAATATGTGGAATTGTTTTTGAAATTGATTTATATTCAAAAAAATATATGATAGCAGATTTGTTTGAAGAGCCAGAACCATATAATTTATATATTAATTACAATATATTAAAATGTAATGGTAATGAAAAAGTAGATGAAAGAATAATTATAAACGATATATCTAATACAAGTGTAGAGATAAAACAAGAAGGCTTTGTTATAAATACCGATATTTCAAATAGTGTGAAAAAAGACTATAATCACCAATTTTCTTTGTTTGGTAATAAAGGTATAATACAAAAATACATATTACATATTTTAGAAGTCAAATATCATAGAATTGTATTTCATGGTTGTGCACTTATAAATAAAGACAATGAAATTATTATAGGATTAGGACAAAGTGGAAGTGGTAAAAGTGTTTTAATTAATGTAGCACTTCAAAATGGTTGGAAGTTACTTTCTACAGAGCAAACAGTAATAGACGAAAATATGTTTATATACAAAGGAAATGTATATGATAATGTATCTCCTCTTTCAGAAAAACTTGTTAGTGAAAAATTAACAAAAGCTGTTATATTACATAATAAGAAATTGATTGAGCCGTTAGGTCAAAAAATATTTGTTGATATGAGAGAATATGAAACTAATAAAAATAAAATGAAAATGGATTTTAATAAGTTAACTATCATAAATGTTAATTTCAATGGTAAAAGCAAAAATATATGTAACATTGAAGATAAAGACTATTTACTAAGACTTTTTCAAATATCTGCATCAGATAAAATTTCTTTTCCAGCAATAATTGAAAATAGTCTAATAGATTTTCCATATATGGGCAATGCAACAGTAAGAGAAGGTGTCATAGACACTTTAATAAAAAGTAATGCGAATAAAATAATTTTATCAAATGGATTTGAAGGATTTGAACTATTTTTTAATAATAAAGGAGATAATAAAAATGATTAAAAGTTTAATTTCAAAAATTGCGAAAAATCCAACATTATTTTATGCGATGAGTATTGCAGCAACATGGGCAAATGCAGGTAGCTTATTAAATGGAATTACCACAGCTCAGAAAGATGGTATAGTTCCGTATTTACTTTGGGCATTAGGTAACACACTGGCTTGTGTTGTATTTGGTGTATTTGCATTAAAGATTCCAAAATTGGTAAATGTATTCGATTCAAGAATTATGAAGATAATTATGGGTTTAATGTGTCCATTTCAATGCTGGATAAGTATGAATGGTATACAAATAGTATTTTCAACAACTCCTATTGGAGAAGTAGGAGGTATAATTATAGCACTTGTATTTGCTATATGTTTCATTGTGCTACTATATAAATATGGAATATTGTCAAATATATTAAGTGATCATATTAGCTGGATATCTGTATATGTGATACTTTTTGCATTAACTGGAGTAGCTCTAATTTTTTCAAAAGGTAATTATCAAGTACTTCAAATGGGAACAGATCAAATAGGAGTAGGAATTAAAAATTGTTTATTATTAATTCCTGGAGCTTTCTTATATCCATATTATTATGAATTATTAAAATATAATGATAAAAATTCTGATGGTGTAAATAAGATAAAAATAGAAAAGGCATTTGTCTTAGGAGGATTTGCTTTTGGGTTTTATTTAATATTCATATTCTTAATGGCATATGCTAAATTTGGAATAGTTGCAAATATTATTAATGCAATATTAGTTACATTAATAGCTATATCATCATTATCATCTTTCTTATACTCAATATATCTAACTTTTGGAAAGAAAATCGGTATCGTAATTAATATATTAACAGTTATTTTATGGCAGTTCTTAATTCCTCTTGGTGTTATGGGAGCATGGACACTAATGGCAAGTATAAGAGTATATATAGTTGTCGGAGCTATAATTTTTGCTTACATTTGGTATTTTAAAGAAAAATATAGCAAGAAAAAAGAAACAGCTAAATAGCTGTATATAACAAATAATTAGTAAAAGGAGAAATGAAAAATGTATAATTTTATTGAAGTAGAAAAAAAATGGCAGAAATATTGGAAAGAAAACGATACATTTAAAGTGGATGTATGGGATTTTTCAAAACCTAAATATTATGCACTAGATATGTTTCCATATCCATCTGGTGTTGGGCTTCATGCAGGTCATCCCGAAGGTTATACTGCAACAGATATAATATCACGTATGAAGAGAATGCAAGGATATAACGTTCTTCATCCAATAGGATATGATTCATTTGGGCTTCCTGCTGAACAATATGCAATACAAACAGGAAATCATCCTGCAAAATTCACACAAAAAAATATTGAAACATTCCAAGGTCAATTAGAAAGATTAGGATTTTCATATGATTGGAACAGAGTAATATCTACTAGTGATCCAAGCTATTATAAATGGACTCAATGGATATTTAAAAAACTATATGAGGCTGGATTGGCTAAACAAATAAATATGCCAGTTAATTGGTGTGAAGAATTAGGAACTGTTTTGGCAAATGACGAAGTTATCAATGGTAAGAGTGAAAGAGGCGGATATCCTGTAGTACGTAAAAATATGAAACAATGGATTATAGATATGCCTGCATATGCTGAAAGATTATTAAATGGATTAGATGAACTTGATTGGCCAGAATCTACAAAAGAGATGCAAAGAAATTGGATAGGAAAATCTGAAGGTGTAGAAGTTGAATTTAAAATTAAAGATGGTGGCAAATTTTCAATATTTACTACATGTATAGAAACTATATATGGTATTACATTTATGGTGTTGGCACCTGAAAATGAATTAGTAGATAAATTAAAAGATAGAATAAAAAACTGGAATGAAGTTGAAAAATATAGAGAAGAAACTGCAAAAAAATCGGATTTTGACAGAACAGAACTTAATAAAACAAAAAGTGGTGTTAAATTGGAAGGAATATTTGCGATTAATCCTATCAATGAAAAAGAAGTTCCAATATTTTTAGGAGATTTTGTTCTAGGCGGTTATGGTACTGGAGCTGTTATGGCGGTTCCAAGTCACGATCAAAGAGATTTTGAATATGCACAAAAATATAATTTGCCTATGATTCAAGTAATAGATGGTCGTGATACTACAGAATGCGCTTTTGAAAAACAAGATTATTTAAATAATAACTGCAAATTAATTAATAGTGAAGAATTTACAGGATTAGTTGTTGAAGAAGCCAAAAAAGCTATTACAGAAAAACTTGTTAAAATGGGATGTGGAAAAAAGACAAATAATTATCATATTAGAGAATGGATTTTTGCACGTCAAAGATTCTGGGGAGAGCCTATTCCAATTGTTCATTTAGAAAATGGAGAAGATTTAGTTCTTAAAGATGAAGAATTACCATTAATATTACCAATGATGGATGACTATAAAGGAAAAAATGGTAATGCTCCACTAGAAAATGCTGTTGAATGGAAAAATATTGAGATAAATGGTGTGAAAGGTGTTAGAGAAACATCTACTATGCCAGGTTCTGCTGGCTCAAGTTGGTATTTCCTAAGATATTTAGATCCTAATAATGATAAGATGTTTGCTGATCCAAAATTAATTGAACATTGGATGCCTGTAGATTTATACATAGGTGGTCCAGAACATGCAGTTGGACATCTACTATATTCTAGAATGTGGAATAATTTTTTATTTGATCAAGGGTTGGTCAGTGTAAAAGAGCCATTTAAGAAATTAGTACATCAAGGTATGATATTGGGCTCAAATGGTATAAAAATGGGTAAGCGTTTCCCAAAATATGTTGTTAATCCAGATGATATAGAAAAGCAATATGGTGCAGATACTCTTAGAATGTATGAAATGTTTATGGGACCACTTGAGGCTGATAAACCATGGAATGATGAGGCAGTTAGAGGTATAAAAAAATTTTTAGATCGTGTTTGGAGATTATACCATGAAGAAAAAAGAGAATTTAAAGACAATCCTAATTTAGATAAAATTTATAATCAAACAGTAAAAAAAGTGACTGATGATTATGAAAAATTGAATTTTAATACTGCAATTTCACAAATGATGATATTTGTAAATGCGGTATATAAAGAGAACTCATGGAATTTGGAATATGCTAAAAACTTTATAAAATTAATGAATCCGATTGTTCCACATATTACAGAAGAAATATGGAGTGAAGTATTTAATAATAAAGAAACAATTGCATATGAACCTTGGCCAACATATGATGAATCAAAATTAAAAGATAATACATATGAAATGGTAGTACAAGTGAATGGAGTATTGAGAGGAAAAGTACAAGTTCCAATTCTATATACAGAGAGCGAAATGAAAAAAGCGGCAAAAGAAATTGAAAATGTAAAAGCTAAAATAGAGGGAAAAACTATTGTAAAGGAAATTGTTATACCTAAAAAATTAGTTAATATAGTTGTTAAATAATTTTAACAATATAGAAAAAATGAGTTAATATATCAGCAATTATACATTTAATAGGTAAATTACAAGTATAATATTATTGCTAACTTACAATAATGTGAAAGAACAATAGTTCAAAAAAGAGTCGAACTGACTCTTTTTTGATGTGCCTTAAAGTACAAAATTTATCTTTCTAAATCCCACTCTTTTTCTCTATCTTCTTTTG
>CANQAB010000065.1 GCA_947589445.1 uncultured Clostridia bacterium | reverse complement strand
AATTTCCTTGCGAAAATTTTTCTAAACATACTCTAAGCTTGCCGGTCCCCACCCGTAACTTGCTCGAAAATTTAAATGGAAATCACCTCGCGCTACTCTACTTGTTTTAGGAAATTCAAATACAATGCAAAATTACATTCTCAGACTGTTTTGAGACTTTTTTGAAAAATTAGATCCCGACAGCCCTTTGAGGCGGGGAATACCCCTTGGCTTGGAGGGTCTAATTTTGAAAAAAAGTGCTCAAAAATAGGCTGAGAGATTACTAAATATTTAATTTAATGATAGCGACAAATTACAATTTAATACATATTTTATTATAATACATTTGCTAAATTTTGAAAAATAATGTATAATCCTATTTATGATTAATAACTAGGAGGAATAAAAATGTTATCTGCAAATGGAGTTACCGTTAGATTTGGTAAGAGAGTTTTATTTGAAGATGTAAATATTCGTTTTGGCAAGGGGAATTGCTACGGAATTATTGGTGCAAATGGTGCGGGAAAATCTACATTTTTAAAAGTTTTATCTGGTGAACTAGAACCAAGCAAAGGGGAAGTAACCAAAGAAAAAACAGAAAGATTATCTATTTTAAAACAAGATCACTTTGCATATGAAGAATATTCTGTTATTGATACTGTTATAATGGGAAACGAAGAACTATATAAAATTATGAAAGAAAAAGAAGAAATATATAGCAAACCGGATTTTTCAGAAGAAGATGGAATGAAAGCTGCAAAATTAGAAGAAAAATTTGCAGAATTAGATGGATGGAATGCAGAGTCTGATGCAGCAATTCTTTTAAATGATTTAGGAATAGAAACAGAAAATCATTCTAAATTAATGAAAGATATAGAGGCAAAAGAAAAAGTAAAGGTACTTTTAGCACAAGCTTTATTTGGAAATCCAGATATATTATTATTAGACGAGCCTACTAATGACCTAGACTTAAAAAGTATTAACTGGTTACAAGATTTTCTAATTAATTTTGAGAATACAGTTATTGTTGTATCACATGATAGATATTTTTTAAACAAAGTATGTACTCATATTGCAGATGTTGATTTTGGTAAAATAAAAGTATATCCAGGAAACTATGACTTTTGGTACGAATCTAGCCAGTTAGCATTAAAACAGGCAAAGGAAGCTAATAAAAAGAAGGAAGAAAAAATAAAAGAATTACAAGACTTTATTGCAAGGTTTAGTGCGAATGCTTCTAAATCAAAACAAGCAACTTCTAGAAAGAAATCATTAGAAAAGATAGAATTAGATGAAATAAAACCATCTAATAGGAAATATCCATATATAGATTTTAAACCAGATAGGGAAGTAGGAAAAGACATTTTAACTGTTAAGAATTTAACAAAAACAATAGATGGAAATAAAATTTTAGATAATATTAGTTTTTCTGTAAAAGAAAATGATAAAATTGCTGTTTTAGCAGATAATGAAATTGCAAAAACAGTTCTATTCCAAATATTAGCAGGAGAATTGGAACCAGATTCTGGAGAAATAAAATGGGGAACAACTATTACAACTTCTTATTTTCCTAAGGATAACAATTATTTATTTAAAGAAGATATGCCATTAGTAGAATGGTTAAGACAGTATTCAAAAGACCCAGATGAAACATATGTTAGAGGATTTTTAGGAAGAATGTTATTTTCTGGTGAAGAAGCTTTAAAAAAAGTTTCTGTTTTATCTGGTGGAGAAAAAGTTAGATCTGTTTTTTCTAAAATGATGTTATCAGGAGCTAACTTTATTATATTAGATGAACCTACTAATCATTTAGATATGGAAAGCATAACAGCATTAAATGAAGGGATGAGCAGATTTAAAGGAAATATGCTATTTACATCACATGACCACCAATTAACTCAAACAGTAGCAAATAGAATATTAGATATAAAAGCTACTGGTTTAGTAGATAGAGAAGTAAGTTATAATGAATATTTAGGATTAGAGTAAGTAATTAATCACATTGTAATATTTAGTACCAAATTCAAAAAGTAGAAGTATGGGCGATTAGTAATCGCCAGTGATTCAACGGATTTATTACTAAATATTATAATGTGTTATATTTTATGGATTGAGGAAAGGGTATAACATGAATAAAATTATACAAATAATTGCAGAAGAATTTAATATAAAACCTATACAAGTAGAAAATACAGTTAAATTAATTGATGAAGGAAATACAATTCCTTTTATTGCACGTTATAGAAAAGAAGTAACAGGAAATTTAAGTGATGAAGTTCTAAGAAATTTAAATGAAAGATTAACTTATTTAAGAAACTTGGAAAAGAGAAAAGAAGAAGTTATTAAAATAATAGATGAACAGGGAAAATTAACAGATGAGTTATTAGTTGGAATTGGTACTGCTAAAACATTGGCTGAGGTAGAAGATTTATATAGGCCATATAAACAAAAGAAAAGAACAAGAGCGATTATCGCAAAAGAAAAGGGATTGGAACCACTTGCAAAGATCATTATGGAACAAAAGGAAGAAAAGTCTATTTTAGAAATTGCAAAAGAATATATTAATGAAGAAAAAGATATAAAAACAGAAGATGAGGCAATTTCTGGTGCAAAAGATATTATAGCAGAAGATATATCTGATAGTGCAAAATATAGAAAATACATAAAGGGTGCATGTTATAGAGAAGCTTTAATAGAGACAAAAGCAACAAAACCAGAAGAAAAATCTAACTATGAAATGTATTATGATTATAAAGAAGAAATAAAAAAAATTCCAAGTCACAGAATTTTAGCAATAAATAGAGGAGAAAAAGAAGAGTTCATAAAAGTAAAACTTTCTAAGCCAGAAGAAAAAATCTTGTATTACATAGAAAAAGATATCATAAAAGGAAGCACACAATTTGAAAAAATCTTAAAAGACACAATTTTAGATAGTTATAAAAGATTAATAGAACCGTCTATTGAAAGAGAAATTCGATCAGATTTAACAGAAAAGGCAGAAGAACAAGCAATTAAAGTGTTTGGAGAAAACGCAAAGCAATTGTTATTAGGAGCACCGTTGAAAAATTTAGTAGTGATGGGGTTTGACCCAGCTTACAGAACAGGATGTAAAATAGCAGTAATAGATGAAACTGGAAAATTATTAGACACAACCACTGTTTATCCTACAGCACCGCAAAATGATGTAGATGGAGCAAAAAAGGTATTATTAGAGTTAATAAAAAAACACCATATTAATATGATTGCTATTGGAAACGGAACGGCATCAAGAGAATCCGAAATGTTTGTATCAAATTTAATTAAGGAGGCCGATCATGAAGTATATTATGCAATTGTAAGTGAAGCTGGAGCATCTGTTTATTCCGCTTCCAAACTAGCAACAGAAGAATATCCAGATATTAATGTTTCATTAAGAGGAGCTATTTCTATTGCTAGAAGATTACAAGATCCACTAGCAGAATTAGTAAAAATAGATCCAAAGGCCATTGGTGTTGGACAATATCAACATGATGTTGATCAAAAAAAATTATCAGAAAGTTTAACTGGTGTAGTAGAGGATGCTGTAAATAAAGTAGGAGTTGATTTAAATACAGCAACACCATCTTTACTTTCTTATGTTTCAGGAATTAATAAAACAATAGCTAAAAATATTGTAAGCTATAGAAATGAAAATGGAAAATTTAAAAATAGAAAACAATTATTAAAAGTATCAAAATTGGGAAACGTAGCTTTTGAACAATGTGCAGGATTTGTTAGAATTTTTGAAGGAGACAACCCATTAGAAATAACTTCTGTTCATCCTGAAAGTTATGAAGTTGCAGAAAAATTATTAGCAAAATTAGGATTTGAAAAAAATGATTTACTAGATAAAAGTAAGTTATCAGAAATAAAAATAAAATTAGGTAATGTTAATATAAGCAAATTATCGGAAGAATTAAATGTAGGAAGTTTAACTTTAGAAGATATAATAAAGGAACTATCAAAGCCAGGTAGAGACCCACGTGAGGAAATGCCAAAACCAATTTTAAGATCTGATGTTTTAAAAATAGAAGATTTAAAAGAAGGAATGGTATTAAATGGTACAGTAAGAAATGTAATTGATTTTGGTGCTTTTATAGATATAGGAGTAAAACATGATGGATTAGTGCATATTTCAGAATTAAGTGAAAAATATATTAAAAATCCTAGAGCAGTGGTTTCTGTTGGAGATATTGTAAAAGTAAAAGTTCTAAGTGTCGATTTGGAAAAACAAAAGGTAGCATTGAGTATGAGGGGCATAGAATAAAAAAAGAAAGGTTTTATTTGACCTTTCTTTTTTTATATTATTAACTAATTTTCTGCTGAAGTATCTCTATTAATAATTTTATCGTAGAAACATACTAAAGCTACTTGAACATATGGGAATAACCATAAAACTCCTATTCCTAAAGATAAACATGCAAGAAGTGCCCAACCAATAAAAGAAAGTTCTAATAAAAATAAATTTCCTCTATTTCCTTTCATTAATTCTTCACTTTTTAATACACATTCTTTAGAAGATAACTCTGGTTTATCATATCCTATGTTATAAGCAATTGCATATAATAAAGCTCTTGAAACAATATAAACTATACTAACAATATAGAGAGCTACACTAACAATTGCTAATATTTTGTTTAAGCCTGAATTACCACTAATAATGCTAGCAGATAGTAAGAAAGCCATAATAATGATAACAAGAATTAAACATATAATAGGTAATAGTAGTTTTAAAAATGTATGAAACCAAATTCCCCATGATTTATTAAATCTTGAAAATCCATCTTTTAAGAAATCAAAAGCAGAAACTTCTTCGTTTCTTTTTAGTTTCATAAAAGAAATAATTAAACCAAAAGTTATAGGAATAGATATAACTAAATATGCTAATTCTATTATTAAATAAGTAATAGAGCCTTCTTTAAATAACCCTTGTATTAATCCTATTACAAATGAAATTAGCAAATATGCTAAAGTAATACAAACTCCCTTTCCCCATTTACCTGTTAATGATTCACGCGCGTTTTTTCTTATTTCTGAAGCTGGCACAAAAATACCCCCTTTCTTTTTGTATAAATCTATTATTAAAAATTAATAATATTCTAAAATTTAATAAGTATTAATATTTATTTCTAATTTCTTCAATTTCATTATAATGATTATTTAAAATATCTAAAAAAACATCAGCTATGTTAGGATCAAATTGTGTTCCTTTATTTTTTTCTATTTCTTGTTTTACAACATCTAAAGGTAATGAGTCTCTATAGGTTCTTCTAGAAGTCATGGCATCAAAAGTATCTGCTATAGAAGCTATTCTTGCTAAATAAGGAATGTTTTCTCCAACAAGTTTTGAAGGATATCCTAAACCATCATATCTTTCATGATGATACTTTACAATAGGAATTGCTTTTTCAAAAATAGTAGCATTAGATAAAATATGAGCTCCAATAGTAGGGTGATTTTTTATTTCTGAATATTCATCCTCTGTTAATTTTTCATTTTTTAGTAAAATACTATCTGGAACACCAATTTTTCCAACGTCGTGGAAAAGTCCCCCTATTTTTAATAAATGTAAATCTTCTTCAGATAAATTTAAATATTTACCAATTAAAACAGAGTAATCAGATACTCTATCAGAATGACCTCTCGTATAAGTATCTTTTGCTTCAACAGTGAAACGCAAAGTCTCTATTGTTTCTAAATATGCTTTTTCCAATTTATCATTTGTATCTTTTAATTCTGTATTAATTTCTTTAATTAATTTCATTTGTGCAATTGCTTTTATTCCAGACTCTATTAACAAAAGTAATTGATCAAATTTATCGCTTTTTTCGCAATATCCTTGAATATCTAGGCGTTTAATAGTATCTAATGGTGGAGCCAAATCTTTATGACCTGTTAGTAGTAAAATGTATAATTCTTTGTTAAATTTGCGTATTTCTTCTACTACTAGGTCACCATGAATAGGAGTCATAATAAAGTCTAAAAGCATTAAATCAAAATGTTCTTGTTTTACCAATTCAATTGCTTCTAATGGATTGGTAACTCCGGTAAATTCATATCCAGAGCGTTTTAAAAAAATAGATAAGGAATCAATAATTCCAATTTCGTCATCTACTACAATGATTTTATATCCTTTAGAAGCATTTTCATTTATGTTTTTTCTCATAGTACACCCCCTGATACATAACAATTATATTCATAAAAAAACATAAAATCAATAAAAAATTGAAAAAAAATTAAAATATGATAAAATATATTTTTATCTGATATAAAAAAATTTACCACATAGTACATATTTAAATATAGGTATATAAATTATATATGAGAAAACGGGTAATAGTAATTATGGAGAAATTTAATATTATATAAAAAAAGAAGAGATAAATAATCTCTTCAGTTATTTCATTTTTTAGCTTAGAGGTATAGTTATGTCAAATCTAGTACCTTTTCCTTCTTCTGATTTGAAAGTAATATTCCCATTAAAATGTGCTCGTATGTTTGAATAGGACATAAATAAACCAAGTCCTGTTCCATTTTTACCCTTTGTTGTTATCATTTCTTTAAAAAGTCTTTCTTGTACTTTTTGAGGCATTCCACAACCATAATCTTGTATTGTAAATATGATATCTTTATTTTTAGTTTTAATAATAAAATCAATATTTTTATTAGGTTGTCCGTTATATGCCTGAATTGCATTAGAAATCATATTATTAATAACTTGTACTAAACTATTAATATTTCCTTTAATAGAAAAAGAAGTTGGTACTAAAACAGAAGTATTTAGTTCTATAAATGCATTTTTTAATTCGTGTTTCATTAAAACATCTACATATGTTAGTAATTCAGAAATTGTAAATGAGTCTGAATTTTGGTCAGAAAAAGCAACAGCTTGTCCTTTAACAGCAGTAATAATATCAGACATATAAGAGGTATATGTTTGAATTTTCTGAATCCAATTGTTCATATCATTAACAATTGCATGGTGATCTTCATTAGTAACTGTTGGGTCACCAATTGATATATCATATTCTTTTGTCAAATCTGTTAAGCCTTCTGTAGCTCCTGAAATAGACATAATAGGAGTTTTTAAGTTATGTGCAATACCTCCAATCATTTGACCTAAAGAAGCCAAACGTTCTTTTTCAACTAGTAAATCTTGATTTGATTGTATTT
>CANQAB010000064.1 GCA_947589445.1 uncultured Clostridia bacterium | reverse complement strand
GTATAGTTATGTCAAATCTAGTACCTTTTCCTTCTTCTGATTTGAAAGTAATATTTCCATTAAAATGTGCTCGTATGTTTGAATAGGACATAAATAAACCAAGACCTGTTCCGTTTTTACCCTTTGTTGTTATCATTTCTTTAAAAAGTCTGTCTTGTACTTTTTGAGACATTCCACAACCATAATCTTGTATTGTAAATATAATATCTTTATTTTTAGTTTTAATAATAAAATCAATATTTTTATGTGTTTGTCCATTATATGCCTGAATTGCATTAGAAACCATATTATTAATAACTTGCACTAAACTATTAATATTTCCTTTAATAGATAAAGTGTTAGGTACTAATACAGAAGTATTTAATTCAATTAATGCACTTTTTAATTCATGTTTCATTAAAACATTCACATGTGTTATTAATTCAGAAACTGTAAATGAATCAGAACTATCATTTGAGAAGGCAACAGCTTGCCCTTTAACAGCAGTAATAATATCAGACATATAAGAGGTATATGTTTGGATTCTCTTAATCCATTTGTTCATATCTTTAACAATTGCATGGTGGTCTTCATTAGTAACTGTTGGATCTCCTATAGAAATATCATATTCTTTTGTTAAATCTGTTAAGCCTTCAGTAGCGCCAGAAATGGACATAATAGGTGTTTTTAAGTTATGTGCAATACCGCCAATCATTTGACCTAAAGAGGCTAAACGCTCTTTTTCCATTAACATATTTTGATTGTTTTCAATTGTTTCCATATCCATAGCGTGTTGAGTAACATCTTTTAATAAAATTAAAGTTCCTAAAAAAATATTTTTAGAAAAAATTCCATTTACTTCAATGTTAAAGTATTTGTTTGTAATGTTAAAATCTTTTTTAAACAAGAATGTTTCTGTAGTAGTTTTACTTTTTGCTAAAGTTTCGGTAATAGAGTTCATATCTAAATTTTTAAGATTAAACTTTTTTATAAAATTAATGAAATTTTGATTTCTTACTTGATTATCGGATAAACTAAATGTTTTTAAAAATGTATCATTAAAATCTGTAATAATATTATTTTCATTTAACACTATGAAACTATCTGATATTCTATTAACAATTTTTTGAATAGCTATAGGACTTACACTTAAAAACTTAAATTTAAATATAGCAAGAGCATAACAAATAAGTGTAATAGTAAAGCAAATAGGAGTAAGATATATAGTTGCAGGTATAACCTTTGTTATGGACAATATATTTACAATTAGTGGTAAGAGTGATCCAAGTAAAAAAAGTAATGATTGTTTAGAGAAAAAACCAGATGATTTTAAAGATTGCCTAAAAATATAATAAATTCCTATAGCAAATAATGCTAAAGTATAAATATCCCAAATTTCAAATATAATACCATATTCGTTTACAGACAAGTCAATGGAATAATTTTTATAAAATAGATGATGCCAATCATTTGTCCATAAAAATAATAAACCTATAACTGGAACAAGTAATAATAAATAATATTTATTTGTTATTTTAATTTTAGAATGGTAAAAAATCAATCCTAAAAAGAAAAAGGATATAGGTAATAAGCAATTACCTATATATACAATATAATCAAAATAAATAGGTTCAATATTAAGAAGTCTAGAAAATAATATTTGAAGTACTAAAAAAGTACAGCATATAATCATTGCTAAAGCAAGGGATAAAAAAGCTGTTTTTAATTGGTTTGATTTAATATTTTTTTTTACTAAAATAAAAGTAATAATACAAATTAAGTCTGATACGACTAATGCAAATAAAGTTAAGGTATTTGTTAATAACATTATAAATTTTCCTCCGTTTATTCTATATATCCTATATTTTTAAAATATTTTATTAACAGATTAATATATTCAAAATCAATTTTAGGCCACTTGAAGTTTATTTTATTTAAAAATTTATTTGAAAAGTCCGCATTTGGAACAACATCAAAAATCAAATTTAAATTTTTATCAGAATCCAAATCTGGTATAATTCCAGAAAGTGATTCTTTTTTATTTTGGGTTTCTAATAATGTAGTTATTTTTCTTTTAAATAATGTATCACTCGCAAAATCAATATTATAATTTAATTGATTAATAAAACCAATAATATCTGCAAAAGTTATAAGGTTATTGTTGAAAATATGTAAAACAGTAAATTCATTTTTAGAGCATATTATTTTAACAATAGCATCTGCGCAATAATCAACTGGAGAAAAATCAATAGCATGATTCATAAGACTAACGGGAATCATACCAATTGCAATAAAAGATTTTAGTCTATTTAAATAAGCATTATCTGCAAAATTGATTTGAAATTTTCCATCCTTATATCTATTAGAAATATTTCCTAGTCTTAATATAGTTGCTTTAAGTCCTTTATACATTGACTCCAATATTAAAACTTCAGATTGAAATTTGGTATAAATATAAGCATTATTTAAATTTTGATTTACATATAAATTATTTTCTTTAAAATATATTCGATTATCAGAATTTTTAGGTTTTCCAATACCAGAAACACTTATTGTAGATATATGATATAATTTTATGTTAGCAGACATGCAAAATTTAATAATATTTTTGGTTCCTTCAATGTTAATTTTATTAAATTCGTCGAAATTTCCATAATGCTTAACTAAAGCAGCACTATTAATAACACATGAAATATTATTAGTTAATTTCTTAAATGTATTAGAATCTAAACCTAAATTATCAATAGTAATATCTCCATTAATTACAAATATTCTTTTATCAAAGTAAGATGAATATTTTGTACCAAAGTAAAAATCTAATGTTTTCATTAATCTTTCTTTATTTGAAATAGAACCTTTATCTCTAACCAAACAGTAAATAGTAGCATTTGTATTTGATAAAAGATTGTCTAAAATATGAGAGCCTAAGAAACCAGTTGCACCTAGCAAAAGTACTGATTTTGGATTTTCTTTTTGCACAATATTATGAATATATTGTTTGCTATTAATAGACAATAGCTTATTAAGCTTATCATAATTATATTCTTTGTCAACACTAAATGTATTTTCATTATGAGTTTGTTTTGCTAATTGTTGAATATTGGGATTAGCAAAAATATCACCATAATTAATGTTGATATTATATTTTAATGCTTCAGTCTGTAATTTTATAGCAGTTAAAGAGTCTCCTCCAAGTTCAAAAAAATTATCAGTAATACTTATTTTTTCTTTATTAAACAGAGAACACCATATATTACAAAGAAGTCGTTCTATATCTGTTGAAGGAGGAATATACTTTTTATTAATACTAATTTTTGGATGCGGTAAATTCTTTTTATCTATCTTTCCATTAATAGTTAAAGGAAAGGATTCAAGTTTAATATAAAAACTTGGAATCATGTAAAAAGGAAGTTTTGTTCTTAAAAATGATTTTATATCTGAAGATAGAATTTCTTCGTTAGATATGTAATAACTAATAATACAATTGTCCTGCAAGATAGATAAAGACTTGCTAATAGGTGGATATGTACAAACAGCTGAATCTATTTCATTAAGTTCAATCCTATATCCGTGAAATTTTACTTGATTGTCTTTACGTCCTACAAAATGTATATTTCCATCTGTTCCATAGTATGCAAGATCACCAGTATAATACATAATTTTTTCATTAAAAAAAATATCTTGCATAAATGATGCATTTGTTTTTTCAAAATCATTTACATAACCTTTCCCTACACCATTTCCAGATATATATAGTTCTCCTGGAACATTAATAGGACAAAGCTTTTTGTTTGACAGTATATATACTTTATTATTATAAAGTGGTTTTCCAATAGGAATAATATGAGATGAAGATGTATCTTTTTTGTATATAAAAGCTGTTGCACATATAGTTGCTTCAGTAGGCCCATAACCATTTACGATAATTATATCAGGATTTAAATCAATATATTTATTTAATGTTGTATTAGTAATAGATTCAACTCCGACTAATAATTTTGATATACTATGATAGTTTCTTCTATTTAATATAGTAAATACTTCATCTAAAATATTAGGTGGAATATATAAAGCAGTTATATTATTTTTTATTATATTATCGCAATATAAAGAAATATCAGATATTATTTCTTCTGTATTAAATATAAGTTGAGCTCCATTCAATAGAGGCATAAATATTTCCCAAATACTAACATCAAAAGATAAATTAGTTGAAGCAAGAAAGGCATCTTTAAAGGTTATATTATTTTTATAATATTTATTAAAAGAGAATATAAAATTTACTAAATTTTTATGACATATTTTTACGCCTTTTGGTTTTCCAGTAGAACCAGAGGTATATATAATGTAAGCTAAATCATCTTCTGATATAGTAATGGGTTTATATAAAGTTTTAAGTGATTGGGAAAATGCGTCTATATTAATTACCATGTTAAAATTTATGAGAGAAGCAGTATCGTTACTTACTATTACTAATTTAGAATGACTATTGGTTAACATATAAGATAATCTATCCATAGGATAAGCATGATGCATGGGCATATAAACAGCACCACACTTTAATATAGCGAAAATAGCAATAATTAGCTTAGTACTCCTTTTTAAACAAACACCTACAACATCTCCCGAACTTACATTATTTTCTAACAAGTACATTGCTAATTGATTTGCTTTTTCATTTAATTCTTTATAAGTTAATTTCTGGTCTTCAAAAACAACTGCAATATTATCAGGTGTTTTTTTAACTTGTTCTTCAAATAAATCCACAATAGTTTTATTTTTAGGATAATCTACTTGTGTATTATTAAATTCATATAAAATTTTATGTTTTTCTTCAGGTGTTACAATTTCTATATCTTTTAGCAAAATAGTTTGATTATTTATTATCTGATTTATAATTGTTAAAATTCTTGAATGTAAATCTTTAATATCTTGACTATCATATTTATCTGTTTTATAGTCATAGGCAATAGTTATAGCAGATTCATCATTTAAATCAAATATATGTATTTGAATGTCATCTGCTGAGCAACCGTTAAATATCCAATCTGTAGAATATTTAATATTACTGTTTTCTTCGATTGTTTTGGTTATTTGATAAGAAAGTACAATGTTATATAAGTTTGGAACAGAAGAATCTTTTTTTCTTAATTCTTCTAAAATTAATTGATAAGGATATCGTTGATGTCTTAAAATAGCCATAGTATCTGTTGCTATTTTCTTTGTAAAATCAATGAAAGGTAGATTGTGATTTAAATTAATTCTTAAGGGAACAGTGCTAACAAACATACCCATTGTATTCTTTTGCTCATAATTAGTTCTATTTAAAATAGGAGTTCCTATTACAAAATCATCTAAATTACATACTCTCCCAATATATAAGCAATAGGCTGCCATAAAAAAATTATATATAGATATTTGGTTTTTAGCACAAAAATCTTTAATTTGCATAAGTTCTTTTTTTGAAATAATAAATTTTTTTCTAGTACCTTTACAAGTAATAGAATTAGAAGATATATTTTTAGTATAGGGTATAGAAGCAATTTCTGGAACTGTTTTATATATTTCATCCCAAAATGCTTTATCTTTATTAAATTTATCGCTGTTTTTGTAGTTATTTTCATATTCTATATAATTTAGGTAAGAAGGATAATTTTCGAGTACATATTCATTATTTAAAAGTTTAGAATAAATTTCAGTTGATTCTTTTGCTACGAGTCCTAATGTCCATGAATCACCAATAATATGGTGCGAATTATAAATATAACCGCCAGAACCATTTGGCAATTTAAACAATGTAAATTTGAATAAAAAGTTGTTTTTTATTTCAAATGGAATACTTGCTATTTCGGAAGCTTGTATTTCAATATCTTTTTCAGATGATAACTCTAACATTTCAATGTCAAATTTTTTATATTCATCAACATATTGAACACAAGAATTATTTTCTTCTGTAAACTTTAATCTCATGCCATCATTTGTTTTTACAAGTAGATTGATAGCATCTTTTAATACTTCAAAATTAACTACATCTGAGATATACACATATCCACATACATTATTAACAGATGTGTTTGTGTAATATTGTTCAGTAAGCCATATAGAATTTTGAGGATTGGTTAGTAAATTTTTCATTATGAAAACTCCCTTCTTAAACATCCTTGTAAATATATACATTATAATTATATATATAAAATGTAGGCAAATAAATATATTTACAAATTTGTAACAAAAAAAATATAATTATGTAATATAAATGTAATATAACATAATATAAAGAAAAAGTTTGTCGAAAGAAGATGAGAAAAAGAAATTATAAAAAAATGTATATTAACAATTGACAAGATTAAAAAAAAGTGCTATCATAATATATGCGTTTAATAATTATCAAATTAGTTATGGGTCAGTAGCTCAGTTGGATAGAGCACAGGCCTTCTAAGCCTGGGGTCGGGGGTTCGAACCCCTCCTGGCTCACCAAAGCAATCTTATACGAACCCCGTATAAGTTAATCCATCATATTATTAATTCACATAAAATTGATAATATGGTGGATTTTTTTTAATATATAATTCATCTAATTATTCAAGGAGGTATTTTATTATGGGACGATATATTATTATTGGAACTGCTACAAAAATTTATGCCAAAAAGAAAGAGGACTATTCTACATATAACCTAGAACAAATAAAGGAAATTTTATCTAAGAAACTAAATTTAGATTTATATGATATAACGGAAGATGAATATGAAGTTTGTTTATCAATTAAACCTAAAATTTTTTCAGAAAATATCCTAAATTTATTGCAAAATGAATATGAAATTTTAGGAATTGATATTACCAATGAATATAATAAAAAACTTTTTGAAAAAATAAAACATACTCCATATAACCAACTTTTAGATGAAATTGAAAATAAAAATATTCACACATATAATTTTCAGTTCCTAGAAGGTTATTATTCCATCAACAACGATATATCTTACATTGCTAATGAGAGAGACTTAACAGTATGTGCTGATATAGTTGCGTTTTATTTAAGTGAAAAAGTTCTTTTAGAAGCATATTATGGTTTATTTAGTTATTTAAGAAATAAAATAATTAAGACTATGGATAATCCTTTAAAAGATGATATTTTTATAACTTTGTTTGGATAAATTCACTTTATTTAGTATATACTAATATAATATTATAAATA
>CANQAB010000063.1 GCA_947589445.1 uncultured Clostridia bacterium | reverse complement strand
AAAACAGGAGTAAAAGCATATATGCAAGATGATGAATACTTAATGCTATGTAATAGAAGTTCTAACCCAAAGAAAAAAGGTTTAATTTTAGCAAATAGTGTTGGAATTGTAGATAAGGATTACTATGGAAATCCAGATAATGATGGACATATTATGTTTGCATTTTATAATATAAAAGACGTAGATGTAGAAATAAAAAAGGGAGAAGCAATTGGACAAGGAATTTTTCAAAAGTATTTTGCTGTAGATGGAGATAGAGCACAAGGTGAAAGACTAGGAGGATTTGGCTCAACATCTAATAATTAAGAAATATAAATTAAAGGGGCAAGAGCGAATTCTTGCCCTTTATATGAAGGAACAGTAATGGATAAACAAGGAATTTTAAATAAATATACAAAACCGGAAGATAAATTAATAATTTCAAAGATGATTGATAAGCAAGAATTATCGTCTGTAAAAAATAAAATTGAAAATACCAATTTTTTGGACATATACCAAAGCAATTTATTAGAAAAAATATTGAAACAAGAAAAGGTAGAAAATTATATTATTAGTGGTGGTAAGGAAAATACAGAAAGAAAAATAATTGTATTTTATCCAGAAAAATTAAAAAGTTTAGTAGAAATGGATTATAGAAAAATACTACCAATAACTTGTATACGAATTGAACTTCCTAAAGAAAAATATGGAAATTATTCTCATAGAGATTATTTAGGCGGATTAATAAAGTTAGGAATAAAAAGGGAAAAAATTGGTGATATATTTGTTTTTAATAATGGAGCAGATATTATTATTTTAGAAGAAATTTTAAAATTTTTAAAAACTAATTTGTCAAGTTTAACAAGATTTAGTAAAGCAACAATAGAACAAATTAATCTTTCAGATGTAAGAGAAAAAAATATAAATAGAGAAAAAATGAATATAATTGTAGCTTCTATGAGATTAGATTGTGTTATATCGGAAATACTAAAAACATCAAGGACAATAGCAGAAAAAGTAATTAACGAAAGTAGAGTTTTTATTAATTTTGAACCTATTAATAAAATAACTAAACAAGTAAAAGAAAAAGATTTAATAACTATAAGGGGAAAAGGACGTTTTGAAATACAAGAAATAGAAGGAATAACTAAAAATAACAGAGTTAAATTAGTTATCAACAAATTTGTATAATTTATAATTTTAAACTAATAGTAATTACATTTTTTATTCCATTCTCCAATGCGTTTATTTGTTAGTGATTTTAGGAAAGTGTCCAAAAATAACAATAAAACTAGATATGAAAACTATAAGAATATAAAAGTTGATAAAACAGAAAAAATGGAAAAGGGAATGGAAGAACTTAAAATATGAGATTAGGAGGAATTTATGCGTATTGATAAATTTTTAAAATTAGCAAGAGTAATTAAAAGAAGGACAGTTGCAAATGAAGCAGGAGATAATGGTAGAATTAGTGTTAATGGAAAAGTTGTAAAGCCAAGTTACAATGTGAAAGTAGGAGATATAGTAGAAATAAAATTTGGAGATAAGATATCTAAATTCGAAATATTGCAGATTCCTAAAGTAGCAGGTAAAAATATGCCAGAACTAATAAAATTATTATAAAATTTAAGAATAAACCTCTTATTTATGCATATTATAGATACATAAATAGGAGGTTTATTTATGATATATGTTTTTAATAAAAATAAAATATTTTCATATATTGTAGCATCTTTTATAGTATTAGTTTTATTTGCTTTTTCAACCAGTATAATTCCAAATCAAAACATAGATTTATTAAAGGTTTCAGCAAATGCAATTAATAATAATACCATAAATAATATTAATAAAATACAAGAATAATAATTTCAATAATTGATAATACTTATTATATGGGGGAAATATGCTATATATAGGTTTAGTTAGTAAAAGTAAAAATGCCGAATTAATGAAAGAATTAAATAAAAGTATGGTACAAGCTATAAATATAAAGGAAAAAGAAGATTTAAAAAACATAAAAATAGATATTCTTGTTTTAGAAGATTTAGTAATTGAAGAAAATATTATTGAAGATATTATTAAAAATGTAAAATATTTAATAATTCAAGATAATATAAATAATATTAAAATTAATTTAGACAAAGAAATTAGTATAATAACATTTGGATTTAACCATAAATCTACTGTAACAGTATCAAGTGTAACAGAAGAGAACATAGTAATTTGCTTTCAAAGAGCAATTCGAAATATAAATAATAAAATAATACAACCTAAAGAAAATATTATAAAAAATACAAATAAATATAACATAAATAAATATATAATAAAAAAAATAATAGATGAAATACTTGAAAAATAAAGAAAAAAATAACAAATTTAACTTTTTATGTAGACAAAGTTAAAAAAAGGTAGTATAATAAAGAAGTAGCAATACAAAAGTTTGCATAAAAAAAAGCTTTATGAATAGAATACATTAGATAAAATAAAAATATATTAGGGAGGAATAAAATTGGATACAAATTATTCAGATAATAACCATTTAATATTAGTGGGAAAGGTAACAAGCGAGAAAAGATTTAGTCATGAAACATATGGAGAAAAATTTTACATATTTGATATGGAAGTAGCACGTTTAAGTGATACAACAGATATTATACCTATAACTGCATCAGAAAGAATTATTAATGATGATTTAATAACAATTGGAAATAAATTAATTATAAAAGGTCAATTTAGATCATATAATAGTTACGAAAATGAAAAAAATAAATTAATATTAACCGTATTTGCAAAAGATGTACTTACCGAGGATAAATTAAGTGAAGAAGAATTAGAAAATACCAAAAGAACTACAAACGAAGTAACTTTAGTTGGATATATATGTAAATCACCTATTTATAGACAAACACCTTTTGGAAGAGAAATTGCCGATATCTTATTAGCTGTTAATAGAGCATATAATAAGTCAGATTATATTCCATCTATAGCATGGGGAAGAAATGCAAGATTTTGTCAGAATTTATCAACAGGTACAGAAGTAAAAGTCGTAGGTAGAGTTCAATCTAGGAATTATGAAAAGAAACATGAAGACGGTACAATAGAACCTAGAGTGGCATATGAAGTATCTATTGCAAGTTTACAAGTAGTTAATGAAAATAATGAAGATATAGAAAAGAAAAATGAAATAGAAGAAGCTGTATAAATTAGATAGTATTATAAATATATATATATATAAAGAAAGAGAACTAACTTAGAAAATTAGTTCTCTTTTTTCTTTTTTACTTGAGGAATTACAATTTCTTTTTTCTTTTCCTTATCATCTTTTATTTTAGGTTTTGCAATTGTAAGGTGAGTAGAAACATCTGAAATATCTAAATCTTTACCTGTACCAGAAACAATTTCTATTTTTTTTGGTTTTTCATCGCTCATAAGAACCTCCATAAATAGTAATAATTAAAAATAAATACGTTATTAATAATATATAAATAGATATTACCATATAAAAAATAAAAATTCAACTTTTTATATAAATAAATTATTAGAACGTTGACTATTGCTACTATTTAAGGTAAAATAATATATAGACTTTAAAAGTAAGTAGAAAATTAATATAAGGAAGATAAAATGAAAATTGATAAAATGAAACAAGTAATTGAATCTATTTTGTTTGCAGTAGGAAGAGATATTTCGATACAAGAACTATCTTCTGTTTTAGAGGAAACACCGGAAATTGTGGAAGAAGTTATAGAAAGTTTGAAGACAGACTTTGAAGAAGAAAAAAGAGGAATACAAATTATTAAAGTAAATAATGGATATCAATTATGTTCTATAAAGGAAAATTACGAATATATTTATCAGATTATAGATAAAAGAAATAAGCCTAATCTTTCTCAAGCCGCATTGGAAACATTAGCAATTATTGCATATAATCCCAAAATAACAAGGGCAGAAATAGAAAGTATAAGAGGCGTTAATTCGGATGGAACAATATATAAATTATTAGAACATAACTTAATAGAAGATGCAGGAAGATTAGATGCTCCAGGAAGACCAACAACCTATCAAACCACAAAAGAGTTTTTAAGGCTATTTGGTTATACTTCTTTAGAGGACTTGCCAGAGCTTCCAAGATACAAATTAGATGAAAATCAGCAAATTGTAATAGATGATATTATAGAAGAAAACAAAAATGAAGAACCATTAGAGGCTCCAATGCCCGAAAGGGTAGAAGTAGATGAAAATAAATAAACAAAGTAATATTTTAGAATAATATATATATTAGTAAAAAATATACTTAATTTCAATGGAGGTAAGAATAATGGATGATAATTTTGTAAAAGAAATAACAAATATAGATGAAGATTTTGCTAAATGGTATACAGACATTGTATTAAAAGCAGAATTAGCAGATTATACAGATACTAAAGGGTGTATAGCAATGAAACCATATGGTTATGCAATATGGGAAGGTATACAAAAATATGCAGACCAAAAATTTAAGGAAACAGGAGTAGAAAACGTCTCATTTCCTCAATTAATTCCTGAAAGTTTATTACAAAAAGAAAAAGACCATGTGGAAGGATTTGCACCAGAAGTTGCTTGGGTTACAGAAGCAGGTGGTGAAAAACTAGAAGAAAGGTTATGCATTAGACCAACATCAGAAACAATTATATCTACTATGTATTCAAAATGGTTAAGTTCATGGAGAGATTTACCATTCTTATATAATCAATGGTGTAACATTTTAAGATGGGAAAAAGAAACAAGGCCATTTTTAAGGTCAAGAGAATTTTTATGGCAAGAAGGGCATACTATACATGAAACTGAAAAAGAAGCAATTGATAGAGCACGTCAAATGCTAGATATTTATGCCAATATAGCAGAAAATTTATTAGCAATACCGGTTATAAAAGGAATTAAAACCGAAAGTGAAAAATTTGCAGGTGCAGTTTATACTTACACTATAGAAAGTATGATGCGTGATGGAAGAGCATTACAATCTGGAACTTCTCATTATATTGGACAAAATTTTTCTAAACCTTTTGAAATAAAATTTCAAAATAGAGAAGGAAAAGAAGAATATGCATATCAAACTTCTTGGGGAATTAGTACAAGGTTAATAGGTGGATTAATTATGGCACATGGAGATAATAGAGGACTAAAATTACCACCAAAGGTAGCACCTATTCAAATTATAATAATTCCAATAGCACAGCATAAAGAAGGAGTATTAGAAAAGGCATTTGAATTAAAAAATCAATTATCTAAAATGTTTAGAGTAAAAATAGATGACAGAGATAAATATTCACCAGGGTATAAATTTAATTACTGGGAAATGAAGGGAGTCCCAGTTAGAATTGAAATGGGACCAAGAGATATAGAAAAAGGAGAATGCATTTTAGTTAGACGAGATAATGGCGAAAAAATAATTGTAAAATTAGAAGAATTAAATAAAAAAATAGAAAGTATTTTAGAAAATATACATAACGATATGTTCCAATCTTGCAAAGAACGAATGGAAGAAAAAACAAGCGTAGCATATAACCTAACAGAATTTAAAAATCATATGGAAGAAAACCAAGGTTTTATAAAAGCTATGTGGTGTGGAAAAGAAGAATGTGAAGATAAAATAAGAGAGCTAACAGGTGCTAAATCTAGATGTATGCCATTTGAACAAGAACATATTTCAGATAAATGTGTATGTTGTGGAGAGCATGCAGATAAAATGGTAATTTGGGGTAAACAATATTAATAAAATTATCTAAATATAATAATAAAATAAACAATCATCTCATAGAATTAAATATAAATTATGAGGTGATTTTTTTATGGAAAGATGTATCTATTTAGACCATGGAGCAACAACAAGAGTAGATGATAGAGTTTTAAATAAAATGTTACCATATTTTAGCATGAATTATGGAAATCCTTCTTCAATGTACTTTTTGGGAAGAAGAAATAAAAGAGCAATAGAAGAAGCAAGAAATGATGTGGCTTGTAATATAGGTGCTAAACAAAAAGAAATTTATTTTACAAGTTGTGGAAGTGAAAGCGATAATTTAGCTTTAAAAGGAATGGTTTATGCAAATCAATATAAAGGAAAACATATTATTACATCTAAAATAGAACATCCAGCTATTTTAAATACATGTAAAGCATTAGAAAAACAAGGATTTAATATTACATATTTAAATGTGGATAATAAAGGATTTATAAATTTGGATGAACTTGAAAATTCAATTAGGGTAGATACAATTTTAATAAGTATTATGTATGCAAATAATGAAATAGGTACAATTGAACCAATAGAGAAAATAGCAAAAATTGCAAAAGCTAATAATGTTTATTTTCATACAGATGCAGTTCAAGCGATTGGAAATGTAACAATTGATGTGAAAAGAATGGGTATTGATTTACTATCTATGTCTGCTCATAAATTTTATGGACCAAAAGGTGTGGGAGCATTATATGTAAGGGAAGGAATTGATTTTGAAAGGCTTCAGGATGGAGGGCATCAAGAAAAAGGAAAAAGAAGCGGTACAGAAAATGTTGCAGGCATTATTGGTTTAGCAGAGGCAATAAAATATTCATATAAAGAATTGGAATATAACAATAAAAAAATAATAAGTTTAAGAAATTATTTTATTGATAAGTTAATGCAGTTAAATAAAAATATTAAAGTAAATGGTGACAGAGAAAAAAGATTACCTGGAAATATTAATATATCATTTCCAAATATGGATGGGCAGCAGTTATTGTTAAAGTTAGATGAATATGGAATTTGTGCATCAGCAGGTTCAGCTTGTTCTACAGGAGAAAGCACTCCATCACATGTATTAACATCTATAGGATTATCAAAAGAGGAAGCATATGGGACGTTAAGATTTACACTTGGAAAAGAAAATACAAAGAATGAAATAGACTTTGTTGTTAAAGTTTTAGAAAATTGGCTTAATAAAAGTTAATTAAATTGCAATTTATTTTTCACTAAATTTATTTTCGCTCCCAGTGATTTATTTAAATAATAGGAAATTTCTCCGAAATTCCTATTATTTAAATATGCTACAATCGCTATTGCCTTTGAGATTTCCTCACTTTGTTCGGAAACTCAAATCGGCGAGAAGAAAAGGCGACATAGTCGCTTTTCTTGATTTTTCATCGCATGCCTAAGGCTGCGCAGAGTATGTATTGCAAAATTTCCTTGCGAAAATTTTTCTAAACATACTCTAAGCTTGCCGGTCCCCACCCG
>CANQAB010000062.1 GCA_947589445.1 uncultured Clostridia bacterium | reverse complement strand
ATTTCAACACTTGTTTGACCATCTGCTGCTGTTGAGAATACTTGTGATTTTTTAGTTGGTATAGTTGTATTTCTTTCAATTAATTTAGTAAATACTCCACCATATGTCTCAATACCTAAAGATAATGGTGTTACATCTAATAATACTAAATCTTTAACGTCTCCTGATAAAACACCACCTTGAATAGATGCACCAATTGCAACACATTCGTCTGGATTTATTCCTTTATCTGGTTCTTTTCCAGTAATTCTTTTTACTAATTCTTGTACAGCTGGAACCCTTGTAGAACCACCAACTAGCAATATCTTATGCAATTTATCTGCAGTTATTCCTGCATCTTTTAATGCTTGGTTAACAGGTCCTGCTGTAGATTCTACTAAATCTCTAATTAATTCTTCAAATTTTGATCTTGTTAAAGTAATATCTAAGTGTTTTGGTCCTGTGCTATCAGCTGTAATGAAAGGTAAGTTAATTTGTGTTTGTTGTACACCAGATAATTCTATTTTTGCTTTTTCTGCAGCTTCTTTTAATCTTTGCATTGCCATTTTATCTGTACTTAAATCTATTCCGTTTGATTTTTTAAATTCTGCAACTAGGTAATCAATAATTTTTTGGTCAAAATCATCTCCACCTAATCTATTATTTCCGCTTGTTGCTAAAACTTCGAATACTCCATCTCCTATATCTAGAATAGATACATCAAAAGTTCCTCCACCTAAGTCATATACCATAATTTTACTATCTGCTTCTTCTTTATCCATTCCATATGCTAATGCTGCTGCAGTTGGTTCATTTATAATTCTTAAAACTTCTAATCCTGCAATTTTACCAGCATCTTTTGTTGCTTGACGTTGACTATCGCTAAAATATGCTGGAACTGTAATAACAGCTTGGTTAACTGTTGTTCCTAAATAATTTTCAGCATCTGTTTTTAATTTTTGTAAAATCATTGCTGATATTTCTGGTGGTGTAAATTCATCACCTTCAATATTTACTTTTTTATTTGTTCCCATATCTCTTTTTATAGATATAACTGTGTTTTCTGGGTTTGTAACTGCTTGACGTTTTGCTATTTGTCCAACCAATCTTTCACCATTTTTTGAAAATGCAACTACTGATGGAGTTGTTCTATTTCCTTCAGCATTTGGTATAACAACTGGCTCTCCTCCTTCCATAACAGCTACACATGAGTTTGTTGTTCCTAAATCGATTCCTATAATTTTTCCCATTTAAAATTTCCTCCTCTTTTAGAAGTTAGATGTTAGACGTTAGAAAGTAGATTTTTATTCTACTGCATAACATAACTAATCTTCTATTTATAAATTTTTATTTTTAAATTTTCTTTCTTTTGTAAATTTTATTTATTAAAATTTAATAACTATTTTATATATAAATCAAAAGCGAGTATTGCTAGACAAACGAAATTTAAATTTATAAGACGTGCTTTTTGCACGTTGATTAAATTTAAATTGAAGTTTAACGACGCAAGACGAAGTTTTTCATTTGTTTAATTTGCAACTACTACCATTGCATGACGTATAACCTTATCTCCTATTTTATATCCCTTTCTGAAGACTTCTTTAATTTCTTTCTCCCCTAGGCTATCATCTGCTACGGAACTTACTGCTTCATGATATTCTGGGTTAAATGTTGTGCCTACTCCTTCAATTTCATTTACCCCTAGGGATGTAAGTACATCTGTAAATTGTTTAAGTACTAATTCAATTCCTTGTTTATAGCTTTCATCTTCTGTTTTACTACCTGCTGCCTTTTCTAAATTATCAACTACTGGCAAAAAGCTTGATACAATATCTGATACTAGAGAATTGTATAGTCCTTCTCTTTCTTTCATACTTCTTTTTTTAAAATTATCAAATTCTGCCATAAGTCTTTTTAATCTATCTGTTGTTTCTTCTAATTCAGTCTTTATTTTATTTATTTCATTATCTTCCATGCAGTTTTCTTTTTCTACATCTTTATTTTCTAATTCGTCATTTTTATTTTCTTCCAATTTAATGCCTCCTTTCAAACTTCAAAAGTTTCAGTTATTCACTTTTCATTATTAACTTTTTTCTGTGCCTTTACCTTCGCCGAGTAGTCCTCCTTGATTCATTCTACGATTAATATACTTTAAAATAGAAATTACTTTTGAATAGTCCATTCTTTTGGGTCCTATAATTCCAATAGTTCCAACCGATTTTCCGTGTATTTTATGGTTAAAAGTAATAATGCTAAAATCTTTTAATTCTTCATTTTCATTTTCATCGCCTATATATACGTTAATGTCATCTGCAATTCCTGAGTTTAACGTATCAATTACTAAATCTTTTTCATCTAGCACATTTACAAAATTTTTTGCCAGCTCCATACTTTTAAATTCTGGTAACTCAAAAGCTTTGTTAGCTCCTTCATAGTATAGTTTACCTTGTTCATCAATTGATTTTTTCATTTCATTTAATATTGGCTTAATGACATTAATACTAGAATTCATTTCTGAAACAATATATTCTTCTATTGATGTATCTATTGAGTCTAATGGTTTACCTTTTAATTTGTTATTAAACATATACGTTAGTGTACTTACTTGCTCTTCTGTTACATCTTCGTCGAATTTAATAATGGTTTCTTTTATCATTTCAGTATCTGTTAAAATAATGGCCATCATTGTTCTAGAACCCAGCAGCACAAATTTTATATCTTCTATAATTTGGTTATGCTTATTAGGTCCAATACTTACCGTAGGATAATGAGTTATTTCAGATAATGTGTTTGTTGTAATTTGCATTAAATCTTCCATTTGATTTACTTTTGTTTGTAGTTTTGATTGAATATAAACTACCTCTTCTAGGCTAATATTATCTTCTTTTAACAATTCATCTACATAAAAACGATAACCTTTTGCAGATGGAACTCTGCCTGCTGATGTATGAGGTTTATCTAGAAATCCTTCTTTTTCTAAGTCTGCCATTTCATTTCTAACAGTTGCGCTACTGTAATCCAAATTATATTTTTTTACAATTGCATTAGAACTTACTGGTTCAGCAGTTTGAATATACTCTTCTATGATAGCTTGTAAAATTTCTTTTTTTCTATCATTTAACATTTTTATTCCTCTCTTTAGCAATCTTATATATCATTTGCTAAACTAATATATATTATACATCATTTTTAGCACTTGTCAACAACTTTTGCTAAAAAAATAAAAAAGGATTATTCTTTTTAGGAATAACCTTTTTATTTTTATGCAGAAAGATGTTTATAAATATCTTGAAACATCCCAGCAATTTCATATACATTTTCATCTAGTTTATATGATAATTCTTTGTAGTTTTTATCTACTTTTTTCTCTAAATTTACAATATCCTGTCTCATTACTTTTTGATTTTCTTTTAAATCATATATGTCATCACGCATTTTACTTTGTACAGTTAACATTTCAATTTGACTATTTTGAACATTAATAATAGATGTTTGCATTTTTTCCATGTTGCTTTGCATTTTTTCCATGTTGCTCTGCATTTTTTCCATGTTGCTCTGCATTCTATCCATATTGCTTTGCATTTTTTCCATGTTGCTTTGCATTCTATCTATATTGCTTTGCATTTTTTCCATGTTGCTCTGCATTCTATCCATATTGCTTTGCATTTTTTCCATATTGCTTTCCGTTTTATCTTGCTTTTGAATAACCATATCTATTTTTTCTTCTAAATTTAGCATATGGGAACCTCCTTTCTAAATAGATTGCTCCCCATTTAATGTTCCCTAATTTGTATATATAGTTTAATAAATTATTTTCAAAAAGTCAATACTTTTTATTAAAATTTATTATATTCCAAAAGCAAAATTTAATTATGATAGACTTTTAGCTTTAATTAAATTATTTTTATTGCATCATTTGCATAGCATCTCCTGATGTTATGCCTTCTAAATTATAATATGTTTCTGGTATGTTTCCAACAATAACATTTTCAGCAATAATCAATTGATTATATATAGATTCGTTAACAGTATTAAATGGTGTAAGTATACTTATTTCACATTTAATGTCTAGATATAATCTATGTAATGTTTGATTAATTCCGCTATCCAAAAATTCACTTCTTATATTTGTTTCTACACTGCCAATAGTAGAAATTCGAATTGGTATTTTATATCCTCTACCTGAAAGTATACTAATCCCTGTAAAGCTCCCTAGACTTATTGTAATGTCTTCATCCTGTGTATTATCTATGCTAGTTTGAATTCTATTTGCAACATCTGATATAACATAATTAATATTTTTCATGTTAGATTCTAACATTAAAATATTTCCAGTATCATCTTTATGAACAATAATAAAATCTGAATATCCAAAATCCTTTATTGCATTCGTAGTTTCATTGTTAGTAATTATTGTCGCAACATCTTTTGCCTTGTCTAAACATAGCCTATTAAATATAGGTGTTACAGACTTTATAACAACACAAAAAGCTATAAATATCATTACTAAAATATAAAAAATTTTTTTTATTTTTTTGTGTTTTGAGTGTTTGTTATGATTAATAATAAATAATTTTGGTAATTTTATTCTATATCTAGAATAAATCAATGCCATCAATTATCCCTTTCCTTCTAAAGAATAAATAAGAAAAATCTTAGATTTTTCTTATTTGTTTCTAATTAAGCAATTTTATGCATTGAATATCTTGGTATAAATAGTTTCTGACCTATACTAATATTATTAGGGTTTTCTAAGTTATTTACATTTATAATATCTTCCATTGTTGTTTTATATTTTTTAGCAATAGTCCATAAAGTATCTCCTTCTTTTACAAGATAGATTACCATACTTGGCATCATCTCGCTTGTATTTTCGGTCATATTTATTTCATCTATTATATTTATATTTGCACTATTATATGATTCTATTTCAAATTCTAAATCTACTTTACATTCAATCATACCATCTGATGTAACCACAAATTCATCATTTATACAATTTGTTTTTGTATTTACTACTTTATTTGAATTCATTTGCTCGTTGTTTACGGTAAAAGTGAATGGTAAATTATATTTTTTTACATCCATTCTTGTATTAGCATCTGATGAAAAAATAAGGTTTAAATTTAACTCTCCTTCATAAACAATTCTACCATTTAAAATGTTTATATTATTGATACTTGGATTAACTTCTACGTCATATATTCTATTACTTGAAATTTCTGGTACAGATATTCTCTCTCTAATATTGCAAATTTCCTTATTAATTTGTTTGTTAGTAATTGTACTTACCTCTTTTTGATTCAGTTGTAATTCTTCTGTTGGGCAATACATATCTTGTATTAAATCTATTTCTAAACTGTCACTTGCATCACAACTTATTTCGAATTCTATTTCTACATAAATAGAATGTTGTTCAGCAGAATTAGGCTTTACAATAATATTCTTTATTTCATAATTACTACTTAAAATATTACTTTCAGACACGTTGTTCATATCTATGAATCCCATAACAGGTATATTAGATGATACTAATTTTATATCTCCACTTTCTGTTAAGTACATAATTTTCACATTTGCATCTGCCTTTAGTAATATTTTATTATAACTTACTTTCGCTTCGCTACCCATTAATTTAATTTCTGTTTTTAATATTTCAGCTAAATTGTCTTCTCCATCTATCGTAATAGTATCTTTTGCACTTGCCCTGCAACTTCCTGTTCCAATTAAATTATTAATTTGCATAGTTGAATTTAAAGTCTGTATTCCTTCTACACTATTAATTTTCTTTAAAATATTAATTTCTTCATTAGAATATATCATTACTTCTATTTCTAACATAACCTTTGTATTTATTTTTCTTCCATTTAATACTTTGCATTCTATATCTTTTATCTGAATATTACTTTTTAAGTTCATTCCTGCTCTACAATTATCTATATCTATAATTTGAGTAAAATCTAATGAATTTGTTAGTCCTCTTGTAAATTCATTGTCTGTATCTGCCAAATAAATAATATTTAATTGAATACTTCCATCAATTCTTACTTTGCCATCCAAAACTTCTTTTTTATATATACAAACATTTCCAATAGTATCCATTGTATTTAATATGTCTGGTTTAATATCTGGAACAATCATGTCTCCTTCTATTGTTACTATATCCTTTTTTGTACTAATTAATTTATTAACAGTAATTGTTTGTCTTTCCTCTCCCAATTCCATAATAACCTCCTTGTATTTTTTATAAATATATACTTAAATATATTATGGAGATAAAAAAAAATTCCTAATAATAGGAATTTTTTATAGTATTATAAATTTCTTACTTTTTTTGTTTCCACAGGTGGTGGAATAAGAGGACTATATCCTTCTCCATCATATACTTCAACTTCAACAGTTCGAGTTAAAACATCTTTATAGCTATAGGTAACGTTTCTTTCTTCGTCATCATATTTTACTATAAATAAATTTGGATATGTTTTTTCTATTGTAGCCTCTTTTTCAAAAAACTTACTTCTTCCCAGTGTACCCTTTACAATTATCTTTTGTCCTATTTTGTCTGTAATATCTGTCTTTAAATTTGTAATATCATTTGGTAAAATCATTTTTGACCACCTACTTTATTAAGATGGTCATATTATATCATTCTCTACATAAAAAGTCAAAATAACTTTATTCTAGTTAAATCGTGGCAAATGCTTATTTTTTAATGTTTTTCGATGTTTATTTTTACTTTTTTACTTTTTCATTACAATATTGTTACAGGAATATTACAAATGTTTTTTTCCCATTACTCCACTTCCATCAATGCTTTTTTTACCATCTCTTAAATCATTTACAATATCATTAATCGTTACAAATTTAGTTTTATCCGTAATTGCTATTTTCTCTGCAACAATTAAAGGATCCATAAAATCAATTAAAATTCTTCCCGGAGAGGATGCAAAATTAGCACCTGATGCCATAATTGCTTCAAAAAAACTTTGACATGCACCTGCAAATATTGCTAATCCATTACTAGAAGGTATTAACTTTCTTGCTTCTATTACTGCTTGAGCAAAATATTTCGAATTTCTGTAATTAGATAAATCACCATATTTTGTACCTGTTTTTATCATACCATCGTGTCCTGTTAAAACTAAAACATCTGGATTATATTTATTTATATAATCTTTTACTACCAAATATTGTTTATTTTCTGGAATATTTTTAACAACTGCATTCAATCCCATCTTTTTATAATATCTCGCAGATTTTTCTGAATAAAGTCTATC
>CANQAB010000061.1 GCA_947589445.1 uncultured Clostridia bacterium | reverse complement strand
CAATAGCGATTGTAGCATATTTAAATAATAGGAATTTCGAAGAAATTTCCTATTATTTAAATAAATCACCGGGAGCGAAAATAAATTTAGTGAAAGACAAATTACAATTTATTTTTAGTCTTCAAATAAAAGTTTAATTCCCCATAATCCAGAAATACCTACTAATGTATATATAATTCTAGCTAGTACAGTCATATCTCCAAAGATTAATTCTACTAAATTAAATCTAAATAATCCAATTAACCCCCAGTTAATTGCACCTATTATAATAAGTACTAACGCAATTTTATCTATTACTTTCATTTTTTCACCCCTTTGTTTTCATTTTTTAATATTTTTTCTTTTTTATGTAGTTTTATTCATTTTTATTGAAATTATTCAATTTTTGTGATATCTTTTAGAACAAATAAGAAAAATCTTTGATTTTTCTTTAATTTGTTCGTGCCCGATTTGAGTTTTCGACTGTAAGGAAAAAAGTTCAAAGGGCTGGCGATTGTAGCTTTTTATACAATAGGAAAGTATAACTTTCCTATTGTATAAAAATAAAAGGAGACCAAATATGATAAATAAAAAAAGAAAATTAAATTATAAAAAATTATTTAAATATATTTTTTTGATAATTTTTTTTACATTTTTAATTTTTAAATTACCTTCTGTTTTATTTGCTCCTGAAGAAGATAAATCACAAAAGGAAGAAATTGCAGAACAAACATCTTCTAAACCCGAGACTACGACAATTCATATGGCTGCAATTGGTGATGTAATGTGCCATTTAACTAATATAAAAAATGCATATAATTCTACCTCAAAGGATTATGACTTTTCAAATGTATTTAAAAATATTAAAAGTTACACACAAAATGCGGATATAACAATTGGTAATTTAGAAACTACTTTTGCTGGAAGTGATAGAGGATATACAGGTTATCCAACTTTTAATACTCCTGAAGTTTTGGGAAAAAATTTAAAAGATATTGGTGTTGATGTTTTATCTACAGCAAACAATCATTGTATGGACAAAGGATATACTGGTATAGTAAGTACTTTAAATTTTTTAGATAAATATGGACTTTCTCATACAGGAACTGCAAGAAGTACGCAAGAGCAAAATACAACTCTAATTAAAAATGTAAATGGTATTAAAATTGCATTTCTTTCTTTTACATATGGAACAAATGGAATTACTATTCCAAGTGATAAATCTTACAGTGTAAATTTAATTGATAAAGAATTAATAAAAAAACAAATTGATTCTGCAAAATCTGAAAACGTTGATTTAATATGCGTTAACATGCATTGGGGAATAGAATATAAACTAAAACAAAATTCAAATCAAGAAGAATTAGCAGATTTTCTTTTTTCAAATGGTGTAGATATTATTTTAGGCAGTCATCCTCATGTTTTAGAACCAATGGAAAAACGTACAGTTACTTTGGAAGACGGTACCACAAAAGATGGTTTTGTCATTTACTCTTTAGGTAATTTTGTTTCCGGTCAAATATATGCAAATACCAAAAGCACTGTTATTCTTAATATTCAAATAACCAAAAATAAAGATGGAAAAATAACAATTGATAAAATAAATTATACCCCTGTTTATCTTTATGATAGTGGTTCTAATGCTAAATCTAGAACAAGATATACTTTAATGGACATTGAGAAATCAATATCAAATTATGAAAATGGTAATGACAATAGCATTAGTAAAACTTTATATAATACATTAAAAGAAGAGTTATCAAATATAAAAAAGACAGTTGGACCAGAGATTAATTAATATTTAAATTCTACTTTGTAATATATTAATTTAAGATAATTTTTTATTATAAAAGAACCCTGTATATATACAGAGTTCTTTTAATGTATTTTTACTATTAATAATATACCTAGTATAATAGCAACTATTCCACCAATAAGCATGAACAATGATTTTTGTTTTGAACTATTAATTAAGTCCTCTTCTGACTTTGTTGTAACTATAAAAGGCTTTCCATTATCCATTGGTTTACCAATATGTATTACATTTCCTACTCTAAATGCTTCACCAATAACATATAAATATTGATTAGCCTCTATTGTTTTTTCAGTCATTTTAAATCCTAAAGTTTCCGCTCCAAATCTAGAAAGTGAAAAAGAATCAAAATATCTGTACCTACCCAAATTATTTTTTGGCTCGAATCTGTCAAATGTTTTAGGAATATCTAAGTTACAACCAGTTGCATTTATTTCAACATAAACAGGTTCTTTTGTACTATTATCTATAATTGATACCTCTTGACTAGATTTTTCATCTGATATTGGAACTTCATGTTTAGTTGTTTGTGTTCTGTAATTTCCATTGCTATCTTTGTATTGTTCGGTAGTTTGGGTAACTTGTAGTAATTCTGACTGACAATACGCTACTTTTCTATTTGAGAATGGCGTATCAATTAGGTTGTCAGAAACTACAGTTCCTTTTAGTTCTACGAATTCTCTATAATTACTACCTAGGCCATTTGAATCCATTTGAGAAAACATTTCTTTTAATTCCGCAATAGATTTAGTTTGCATATATTTCATTTCATTAATATTTCTTTCATTCTTAGCCCTAAAATAAAATATAGTAACTAAGCCTCCTGCTATCAGAATTAAAGGTATTATGAAATTCATTCGTATGCCTCCTAATTATTAGAATCTATATTCATTTCTTTTTTTAATTTTTCTAATTCTTGATTTACTGCATTATCATGGTCCATTTTTGCAAATGGGTCATTCTCTGCTTCTTGTGCTCCAGATACCTCAGAAAAAGCATCTGCTTGAGCTTCTTTTTGTGCAATTTTTTCTTCCATTTTATCCATTTTTGCAAAAGCACTTTTACTATCCATATTTCCAAGAGTTTTAGCCATTTGAGTTTGTGCATCTGCCATTTGACTTCTTGCCACTAACATTGCTTGTTTACTTCTTGCTTCTTCTAATTTTGATTTTAATGTATCTATTTGAGATTTTATTTCGTTTACTTGTGTTTCCATTGTTGTTGTCATTTCTTTATATTTAGTAACTATTGCATCTTGTTTCACTTTGTTATCTAGTGCTTGTTTTGCTAACTCTTCGTTTCCTTGTTCTAAACAGTTTTTAGCCTTAGATTGCCATGTACTAGATTGTTCTTGTGCTGTTTCTAACTGTTTCTTTACTTGATTAAGACTTCCCATTGCTGTACCTAAACTTTGTGTAGCCTTTCTTAGTTGATCCTCCATATCAATAATAATTTGTTTTACCATTTTTTCAGGGTTTTCTGCCTTATCAATTAAATCGTTAATATTAGCTTTTACTAAATCACTTATTCTTTCAAATATTGACATTTTTTATTCCTCCTAAAATTTAATTTCTTTTTTTAAATAACGTTTTTAATAATAATCCTGATCCTGCTGCAGCCATTCCAAAAATTAGTATATAATCAAATAATGAAGTTGTAACAAAATTAATTCTTACACTCATTATAATCGTAAGAATAATAAATATTACACTTAATGTTATTATAATTTTTGGAATAATGGATTTATTATTAAAAAAGTACCATATTATGCCTATTATTAATGGTATTGTAACTGTTCCAGATGATAAGTCAAATCCTCCAATTCTCCATACACCCCATCTACCATGTACCATTACTCTTTTACTTATCATAAATAATCCAGCGCCTAAAAGAATTATGCCTATAAAAAATTGAAGTAAGTCATTACTACCTGATGAAGTTCTTATATTATTATTTTCTTCTGAAACCGATTCGTCTTTTTTAGACATTTTTTATTCCTCCTTTGAAGTATTTTTATATTAGATTCTCTATACTTCATATTTTTACATTTTTACATTTTTTCATATATTAATATGAAAACCTATAACCCTCTCACCTCCCTTATTTTAGTTCTTTATCGCTATCTTTATATTATTTCTATTTCGTATTCACTATTTCTTTAAAATCATCCCGTCTACATGTCTATTAATTTAAACTATAATAATAGTATAACATAATTTTTTTTAAAATTCTACATTAACATATTTATTTTTTTATTTTGTAATATTTTATATGATAATTCTTTATAATATTTTATTTTCAAGTAAAATTTCCTTAGTTTCAACGCATTTTTAACATTATATTCTTAACTAATATCACATACTAATTCATTTATTAAATCATGCACAGAAACAATTTCTTTTACTTTATCTACATTACTACCACAAAATATAAGTGCTTCTTTAATATTTCCTTTTACTGCATTTACTAGTGCTTTTGTTATACAATATGGTGTGTTTTTAACATCACAAGTTTTTATGCAATTATAGCATTTTATTATATTGTCTTTTACATTTTCAGTATTTTTTATGAATTTATTGTAAATTGCTCTACCTGGCATTCCTACTGGACTTTTTATAATCTTTATATCTTCTTTTTTTGCATTTATATATGCTTCTTTAAATCTTTTATCAGCATCACACTCCTTAGTTGCTACAAACCTAGTTGCCATTTGAACTCCAGATGCACCCAATCCTAAAAATTTTTTAATGTCTTTGCTATCCCATATTCCTCCTGCACTAATTACTGGTATTTTTTTCCCTGTATCTTTCTCTATTTCCTTTATGTAATTTACTACATCTACCGTTATATCTTCTAATTTAGGATTATTTTCTTCAGAAAATAATTCTTCCTCTTTAAATCCCAAATGGCCACCTGCCTCTGGACCTTCAATTACAATCATGTCTGGAACATAATTATATTTAGTCATCCAATGTTTTACAATTAATTTACAACATCTTAAGGAAGATACAATTGGTGCAATTTTTGTTGTAGTTCCTTTTACATACTCAGGCAAATCTTTAGGAATTCCTGCTCCAGAAATTATTAAATCTATTTTCTGTTTTACACATTCTTTAACTATCTCTGCATAGTTTTTAAGTGCAACCATAATATTTACTCCTAATATCTTGTCGTTTCCTGCTATTTCCCTTGCCTTTTTTATTTCTTTTCCTATTGCTCTTAAATTTGCTTGCATTGGATTTTTATTAAAATCTTCTTCTTGATATCCTATGTCTGCTGTAGATATAATTCCTATTCCTCCCTCTTTGCTTACATTTCCTGCTAACCTGTGCAATGATACTCCTACTCCCATCCCTCCTTGTATAATAGGATATTTTGATTCTTTATTTCCTACTTTTATACCTTTCATAGTTTTCCTCCTTATCTAGTTTGTTATACTAGATTACGATATTTATTATACTTTGTCAATAGGTTGACTAACTAGTATAAAAATGTTATTATATTAATTGGAGGTTTATATTATGAATAATAATGAAATATTATCAATAGAAAATTTTCATATTCCTAGATGGGCTGAATTACCTAGTATAGAACAATATTTGGATCAAGTTGTAAAACTAATTAATTCTTGCTTAACTCCATATATCTTTTTTAATAATAATTATTCAAAAGAAGAAAATGCTCTTCTTTCTAAAACAATGATAAATAATTATGTAAAAAATAATTTAATTGAAGCTCCTATAAAAAAACAATATTCTAAAACACAAATAGCTAAACTATTCGTTATTTGTGTCTTAAAACAAGTATATAGTATGCAAGACATAAAAAATTTAATTGGAATTGCTCTTAAAAATTCTACCATTGAAAATGCTTATGATAAATTTTGCAATTTATTTGAACAGGCTCTTCGTTGCACTTATAATAGAAAAGACTTTATTGATAATAATTCCAGTAGTGATAATTTATATTTATTAAAATCAGTTTTACTATCTTGTAGTTACAAAATATACACTCAAAATATTACTTCAATAAAAAACAATAATAATTAGTTCAAACAAAGAAACTAATTACTCTGTATATGAATTACACCAAAATCTGTCCTACTTGAGTATGCCAAATATTCCAATAACTTATGATATCTATGCTCCTTAATGACTGCTATTACAACTACTATTAGTCTAATTTCTATCAATACAAATTATGGTCTTGTAACTGGTGGAATAGGAACACAAGAAGTTACAGCTGCTAATGAAAACGTCAAAAGAGTAATTATAAGTATTGCAATGCCTCTTGGTGGTGTCCTTATATTTGCAAGTATAGTCGTTGCAGCAATTAAAATGATTGCTAATGCCAATAGCCCCCAAAAGAGATCTGATAGTATAGGTAGCTTAGCCTAGATTCGTGGTGTAGGTAATTTTATGAATTTTAAAGAAAAAATATAAAACAGTTGCATATAGCAATGAAACATATGACCCAGCTTTTGAAATGATAAATATTGGAAAAAATAATAATATACCTTTTGTCTTTTCTGGATGCTGGAATCCTGGTCAAATTTCTACAATCCTATTTAAATAGTGCAATATAACAAGTAAAATTATAAATAAATATTTTAACACTTACCTTTTTATGTAAGTGCTTTTTTATTGGAAGTGAAACTTTGGAAGAATTAAATTTAAAAGAACTTCTTCGTAGTAAAGAAGAAAAACGAATCTTAACAGGCAAAATTAGTGGAATTGTGGTACAATTAGATGCTTCAAATGTTACTTGCTTAGCAAGAGTCCCTGCAAGATTCAATAGATACCCACATTATTTAGCTAATGTACTCGTCAAAGTAACTGAAATTAAGGAAAATAAAAAACTAATCTATGCTTTTAGGGACGTCCCCAAAAGCAGTAATCAATTACAAAATTAACTTTTAGTCAATAGTTACTTATTAATATACTCCTGCTAAGAAGGTGGGTTGGAATATTTTCCAACCCATTTTATTATTTACTTTTTTGTAACCAAAATTCTTGATTACCTATTTTACCTTTTATAGTATCTGAGAATATTTTTGAGTTAACATCATAATTTACTAAAATTATATTATCTTCTGACACCTCTAAGCTTTCAGCAATAATATACTTTTCATCTTTTTCGTTCCAAATTTGTAAACTATTTAAATCTAATGAGGTTATGTCCTTTGTTTTACTATATTTTATTTTTAAAAGTAATTGAGTATTACTTAGCTCTGCTCGTATAACAGAAAATTCATTGTTTCTTAATTGGTTATTTATCTCGTTATAGTTATATGTTTTTCTATTATTTATATATCTTTCATCCAGTTTAATCTCAAATATCATTTTTTCCGGTATTTTTTTTACTTTGTTTTTACCATTTTTTAAAACAATGTCTTGTAATTGAACGTATATTTTTTTGCTTTTAGGAAATTTCTTTGTATTAAAATTACTATATAAGCATATTGTTCTTTTTATGTTATTACTTTCAATGTTTAAGCTGTTTGAAGTATATCTTGCTGTGAATTTATCAATTTCCTTATTTTCTTCTTTTACTGTATCATTTGCAATTGTATTATTTAAATTCTTATATTCTATAAAATCATTTCTATTTGTTTTCTTAAATATATTTTCATAATAATCTATTACTACATTATTTTCATATATTAAATTATTATTTTCGTCTGTTATCAAAATTTTTGATTCAGCTGAAGTTATAGGTTCATTATATAAATAGTCTATATTTAATTCAATTTTAAAATCATCTAATAATATAGAATCAATTTTTACAGATAAATTATCTATTGTTTGATACTGCATATCTAATTGTTGAATATATTCATTATTCTCAATTGAATATTGATTATTATT
>CANQAB010000060.1 GCA_947589445.1 uncultured Clostridia bacterium | reverse complement strand
CATAGATTACATAACTACAATTTTTGTACATCCTTATTTTTGATTTTTTGTTCATTCATATATTGACATTTATACTTAAAATCCTGCGGTTGAATAAACCGTGCCGGTTCGATTCCGGCCATCTGTGCCATAGGAGAGTAAGAGTTCAAGCAATTCTTACTCTCTTATTTTTAGTGCATTTCTTGTTATTTGCTAACCATTCTCAATTATCTACGTCCCCATTAGCTCGGTTTTTACTCTATTTCTACAACTAACTCTTTATCGTCAAAATCTACTTTAATATTTGATTTTGGAAGAATAGTTTGTTCAAGTATTTTTGTAGCTACTAAAGTTTCAAGTTTCTTTTGAACAAATCTTTTTAATGGTCTTGCTCCATATACTGAATCGTATCCATTATTAATTAGATATTCTTTTGCTTTAGGTGTCAAATTAATGTTAATTTGTTTATCTTCAAGTCTTTTATTTAAATCCAAAACTAATAAATCTAGAATTTGTTTGATTTCGTTTTTCTTCAAAGGTTTATACAAAATAATTTCACTTAAACGATTTAAAAACTCTGGTCTAAAACTTTGTTTTAATAAATTATTAACTTTTTCTTCTGCCTCAATTGAAATATTTCCTTGGTTATCTATTCCTTCTAAAATAATATCAGAACCTAAATTAGAAGTAAGAATAATAATAGTATTTTTAAAATCTACTGTTCTTCCTTGAGAATCAGTAATTCTTCCATCATCTAATACTTGTAATAATACATTAAATACATCCGGATGAGCTTTTTCTATTTCGTCAAACAATATTACTGAATATGGTTTTCTTCTAACCGCTTCTGTTAGTTGACCGCCTTCTTCATATCCAACATATCCAGGAGGAGCACCAATTAATCTAGAAACAGAATATTTTTCCATATATTCTGACATATCTATTCTAACCATATTGTGTTCATCATCAAATAATGCTTCTGCTAATGCCTTTGCAAGTTCTGTTTTTCCTACACCAGTAGGTCCTAAAAACATAAATGAGCCTATAGGACGATTTGGATCCTGTATTCCAGCTCTTGAGCGAATTATAGCCTCTGTAACTCTAGTAACTGCATCATCTTGGCCTATTACTCTTTTATGCAAAATATTACCTAGATTTAAAATCTTTTCTCTTTCACTTTCCATAAGCTTCGAAATAGGAATACCTGTCCATTTTGCAATAATTCTCGTAATCTCTTCATCAGTAACTTTAGTTCTAAGTAAAGTATTTTCTTTAGATTTATTAGCTATTTCTTCTTCCTTCTTTAATTCATTTTGAATTTGAGGTAACTTACCATATTTTAGTTCAGCAGCCTTATTTAAATCAAAATTTCTTTCTGCCATCTCTATTTCTGAATTTACTTTTTCTAACTCTTCACGTAATTTTTGTACTTTAGAAATAGCATCTTTTTCATTATCCCATTTTGCCTTCATTTCATTAAATTTTGTCTGCATTTGTGATATTTCTTTTTTTATTTCTTCTAATCTTTTAATAGATAATTCATCTTTTTCCTTTTTTAAAGCGGTTTCTTCTATTTGATATTGAGTAATTTTGTGTGAAAGTTCATCTAATTCTATAGGCATAGACTGCATTTCAGTTTTTATCATAGAACAAGCTTCATCAATTAAATCTATAGCTTTATCAGGCAAAAATCTATCTGATATATATCTATGTGAAAGAGTTGATGCAGCAATTATGGCACTATCACTAATTTGTACTCCATGATAAACTTCATATCTTTCTTTTAAACCTCTTAAAATTGATATTGTATCTTCAACTGTAGGTTCATCTACAAGTACGTGCTGAAAACGTCTTTCTAATGCAGGATCTTTTTCTATATATTTTCTATATTCATTTAAAGTTGTTGCTCCTATACAGTGCAATTCTCCCCTTGCAAGCATTGGTTTTAGTAAATTTCCTGCATCCATTGATCCTTCAGTTTTACCAGCACCTACAATTGTATGGAGTTCATCAATAAATAATATTATTCTTCCTTCACTTTTTTTAACTTCTTGTAAAATAGCTTTTAGTCTTTCCTCAAATTCTCCTCTATATTTTGCACCTGCTACTAATGCTCCCATATCTAATGAAAAGATAGTAGAATTTTTAAGAGCCTCTGGAACATCACCTCTAACAATTCTTAATGCTAAACCTTCTGCAATTGCAGTTTTACCAACGCCAGGTTCACCAATTAAGCATGGATTATTTTTAGTTTTTCTTGATAAAATTCTTATAACATTTCTAATTTCATCATCTCTACCAATTACAGGGTCTAATTTTTGTTCTCTTGCCTGTTTAACTAAATCCAATCCATATTTTTCTAAAACATTATATGTGTCTTCTGGATTATCTGATGTAACTCTACTGCTCCCTCTAATACCAGATAAAACTTTAATAAATTCTTTTTTAGTAATATTAAAAATTCTAAGCAATTCTTTAATTTTGGAATTTGCTTTATCAAATAAGGCTAACATTAAATGTTCAACAGATACATACTCATCATTCATATTTTTTGCAATTTTTTCGCTCTCTGATAACATATTATCTACATCCTGAGTAATGTATATATTATCTAATTTCCTTGATCCTGTAATTTGTGGTAATTTCTTAATCTCATTTAATATTTGTTTTTCAAATTCATCTGATACATTCATTTTTTTTAATATTTCTTTTATTAAACTATCTTGTATAGTAAGTAAAGAGTATAAAATATGAAGTTGCTCAATTTGTTGATTATTATTTTCACTAGCAATATTTTGAGCATTTTGAATTACTTCAATTGATTTCTGAGTTAATTTTTGTGTATTCATAATTAATCTCATTCCTTCCTAAGGCACAAATCTGGTTGGAAAAGAATTAAATTTTGGCTAGGAAAACGAGTTTGAAATTTATGAGGCGTACTTTTTGTACGTTGATTAAATTTCAAATGATGTTTGACAACGCCAAAATTGTAATTATTTTTCAACCTTTCACCTTCTTTTTTTATATTTATTATTTCAATTTCATCACTTAATTATATTATAACTCATTTTTTAGCAATGTCAAGTGTAGAGTGCTAAATTTATTTTGTCAATTATCTACGTCCCCATTGACACCCATTGACATAAGTTTATTTGCAAAATCTATGATTACCAATTACAACCGTTAATGGTCTTGACCATATCCAACTACTAGTTGCTGTATTTGGATTAAAGTAATAAATTGCTCCATAAGACGGATCCCAACCATTTATTGCATCTTGTGCAGCTTTAATAGCTGTAGAATTAGGACTCATATTAATTTGTCCATCACTTACAACATCAAATGCTCCTCTTTGGTAAATAACTCCTGCAACGGTATTTGGAAAAGAAGAGTGGCTTACTCTGTTTAAAACAACTGCAGCTACACCTACTTGTCCAGAATATGGTTCTCCTCTTGCCTCTCCATAGACTAATCTACTTAACAAGTTTAAATTAGAACTATTAGAATTTCCACTAGATGATGAGCTATTACTAGAAGATGAATAAATTCCCATAGCTGCTAATGTATTTTTTCCTGCGATTCCATCTACACTTAATCCATTTTTTCTTTGAAACGATTTTACAGCAGTAACAGTTTTACTACCATAAATTCCATCTACACTGCCATTGTAATATCCCCATCTTTTTAACTTTGTTTGTATTTGCTTAACTTCATCTCCTCTTGAACCATACTTAGATAAAGCAAGTACTGTATTTCCATTTACAAATATATTATATAAAACGAATAGAATTGTAGCAGTTATTAAGGTAATAATTGCTACTTTTTTACTTTTTTGATAAAACATAAAAACCACCTTTGTAAAATTTATTTTCTTAACTTATTTTTTACAAAAGTGGTTTTTTTATGCTTTTTAATTTTAAAATATTCCTATTATATTTCCATTTTTATCTATATCTATATTTTCTGCAGCTGGAACTTTTGGAAGTCCTGGCATTGTAAATATTTTTCCTGTAATAGCAACAATAAATTCTGCTCCAGCATTTAATATAACATCTTGCACATGAATTTTGAATGGTTCTAAACATTCTAAATTCTTTGAATCGTCTGAGAAAGAATACTGCGTTTTAGCAATACAAATTGGTAAATTATTATATCCAATTTTTTTAATAAATTCTATTTCTTTTTGAGCTTTTTCCGAAATTTCTATTCCTTCTGCCCCATAGATAGTTTTAGATATTTTTTCAATTTTAGTTTCAATACTGTCTTCTATATCATAAATTCTATTTAATTTGCTTTCTTTTTCGGCTAAATTTACTACCTTTTGTGCTAAATCTTCTGCACCTTTTCCACCATGCTCCCATGCTTGTACTAAACTTAAATCTATATTTTTTTCTTTTAGTTTTTCTTTTAAATACTCAATTTCTTTTGAAGAATCTTGTACATATTTATTAATAGCAACAATTACATTTAATCCATAAACATCTCTTAAATTCTTAATGTGCTTAAATAAATTATTCATTCCTTTATCTAGAGCTTTTATATTTTCTTTTTGTATGTTTTCCTTTTCCACTCCTCCATGATATTTTAATGCCTTTAATGTTGCAACACATACGACTACATCTGGCTTTATATTAGCCGTTTTACATTTAATATCTAAGAATTTCTCTGCACCTAAGTCTGCCCCAAATCCTGCTTCTGTAACAGTATAATCTGCTAGTTTCATACCAAGTTTAGTTGCTATGATGCTATTACATCCATGAGCAATATTAGCAAATGGTCCTCCATGAACTAGTGCTGGTGTATGTTCTAACGTTTGTACTAAATTTGGTTTAATTGCATCTTTTAAAAGTGCAGTTAGACTTCCTTCTATTTTTAAATCCCTCGCAGTTACTGGCTTTTCTTCTTCGTTATATCCTATAATAATGTTTCCCAATCGTCTTTTTAGGTCGTTAATATCTCTTGATAAACATAGAATTGCCATAATCTCAGAAGCAACTGTTATATTAAATCCGTCTAATCTTGGAACAATATTCTTTTCTTCAGATAGCCCTGTATTAACTACCCTTAACTGCCTATCATTTAAGTCCATACATCGTTTCCAAACAACTCTTTTAATTTTTAATTTATTTCCAAAATATATATGGTTATCAATTACAGCAGATAATAAGTTATTAGCCGTTGTAATTGCATGAATATCTCCTGTAAAGTGAAGATTAATATCTTCCATTGGGACAATTTGAGCATGACCTCCTCCAGTTGCTCCTCCTTTCATTCCAAATACAGGTCCTAGAGATGGTTCTCTTAATGCTAATATAGATTTTTTTCCAATATATCTTAAGCCGTCTGCTAAACCAATAGAAATAGTTGTTTTTCCCTCTCCTAGTGGTGTTGGATTAATAGCCGTTACTAATATTAATTTTCCATCTTTTTTTTCTTTTAATTTTTGATAAACGCTTTCTGATATCTTTGCTTTATATTTGCCATATATTTCTAGGTCATCCTCGCTTATTTCTAGTTCTTTGCCTACATCTACTATTTTATTTAATTTTGTATTCCTTGCTATCTCTATATCAGACATTAAAAAATACCTCCTATTATATATTATATAATTAATCCAGCAACTAAACCAATTAATGCTCCAACAAAGACCTGAATTGGTGTATGTCCTAATGCTTCTTGTAATTTTTCTTGTACTTGAACATTGGTAAGCCCAGGAGTATTTACTATTTCATTTAAAAGCTTCGCTTGTTTCCCTGCTGCTCTTCTTACTCCACATGCATCATACATTACAACAAAAGCAAATATAAGTGAAACTGCAAACATAGGCGATGAAACTCCAACATCTTTCCCAACTAATGTAGCTAAAGAAGTTACTACAGCTGAATGAGAGCTAGGCATTCCTCCAGCTCCTAATATCCTTTTAAAATTAAATTGTTTTGTTGTACATAAATCATAAATTAATTTAAATAACTGTATACTAAACCATAGTAGAAATGGTACTAAAATATATTTATATGTAAAAAAATTATTTTCCATTATTTTATCCCCTTTTACGCTTTATTGCTAACTACTTATTATCCAAATTAAAATCTTCTTCCACTAAATTATTACTACTATCTTTAATTAAAATAGAAATTCTTTTTTCTGCATCTTCTAATATTTTAGAGCATTCTTTTGAAATTTCCATTCCTTCTTCAAACTTTTTTACAGAATCATCTAATGATAAATTTCCACTTTCTAAATCTTTTGCAATTTGCTCTAAATCTTTCATTTTCTCTTCAAAATTTACGCCTTTTTCCATAAATCCTCCACTTATAAATATTTTTTAATGATATGTAAATTTTTTCTTCCTTTATCTTATATTAATAATATTTGCTATTATACTTCCATCAATTAGTCTAATATTAACTTCATCTCCATCACATAGTTCTTTTTTAGATTTTATAACTTTGTTATCCTTTTGTATAATACTGTATCCTCTTCCTAAAGTTTTTAATGGACTTAAAGAATCTAATTTTGACATGGAATTCATTAGCAAATACTTAGATTCTGTATATTTATTTAACATCTTATCATTAATTATTTTTAATGCACCATCTATTTTTAAATATTCTTCCTGTATTCTTAGTAATGGTTCTTTAAAAACTTTTGAACTCATTATTTTTTCATATTGTAGTTTTATAAGTTCAAGTTTTTTATTCAGACTTATAGCAAGTCTATTTTTGTATCCATTTAAATTTATTTTAATATCTTCTATATTAGCAACAGCTAACTCTGCTGCCGCTGATGGAGTAGGTGCTCTTAAATCAGCTACAAAGTCTGCTATTGTAAAGTCTGTTTCATGACCTACTGCAGATATAATTGGAATTTCTGATGCAACAATAGCCCTTGCAACTATTTCTTCATTAAAAGGCCACAAATCTTCTAATGAGCCTCCTCCTCTTGCAAGAATAAGCACATCTGCAAGTTTTTTCTCATTCATTAATTTTATTGCATCTGCAATTTTTAATGCTGCTCCATCTCCCTGTACAGGAACAGGTAATAGTCTTATATATACATTGGGATTTCTTCTAGTACTTACATTTATAATATCTCTAATAACAGCTCCTGTTTTTGATGTTAAAACACCTATAACTTTAGGCATAAATGGAATTTCTTTTTTATATTGTTTATCAAATAACCCTTCCATTTCTAGTTTATTTTTTAACTTTTCATACTCCAAATATAAGTTGCCTATTCCATCTTCTTCCATAGCTTTGCAATAAATTTGGTAAATGCCATCTCTTTCATAAACTGATACTGTTCCTAAAATTAAGACCTTCATTCCATCTTTGGGTACAAAATTTAAATTAGATGTATACGTTTTAAACATTACACACTTAATTAATGAATTTTCATCTTTTAATGTAAAATACATATGTCCTGTATAATGATGTTTAAAATTTGATATTTCTCCCTTTATATAAACATTATTAAGAAATTCATCTTGACTGACTTTTTCTTTTATATAATTATTTAACTGTGACACAGATATAGGGTTTGGTCTTATCATAAATTTTCACTCTCTTTAACAATACTTGCTAAAATTCCATTTATAAAATTGGGGGAGTTATCTTCTCCATATCTCTTTGCTATTTCTATTACTTCATTAATTGCTACCTTATATGGTGTATCTGTGTACAACATTTCATATATTGCTAATTTTAATAATACCAAATCTACTTTTGATATTCTTTCAATTTTCCAATCTTTCTTTAAATTATCAGATATCTTTTTTTCTATTTGAATAATATTTTCTTCAATTCCATTTACTATTTTATGAATATATTTTTTTGTTTCTTCATCTGAAATTTCCTC
>CANQAB010000059.1 GCA_947589445.1 uncultured Clostridia bacterium | reverse complement strand
GCTCCTTTTGAAGGTGTAATTCCAACTTTAGAAAGACGTCATTCAGAAACAAAATCTCAAGGTATGAGAGATTTTTACGAATATTATATGAGTAATAGTGACTGCCCAGATTGCAAGGGAACACGATTAAGAAAAGAAAGTTTATCTGTAAAAATAGGAGATAAAAATATAAATGAATTAACATCTATGTCTATTAATAAAATAAAAGACTATATTAATTCATTAAAACTAACAAAGCAAGAACAAATTATTTCAGACCAAATTATTAAAGAACTTAATAAAAGGTTACAATTTTTAATAGATGTGGGATTGGAATATTTAACTTTATCTAGGTCAGCAGGTACTTTATCTGGTGGGGAGGCACAACGTATACGTTTAGCAACACAAATAGGTTCAGCTTTAACAGGTGTATTGTATATATTAGATGAACCAAGTATAGGTTTACATCAAAGAGATAATGAAAGATTAATTTATACTTTAAAAAAACTAAGAGATTTAGGAAATACTGTTTTAGTTGTAGAACACGATGAAGATACTATGCTTGCAGCAGACCAAGTAATTGATATCGGCCCAGGACCTGGAGTACATGGCGGAAGAGTAATTGCACAGGGAACAGCCGAAGAGATAAAACAAGTAAGCGAATCTATTACTGGTCAATATTTGTCTAGAAGAAAAAAGATTAATGTACCAGAAAAAAGAAGAAAGCCGAGAAGAGAATGCATTCAAGTAATTGGTGCTACAGAAAATAATTTAAAAAATTTAAGTGTTAAATTTCCATTAGGAGTATTTACATGTATAACAGGAGTGTCTGGTTCTGGAAAGAGTACTTTAATAAATGACGTCCTATATAAAACTATAGCAAGAGAATTATATGAGTCAAAAGATAAACCGGGTAAATGCAAAGAAATAAAAGGAATTGAAAATATAGATAAAATTATTAATATAGACCAATCACCAATTGGTAGAACACCACGATCTAACCCTGCAACTTATACTGGAGTTTTTGACTATATTAGAGATTTATTTGCTACCACAAATGAAGCTAAATTAAGAGGATATGAAAAAGGACGCTTTAGTTTTAATGTATCGGGTGGAAGATGTGAAGCATGCAGTGGAGATGGTATTATTAAAATAGAAATGCATTTTTTACCTGATGTGTATGTACCATGTGAAATATGCCATGGAACACGATATAATTCAGAAACTTTACAAGTAAAATATAAAGGTAAAACAATTGCAGATGTTTTAGATATGACTGTAGAGGAAGCATTAGAATTTTTCAAAAACATGCCTAAAATAAAACAAAAAATACAAACATTATATGATGTAGGACTTGGTTATATTAAACTAGGACAGCCATCAACAACTTTGTCTGGTGGTGAAGCTCAAAGAGTTAAATTAGCTACAGAATTGTCTAAAAAGCCTACTGGAAAAACTTTATATATTTTAGATGAACCAACAACAGGATTACATATTGCAGATGTTCATAAATTAGTAGATATACTACATAGATTAGTAGATACGGGAAATACTGTTGTAGTTATAGAACACAATTTAGATTTAATTAAAACAGCAGATTATATTATAGATTTAGGGCCAGAAGGTGGAGATGCTGGGGGAACAATAGTACAAGTTGGTACACCAGAGCAGATTGTTAAAAACGAAAAATCTTATACTGGAAAATTTCTAGCACCATTTTTAAATGAAAAATAATTTATACTAGTTGATATTATCTAAATAAAATAGTAATAAAGAAAATAAAAAAGAGATGCGGACTTTAAAATTTTTAGAATATTAAAATTTTAAAGTTCGCTCTTTATATTATATAGGAAACATAGATATTCTTTTATTTAAATGTAATCATTGCATAGTTAACAAAAATAACCATAACAATAGCAACAACAATTACGCAGATACCACCTAGTTTATTATTATTTTCTTTTATTTCATAAATTCCATATCCAATATTATCCAAAAAAATTAATATACTAATAATTAATATACTAAGAGTCATAAAACCTCCATTTAAATAAAATTTATTCACTTGTTAGTAAATGTCCGGATTTAATATCTGTTTTAACATCTACTTTAAAAGTACAGTTTTTATAATTTTCTGCCCAATTATAATTTTCCCATTCATCTATAGTCTTGAAATTTTTACTAGCAAATCTACCAATTCCACTAATATCGGAATTAAATTCTTTTGCTGTTTTATCATAATAGTTATATATTTGTTGAGTTAAATATTGAGTAGCAGAATTTTCTATTTTATTTAAAATATCTTCTGTTAAAGATAAAGTATCGTCATTTAAAGAAAGTACCTTCATGGAAAGATCAAATGTAGAGGTAACAAATGGAGAACCATTAATTATTTTAACATCTATTTTGCTATTTTTTAGATTAGATATATATAAATCTACGGTCTCTCCTAATGTAATAGGACTTGGAATATTAATTGTACAATATTCTAAATCATTCATAATTAAAAGATGACACATTGTTTCAATATCAGTTAAAGTGCCTACTAAAACATCATCATGAAAAAGTGCAAGACCTATAGATTCTATTGCTGGCTCAGAAGTATTGCTTTTAAAACTTCTTGCCTGTTGTATTAAACTAATATCTCCTTTGTTTTTATTTGTATTTTTCTTAGGATTACTTATAGTGCCAAGTGTAGCATATGGTTGATATAAAGAATCGTTTAAATTAGAATAAAAATCATTTAATTTAACAGCTTCAGTATATCCAATTCCGTGTTTCGTTATTAGAAGCTACATCATAAAATTTAGATAAAACTTCTTCTAATGAAGGTGCTGAGTCGCTAGAAAACTCTTCAGCAGGTATCTTAGATATTATAATATTACAATCTGGTCTTATTTCAACCCTATTAATAAGTGAATTTACAATATCTCTAATTCCTTTTTTGGCTAATTCTTCTGATATTACTAAAATTTTACAATGTGATAGACTTATATCTTTATTTGTAAATGAATTTGCAATATTTATTGCAGTATCTAAAGAATTACACTCCATAGTGTTAATAACATATTGCGGTGCAGATTGTTCCGAAGAAGATCCACTGCCTCCACCAGAGCTACCTCCACTACTGCTAGAAGAACTAGACAGAGCTTCAGAAGCACTTGATTCAATTGTAGAAAGTTGAAAACTAATTTTATATTTTGCAGAAGTTCCTACATCAAAACTAATGGCCATTACATAGGCTAAATCATCTAAGCTTTTACTACTATTTACATAATTTCCAAGTGATATTAGTAATGACATAACTATAATAATAATTAATATATTTTTGGGGAATCGGTTCAATTTTTAAAACTCCTTTTTTGAAAACTACAAAATGTCATAATATTATTTTACTTAACTTTGACTTTATCTTTATCTTTTATTTTATGTTTGATATTACACATTAGTAAAATTATAGTGCTAATTCCAAAGGTAAACAATAAAGATAAATATTTATATAAATTTGCATCCAATTGTCTTATTTGTATTACATTTTTGTATAATAAACTAGTGGCAAATAATATTGCAATAAAGCTATAAGATACAAGAGATTTATTTTCGATACTAGTTAATTTTTTAAACATTGACAAAACAAAACTTATTACAACACTTAGGTAAGATAAAAGTGCTAAAATCCATATTAGAACAAAAAAGACATCAACTCTTTGTATAAATTTACCTAAGGTTATTTTTCTAGTTTGTAAATACATTGGTAAATTTGAATTAGAAGATATATCTACTGGAAACATTAAAAGTAATGCTAAAATGGTTAAAAAAATAAATAATCCAGATATTATAAGTGCTGTATAGGATAGCTTATTGAATTGTTTATAATCTTTTAATATTGGCATTAATAAAAATAAAAAGACCAAATTTCCAAATACAAACAGATTATCAATTCCAGTTATAAAAGTGTTTTTAGGTCCATAACCAAGTATAGGAAAAATTCTTTCAAATGTAAAATCGTTAAAACTTAATATAAATAGTATAACTAAAGCTACAACAACAAATGGGACAACAATTAAATTACATTTTATGACACTTTTTAAACTATACCTGCTAATAAATCCAACTGCTAATAATATAAAGAAAAGAATATAAGGTATGGGTGTACTTTGAAAATACATTGTTTTGAGATTTTCAACAGTATTTCTAATTAATAAGGAAGAAGTAAATATAAAAAATGTAATATAGGCAATTCCGATAATAAACATAAATTTTTTACCTAATAAATAATTAGATAAATCTAAAATGTCCATTCCTTTAAAATTCTTATATAATAAATTTATTATAAAAATTATCATAGATGCAATTAGCGTTATATATATAACATTTAGAATGCTACTGGAACCTTGGCTTTGCAAAATAATTTTAGGTAAGGTTAAAATTAAATGTGAAATGACAATAATTAACAAAACACATAAGGCTTCTGAATAGCCTATTTTAGTATTATTTTCCATTATTCACTTAGTCCTTTCAATAATTTTATAATTTCCACTTCATGCTATAATTAGCTTGCTTATTAGCTCTTTTAGTATTTAAAGCATCTTCTCTTTTTTCTCTATGCCACATAGGAACTAAGAAATATCCATTATCGTTTACATTATAGCTAGGAACATAAGGAGATAAATAAGATGTTCCAAATGATGAAAAATTGGAAAGTATTGCTAAATATACAAAAATGCCTAATCCAATACCTAAAAATCCAAAAACTGTTCCTAAAAATATGAAGACAAATCTTAGTATTCTGAAATGAAACTCTAAAGAATAGTTAGGAATAGCAAAAGAAGATAAACCTGTTATTGCCACAATAATAATTGAAATAGGGCTTACAATACTTGCACTAACAGCTGCATCTCCTAAAACTAATGCACCAACAATACCCATAGTAGATCCAATAGGAGAAGGAACTCTTATACCGGCTTCATGAATTAATTCAAATGCTATTTCCATAAATATAATTTCAAGTTCAACAGAAAACGGAATAGCTTGTCTTGAAGATATAATTGAAAATAGTAATTCAGTTGGAATTAATTCTTCGTGAAAATTTGTGATAGCAACATACAGACCTGGTAATAGTACACTAATTAAACCAGCAATTAATCTAACAAGTTTTAATAAATTTGCAAAAGAGGAATTAATATTTCTGTCCTCTGGTGAAGCAAGTAAATCAAAAAAGCTACAAGGTACAATTAATGTCATTGGTGTACCATTTACAATAATAACTACTTTGCCTTCTAAAAGAGCAGTTGCGGCTGTATCAGGCCTTTCTGTTAAAAGTGTTTCAGGAAGAGAGTTTTTAGAATGTTCTTTTATGAATTCTTCTAGTTGCCCGGAAGAAACAATATAATCTATATCTAAATTATTAATTCTATATTTTACTTCTGAAATTAGATCATCATTTGTAATATTTTTAATATAACAAATACTGCAATTTGTTTTACTAACTGTTCCAACAGATGTATTCTCAATAATTAAGTTTTCATTATTCACAAGTCTTCTTAGCATAGATGTGTTAGTTCTTAAGTTTTCAACAAAAGCTTCTTGTGAGCCTCTAATAACTGTTTCATTTTTAGGAGAATCTATACTTCTTTTTTCAAAACCTTTTACATCACATATAAAACAAACATCAATTGTATCAATAAATAAAGCACAATTTCCCATTGTAACAGATGTAATAATCTTATCGAATTTATTTGACTTAGTAACATCGTTATATGGAATTAAGCATGAATTAATATAATCAGTTAAATTAAATTTTCTAACTTTTTTTACGGTAACATTATTTGCTATTGCAGAGCTTACAACCTCATCATTAGAATCAGAGGTATTTGCTCTACTTTTTAACATTAAAGGATGCAAAATAAATCTACTGATACTCTTAGAATCACTCATACCATCTATATATAATATAAAAGCTTTATAAACTTTATTTCTAGCTCTTAGATCAAATTCTCTTATCTTAATATCACTATTAATTAAGCTATTAAACTTTACTTTTATATACTCTAAATTAACGTCTACACTAGTATAAACATTTTGGTTTAAATCTTCCAAAGGCTTAATAGAATTATCAGAATTTTGCGTGTCGTTCATGGATAAATCAAAATTATATTTATTTTGAGGTACATATCTAAAATTATCTATAATATAACTAAAAAATTTATTCATAAGTATCTCCATTAACTAAAATTATATTAATAGATATTATTTTCAAAAAAATGAAAAATATGTATTTAAAAGAAAATAAGATAAAGTATTTAGAACAATAAAGGTGCGTTGCTATGAATTGATTGTAAAAAATATTAAAAAACTGTAATAGAAAATTTAAAAAATTTCTATTACAGTTTTATTTATAATATAATGCAAATTAATCCACCACTGCCTTCGTTAATAATTCTTTGCAGTGTTTCTTGTAATTTCATTTGCGCATCTTCTGGCATTTTAGAAAGTTTATTTTGTAATCCTTCATTTACTAATTCATGTAAATTCTTTCCAAATATATTTGATTCCCAAATTTTTATAGGGTCATTTTCAAACTCAGAAAGCAAGTAGTTTACTAATTCCTCTGATTGCTTTTCGGAACCAACTATAGGAGAGACCTCGGTTTCTATATCTGCTCTTATCATATGTATTGATGGTGCTCTTGCTTTTAATTTTACTCCGAATCTTGAACCTTGTTTTACCATTTCTGGTTCTTCTAAAATCAATTCTTCGATAGATGGAGTAACTATACCATAGCCTTTTTGTTTTACCTCATTTAAAGCATAAGATATTTTATCGTATTCTTTTTTTATAGAAGCTAAATTAGACATAGTAGAGAACAAGTCTCCTTCATCATTTACAGTTACACCTGTAACTTCTGTTAATACTTTATAAAACAAATCTTCTTTTAAAGTAATATTAATATTAACATTACCATTTCCTAAATTAATATCATCTGCTGAACATTTATCTATTATGTCTGCATTTTGCAATGTTCCCACAACAGTATCTATTTCTTTTAGTTCTGATACATTTGAAAAAGTATTCATTATATCAGAAAATAAAGAAGATTTTAGCCAATGAGAATTATCTAAAGAATCTACCCACCTAGGAAAGTTAATATTAATTTGTTCAATTGGAAATTCATAAAGTACTCTGCTAAAAACGTTATTTATGTCGTCAATTTGAAGGTTGGAACAATCGGCTGGAATAACAGGTGCGTTATATTTTTCTTCTAATTCATCTGCTAGATTTCTAGTATATTCTGAATAAGGAGAATTAGAATTTAATACAATTGCAAATGGTTTATTTAATTCCTTTAATTCTCTAACAACTCTTTCTTCGGCTTCAAGATAATCTTCTCGTGGAATATCAGTAATACTTCCATCTGTAGTTACTAATAAACCTATTGTAGAATGTTCTTGAATAACCTTTCTAGTACCAATTTCAGCAGCTGTTTCAAAAGGAATCTCTTCTTCAGACCATGGAGTTCTCACCATTCTTGGAACATCATCTTCTAGATATCCGATAGCATTATTAACTAGATAACCAACACAATCAACTAAACGTGTTTTTAGTTTTAAATTATCTCCAATAGTAATTTCAATTGCCTCATTTGGTACAAATTTTGGCTCTGTAGTCATAATTGTTCTCCCAGCAGCACTTTGTGGGAGTTCATCTTGAGCACGTTGTCTTTTATATTCATTATTAATGTTAGGTATTACTAGTAAATCCATAAATCTTTTTATAAAAGTAGATTTACCAGTTCTAACGGGGCCAACAACTCCAATATAAATATCACCATTTGTACGAGCCTGTATATCTTGATATAAATTTAAATTCTCCATTTAAATTAACCTCCTTAAAAATGTTTGTACAATAAACTTTATTAATTTATATTAACGAATA
>CANQAB010000058.1 GCA_947589445.1 uncultured Clostridia bacterium | reverse complement strand
TTCTATTATCATTTTTTTAAAAATTTTGTCAACACTTTTTTTTAAAATGTCCTTGACATTGGTACCATTTTAAAAAGACTTGCTATAAGTTGGTTGCGGGGGTAAGACTCGAACTTACGACCTTCGGGTTATGAGCCCGACGAGCTGCCAACTGCTCCACCCCGCGATATAAATATATATTATTATAATACTTTCTTTGTCTTCTGTCAATACATTTTCCTAAAATTTATATGTCTGCAAATAAAAACTCTATTTATTACTATATTATATGTATCTTATCATTTAAATATTACAAAATCAAATAAATTTATATTCTTTAATTTTCTTATAACTCCTTCTTTTATTTTTTAGTTCTAAAATAAACTTGTCTTTAATATTATTAAACAAATTTATTTTGGAGGTTTTATTATGAAAAATAAAAAGCTTTTATTTGCAATTGTTACATCAATTTTGGTTATTTTAATAATCATTGGTATTATATTTTTTATGCATAACTCAAATTCCGATGAAAATACATCTAATCAAATAATAGAATATACTCCTCAAGAGGAATTTTCAGATGATGAAATTCGTAAAACAATTATTTCTTTATACTTTAAAAATATAGAAACAAACTCATTAATTGCAGAAGCAAAATGCATTGATGTAAAAAATCTATATGAAGAACCATACACCTACTTAATTAATTTATTAATTGAAGGACCTGAAAGTGAAAAATTAGAAAGTGCTATTCCAGAAGGTACTAAAGTAAATTCATGTACATTAAAAGGAAATATTGTATATGCTGATTTGTCTAAAGAATTTATAGATAATGCTCCTGCAGGAATAGAAGAAGAAAGTAATATTATTTATTCAATTGTAAATACTCTTACTGAATTAAATGAGGTATCTGGTGTTAAATTTTTAATTAACGGCGAAGAAAACTTAAAATTCAAAGATGGAAAAATTTCATTTAATGAAATTTTTAAGAAAAACGATTAATTATTGTTATGTACGTTTTTTATTGCCAAAATAGCACTTGTTTTTACAAGTGCTATTTTAATATTTTATATAATTTTATTCCTTTTAATGCTCTTTTCCAGTTACCCAAAAAATATTCTACTTCTTTTAATGATTTTAAAGTATTATCTCTCTTAACCAAAAACTTATTTTTCTTTTTTTCTCCACGATTATCTTCCAAATCCCTTATAGAATATCTTTCTATCATTTTGTCTCCTTTGCTTTTTCTAAAAATTTATTATATAATATGTATTAACTTTAAAAATTGATAAAATAAGGAACTAAAATATGAAAATAAATTTAAAAGAAGATGAAAGAATAGATGATCTACAATTAAATAATTTAAAAATCATTCAAAATAAAAATGGTTTTTGTTATGGTATAGATAGTGTTTTACTTTCAGATTTTGCAAAAGAAATTCGCGCTGGTTCTACTGTATTAGATTTAGGTACTGGTACTGGAATTTTAGGAATATTACTTTGTGGAAAAACACGTATTTCTAAAATTTACGGAGTAGATATTCAAAAAGATGTATGTGATATGGCATCTAGAAGTATTCGCTTAAATAATTTAGAAAATAGATTTCAAATTATTAATAAAAACATTAAAGAATTAAATAACATTTTTAAACCTAACACCTTTGATGCTATCGTATCAAACCCTCCTTATAAAAAAGATAATTCTGGAATAAAGAATGAATCTCAAACCAAACTAATTTCAAGGCATGAAATAACCGCTTCTTTAGAAGATTTTATTAGTATTTCCGCTTCTTTATTAAAAAACAATTGCAGTTTGTATATGGTTCATCGACCAGAAAGACTTGCAGATTTATTTTATATACTAAGAAAATATAATTTAGAACCTAAAAAATTAAGATTAATACATTCTTATAGAAACAGCAGTCCTAAATTAATTTTAGTAAAGGCTACAAAAAATGCTAAATCATTTTTAACAATTGAAAATCCGCTTATTATTTATCATAAAGATGGTTCTTACACAGATGAAATTTTAAAAATTTATAAAAGAGAGGTATAAAATATGTCAGGAATTTTATATTTAGTTGCCACACCTATTGGAAATTTAGAAGATATTACATTAAGAGCAATTAAAGTATTAAAAGAAGTAGATATTATTGCAGCAGAAGATACTAGACATTCTTTAAAATTATTAAACCATTTAGAAATCTCCAAGCCCTTAATTAGCTATCATAGGCATAATGAGGAAATAAAATCTGAATTATTAATAAAAAATTTATTAGATGGTAAAAATATTGCCTTAATTACAGATGCAGGTACCCCTGGCATATCTGATCCAGGAGAAGAAATTGTAAAATTAGCAATTACATATAACATAAAAATTATTCCTATTCCAGGTGCTTGTGCTTTAATAAATGCTTTAATAACTTCCGGAATGAATACTAGTGAATTTACCTTTTTAGGTTTTTTGCCTTTGAATAAAAAAAATAGAAAAGAGAAACTAGAAAAAATACAAAACTGCACTAATACTTGTATTTTATATGAAGCTCCTCATAAGTTAATTTCTACATTAAAAGATTTATCAGCAATTTTAGGAAATAGAAAAATCGTTTTAGCTAAAGAATTAACTAAGTTACATGAGCAATTTATTAGTGGTACTTGCGATGAATTATTAGAAACAATATCAGATCCAAAGGGAGAATTTGTTATTGTTATTGAAAAAACAACTCATATTTTATCTAACAATATTGAGATTTTAAAAGATCTACCATTGGAAGAACATTATTACTTTTATGAAAAACAAGGCTTTGAAAAAAACGAAATTATTAAAAAAATAGCAAAAGATAAAAATGTAAAAAAGAATGAAATTTATAAATATTTTATAAATAAATAGAGTTCGTTCTAAAGTGAATTATATGTAATTTACTTTAGAACGAACTCTATTTGTTTATTTTTCTTCTACTTTTTTACCAAGTTTTTCTGCACATTTTGAACATACTAGTTTTTCATTATAACTTATTAAATCTTTAGAATTTCCACAAAAAATACAATTTGGTTCATATTTTTTTAATACAATTGAGCTTCCATCTACAAATATTTCTATTGGGTCTTTTACTTGTATATCAAATTTATTTCTTAATTCTATTGGTATAACCACTCTTCCTAATTCATCAACTTTTCTTACTATTCCAGTTGCTTTCATTATATCCCTCCTAAAAATTATAAGTTTTTGTCGAATCTTATTACATTTTTCGACAAATTATTCTATTATGATAATACCATATTTTGTATATTTAGTCAATAAAAAACATACAAAAATATATTGGTTCTTTTACGAAATTTAATGAATACACTTAAATAAAATATAATAAAGGGAGATTAAAAATATGTTAAACAAAATATGGCCTTTTTTTATTATCATTTCATTTATTTATGCTATTTATTCTGGAAATATTTTTAATATAAACAATGCTATTTTCAGTTCTGCGGACCAAACAGTTAATTTATGTTTAACTTTATTTGGAACAATATGCTTATGGAATGGTATTATGAAGATAGCTGTAAAAACCACTTTGATTGAAAGAATGACTAAATTTTTAAAACCAATTATTTCTTTTATTTTTCCTGAAATAAAAAACGATAAAAAAATAAGCAAAGAAATATCAATGAATATGGTTGCAAATATACTTGGACTTGGTAATGCTTCAACTCCTTTAGGTTTAAAAGCAATGCATTCTATGCAAGAAAAAAATTTTGATAAAGATAGGCTTACAAATTCTATGGCAATGTTTATATTAGTTAATACCGCATCCTTACAAATTATTCCTACAACCGTTATTTCTATTAGAAGTTCATTAGGTTCTACTAATCCTACAAAAATAATAATGGGAGTATGGGTTGCCACAATTTCCGCTTTTGTAACAGCAATTATTGTAGGTAAAATTTTAGTAAAAAGAATGTAAAAAACATATATTTAAAAATTAGGAGGATTTATGAATTTCATTAATTATATTTCTAATATTGCAGTTCCTGCTACAATATTAATTATTATTATATATGGACTAATAGAAAAACAACAAGTTTTTGATGTTTTTTTAGATGGTGCAAAAGAAGGTTTAGAAATTGTAATTAATATTTTTCCAACACTTTTAGGACTTTTCTTGTCTATTAATGTTTTAAGAGAATCAGGAATTATAGATGCAATAACAAACGTTGCTCTTCCTGTTCTAAATATTTTACAGGTTCCTCCAGAAATTTTACCTTTAGCTTTCTTACGTCCAATTTCTGGCAGCGCGTCTATGGCTGTAGCTACTGATATTATGTCAAAGTTTGGGGTAGATTCTCTAATTGGGCTTATGACTTCTACAATTATGGGGTCAACAGAAACAACTTTGTATACTATTGCTTTATACACAAGTGCTGTAAAAATTAAGAAAACTAGATTTGTCTTAGTAGCAGCATTACTTGCAGATTTTGTACGGAATGTTATCTTCTGTTATTTTTTGGCGAATTATGTCGTAATATTTTTCTTGACATTTTTCGCTTACAGTTATATTATTATATTAATTAATTTCTAGTTTTTTAGGACTTAAAATGTTTTTTATCAAATTATTATTATTTTTTTCAATTTTTATTCTTGTTAGAAAAAAAATAATCAAAAAACAATCCCAAAAATTAAAAGAATATTTAAATATAAAATAGCTATTTTAACATGGCTTTATTAATTAATGTTTTTAATCTTTGCAGGAATTAATCCCCTTTTTTTATTTTACTGTCCCCTATTTTTATGTAAAATTAGCTCCCCTTTTAATTCCTGCAAGTTTTATTTATACAAATTTATTATAAACAATTTAAATGCTTTTGGGGACGTGTCTAAAAATCATCATTACTATCATATTTTATGTATAATTGCAATTTAAAATACATAAAATAACAAAATTGTTACAAATTGTTACATTTTTTTTATTTTATGCTATTCTAATTGACTTTTAAGGTATTAAATATTATAATATAATTATTAGAATTATAAATAAATATATATATAATATTTATAATTCAATTTTAATAAAAGGAGGGGGTAATATATGAGTAAAGCGATTCGTAAAGCATTAGCTTTGTCACTTATTTCATGTATGTTTTTATCTAATTTATCTTTTCTAAATGCTAACACATTATGTTTAGCTGAGAAAACTACAAGTAATTCAAATGAAACAATGATTGAAGAATCAAAAGTTCAAGTACCTGAAGTAAAGACACCAAAAGTCACTGTTTCAAACGTATTAGTATCAAAAGCTGAAACTGCAAAAAAAGTAGTTATACCTGAAGTTAAAGATACAGAGGAAGTAGTAGAACAAGATGTTGACGGTACAGAAGAAGCAATTATACCTAATGTTCAAGTTGAAAAAGAGATAGTTGTTTCTGAAGTTAAAGAAGAGGTAGTTGCTCCTGAGACTCAAGTCAAAGAACCAGAAGTAGCAGTACCTGATGCTGAAGAAACACAAGCAGAAAATGTTTCAAAATTACCTTTAAAACAAGAAGTTGTTAATGATCCAGAAGTTAAAAACATTGAAACACTTCCGGAAGATACACAAACAAATTCTGACTGTAAGATTAAAAACCATTTCAAATATATGGAAGAACAAACAGAATTTACTAAAATGATTAGCAAAAGTAATAGTAATAAAATTACTATTAAATATAAAGGATGCTACCACATAGTTAGTTTTGCAAAATTTATCTGGCGGTGATACAGAAATATTAGAATCAAGAAGAGGAGGATGCACACTTTCTAAAGAAGCTCCTGAAGAACTAAATGGTCTTACATTTGACCACTGGGAAAAAGCTACGATTAAAGATAATGACAAGACTTCATTAGTTGATGTTTATACAGCAGTTTATAAAAAAGCAGATGTAACAGCCTCTGAAGATTCTGTTTCAACATTATTATTAAAACAAAAAGTAACTAATGTTCCAGAAGTTACAGAAAAAGCAGAACCAAAATCTACTAAGGCTAATACAACGTATGAAGTTAATGGTAAAATAATTACTGTAACTTGGAGAGGCGGTTGTGATTATGTAAGTTTTGCTAAGTTCCTATATGGTGATGAAAAAACTTCATATACCTTCATTGATTCTAATGGTAACACTATTAGTGCTAACGAATGGATTGGAAGGAGAGGATGCGCAGACAGCGAAAAACACGATCATGAATGCACTCTAACATTAACTGCTCCTGATACTAAGGACGGTCTTATATTTGATAAATGGGTAAAAACTTCAAAAGATGGCCGTGATATTTATACAGCAGTTTATAAAGAATCAGATGTAAAAAAATCTGATGCTGATGTTTCAACAATGATGTTTGAGCAACCAACCACTAATGATGCACAAGTAGCTAAATCAAACCAAGAAGCTAAGAAATCATATACCGAAAATACTACTTCTGAAAAAGATAGATCAGTTACTGTAACTTATAAAGGTGGTTGTGGTATAGTAACTTTTGCCAAGTTTGTATTTGAAGGTGAAGGATATAATGGTTCATTTACTGATGCTAATGGAAATTCAATTCAAGCTGATGAATGGATAGGCAGAAGAGGTTGCGCTGATTGTGAAAAGCATTGTTGCACTGCGTGCACTATAACAGTAGTTGCTCCACAAGCTAAAAATGGATGGAAATTCGATGGATGGGTAAAAACAACCGATAAATCTGGTTTTGATACCTATACAGCAAAATATATACTAGAAAAATAATCCAGCATGGTAAACATTAATAATAAAATAACCCTTCTTAATAACCATAAGAAGGGTTGTTTTCTACTTTATTCTTTATAAAAATTATTTTACAATTACAATAAATTAAGAAGAAAGAAAAACAGCATTGCAAAACTAACAAAGGGGATTGAGAAATTAAAAGAAGAAATACATCTCTGTCTGGTCAACAGAGATGTATTCTATTTAGAACAAGTTTATATTGACCACGCTACATTTCTGTGGTTATTCATCTTCTAAAAATTTTATAAAAAAACGCTATACGGGTTTGTATAGCGATTTTTTGGTGAACCGAAACTTGCAAAATCCGAACCATATATATTTAGAAAATGGAATAATATTAAATTTTTATTATTCATAATGTCCTTTGCATTGAATAACTTCTATTTGTTCATTATTTATTCTATAAACTAATCTATTAACTTCATCTATTCGTCTGCTCCAATAGCCATTTAAATTTTCTTTTAAGGGTTCAGGTTTTCAAATTCCTTCATACTTAGTTCCTTTATAATTTAATATTTATATGGATTATAACAAAAAAATAAGCGATTATCAACTAATCATTTATTAATTCGTAATAACTTGTAGATCAGAAGTATTCTTCACCATTATTTGCATTATTTAAAAACTCATCAATTGCATATTTATTATATGTTTTATTATAATATAATAGAATTTATCTAGAATATTCTTAATTTATATTATCTACATATAATGTTTGTTTTTCCTTTTCAATATTGAAATTGTAAAAAAAGAAAATATCAATGCAATTACTACTATGGCAGGTAAATTATTTGTACCAGTTTTTGGTGTGTCATCTAATTTACCTGAATCACTAGGTTTGTCTATTAATTCTAGTGAATCAATAGCATCATTAATAGCATCTGCCATAGCATCTACTTCGCTTTGCTCCAATACATTTTTACCTTTAATTACTGCGTTAATTGCTTTTTCAACAGCACTAAAGTCTTTATAATCAGCTTTATTTAATTTGTTAGCTCTAGCAATCGCTTCTTCAACTTTGCTATAATCTGCCTCAGCGATGATTATTTCATTTCCATCACCTTCTCCGACTTTAAATATTTCTTTTTTTATATTATCAGTATTTAAGCTGTTCACGTGATATACTTTAATACTACCATTTTTTGTATAAAATCCGTATTCCCCATTAAGTGTTATATTGCCACCATCAATTATTATATTTTTATCTTTTAACACTCCTGTTGATACTACTGCTGAATTAGAAACTTGAGAACTAAGAGATACATTCCCCCCACTTATTACTATTCCATCATCTTTGGTATCCCAATCACCAGACGTTCCCGAAACAAATATGGCTGAATCGTTTGATTTTATATCTACATTTCCACCAGTAATCTTTACTTGGACTAAAGCATAAATGCCATTTACTTTTCCTAAACTAGTTTCCATATCTTCGGTATTAATATTAACATTTCCACCTTTTATAGTCATAGTTC
>CANQAB010000057.1 GCA_947589445.1 uncultured Clostridia bacterium | reverse complement strand
ACATACCAAAATGCTGTACCACCTGCTGCAAAAATAATTATTAGTATTGCTATTAATATTCCTAATAGTACTTTTAATATTCTTTTTTTATTACTACTTCTTTTTTGACTCATATGTTTTCTCCTTTTCTTTTATCTTATATGTTTTAAATTTTAACATAACAATTTTTTTGTTGCAACATATTAACGAATAAAATTTGTTTTTATTCCCATTTCTAACTCTGGTTTTTCTATATTTGCATTATAAATACTTTTCAATAAGAATGCCATATTTTTTCCTAAATTTCTCATTGTTTGAAGTCCTTCTAAATCTTTTAATGCTTCTTCTTTGTTTGTTCCATGTATTTGATTCCAATAAGAGCTTCCTACAACATACATATTACTCATTAACGCATATTTATTAATTTGGTCAAATGCAGCCGTAGCTCCTCCTCTTCTGCAACTTACAACAGAAGCACATGCTTTTCTTTCAAATATTTTTCCTCTTCCATAAAAAACTCTATCTAAAAAAGATGTAAGTGATCCACTTGCTGCTGCAAAATGAACAGGGCTTCCAAATACAAAACCATCTGCTTCTTGTGCTTTTTCTATAAATGTATTTACTTCATCATTTACATAACAATGATTGTCATTTTTTAAGCAACTGTTACACCCTATGCACCCACTAATTGCTTTATTTCCAAGCCAAATTATTTCAGTTTCTATATTTTCTTTTTCTAATGTTTTGGCAACTTCCTCTAAAGCTAAATTGGTGCATCCATCTTTGTGTGGTCCACCATTTACTAATAATACTTTCATTTTCAACACCTCTTGTTTATTATATTGCTTTATATTTTTTAAAATTACTTTAATAATTTAATTTACACATTTTTTATATCTCGTCTTTTAAACACAACAAAGGTTATAAATAGCATAATTACTAAATAAATTACACAAATAATAAGTGATATCCAAAAGTTTAGTCCATCTGTTATTCCTTTTCCGCCAAATAGATAAACACTTAAATCCCAGTTAGCAGTTACAAAATATTTTAGCAGTTTTACTCTTTCTATAAATACATTAAAGATTTCTGCTACCATATTTCCCAAAATTGGAATAGCAATTGCTACTGCAGAATTCATTGAAATAGTACTTAATGTAAATGCTAAAGTTGTTAATAATAAATACATTGGTAACACACATAAAACTTTGATAACTAAATACTGAAATACTGGAATCGTAACAATACTGTTTGTAGCAAAATTATATTCTACTACTGGAATTTTAAATACATCAAATCCAGATACTATTCCTCCTACAATATATTGAGCAATTATAAAAGCAATAATAAATAAAATGATGCATATTACACTTACAATATATTTAGCTAATAATATTTTGTTTCTAGAATATGGTCTTGTAAGTAATAATTTAATAGTACCTTTTTGAAATTCATTACTAACAATAGTACCTGCCACAATAATAGAGAAAATAACAATAAAAATTCCATATTCTGTTGTTAAATTTGTTAAAATATATCTTGCATCATTTTCATTTTCTATTTGAATATTATTTTCTATGTAATATTTACTAGTATTCATTTGTTTTAAGGAATTTTTATATTCTTCCTCTTCTTCTTTTGTTTTATTTTCTTTATCTTTAAGATTTTGGACAGATTGTGCACTATAAATATATTCTTCTATTTTACCTGATAGAAAGCTGCCATCATATGTAATGTTTTTTTCTAATCTCCACTCTAGTGCTTGCTGTTTGATTTTTCCTAATTCTATTGAATTTTTTATATCATTTATTGTTTTTTTATCTTGTATATTTTTTAGTTGGTCTTCATAAAATTCATTTTCTTCTTCAGTTTCTTTTAATTGTTCTTCTACAAAAGTTCTCCAGTCTCCATTATTTAGTCTTTGTTTTATTTTTTCGTATTCTGATTGTGACTCTTTTAATTTTTGAGCATTTTTATTAAGCCCATAAGTGTTTTCATTAATTTGCATTAATGTTTCATAAACTATATCACTACTGTCAATAAAATTATTTTGCCACGAATCTGATTCATAATTTAATTTTAATTTTAGTAAGTCATATTGTGTTTTAGTATCTATATAATAACTATTATCTTCTTCATTTTTATAATCTATATTTCTTAATTCCTGTTCATAATATTCTATTTCTTTCTTTTGATTTTCAGTTTCATCATAAGTAATATCCATATTGTATAAAATATTTGCTAAGATTGTAAATCCAATTGCTATTATAAACAATATATATATTACTTTTTTTCCAAATAATTTTTTAAGTTCATTTTTAATTAATTTATTCAATTATATTTCCTCCTGTCTTTTTTAAAAATGCTTCTTCTAAAGATATTATATTTTCTGTAACACTATAAATCTTAATATCCTTTTTTACTAATTTTTTTATAATTTCCGGAATTTCTTCTCTAGTTGCGTTAACAACTATTTTTTGTTCTTGTACCTCGCAGTTTAGTACTTTTTTCGCTGCTTCAACGGAATCTACTTCTATTGTATAACCCCCTTTTGATGTTTCTTTCTTTATTGCTTCTATATTATTTTGTTCTACAATTTCTCCATTTTTTATAATACAAATTTTATTACATACATTTTCAATTTCCGCTAAATTATGGCTAGATATCATTACTGCCATTTTTTCTTCTTTAGCAAGTTTTACAATTAAATCTCTTATTTGTTTTATTCCTTCTGGGTCTAGCCCATTTGTTGGTTCATCTAAAATTAATAAGTTTGGTTTATGTAAAACAGCTTGTGCAATTCCTAATCTTTGTCTCATTCCTAAGGAATATTTTGATACTTTATCTTTTATTCTATTTTCTAATCCTACTAGTTTAACTACCTCATCTATTCTTGTTTTATCAATTTCACTATATAAGTTTGCGACTAATTTTAAATTTTCATAACCTGATAAATACATATATAAATCTGGATTTTCTACAATTGTACCTACCTTTTGAATTGCCTTTTCAAAGTTTTTTTCAATATTATATCCATTAATTTTAATAGTGCCTTTGGTTAGTTTTTGTAATCCAAGAATTAATTTAATTGTTGTGGTTTTTCCAGCCCCATTTGGACCAATAAACCCTAATATTTCTCCTTGTTTAATTTGAAAAGACACTCCTTTTATAATTGTTTTATGTTGTATATTTTTATATACATTGTCACAGATTAGTACCTCTGTTTCCATTTTGTTATAATCATCCCTTTCTTTCAAACCACTCTCTATAATTTTATTATTTTTTCCCATGGCAAGCTTTCTTTTCCAAAGTGTCCGTAGTTAGTTGTATTTGTATAAATTGGGTTCATTAAACCTAAATACTCTATTATTCCCTGTGGTGTTAAATCGAAGTTATTTTTTATTAATTCTACTAATTCTTCCTCAGATTTTTTGCTTGTTCCAAAAGTATTTACATAAATAGAAAGTGGCTCTTTCATTCCAATTGCGTATGATACTTGTATTTCGCACTTTTTTGCATATCCGTTCGCTACAATGTTTTTTGCAATATGACGAAGCATATAAGCTGCTGACCTATCTACTTTACTTGCATCTTTTCCAGAAAAACATCCTCCACCATGCCTTGCATATCCTCCATATGTATCAACTATAATTTTTCTCCCTGTTAAACCTGTATCTCCTAAAGGACCTCCAATTACAAATCTACCTGTTGGATTAACATATATTTTTGTATTTTTGTCTATCATATTGTTTGGTATAACTGGTTTAATTACATTTTCTATAACAGCACTTCTTACTTCTTCTAACGTCACTGTATCGATATGTTGAATAGACACTAAAATGGTTTCTATTCTCTTTGGTGTATCATTTTCATATTCTACAGTTACTTGTGTTTTTCCATCTGGTCTAAAAAACGGAACAATTCCTTCTTTTCTAACATATGTTAATCTTTGTGATAATTTGTGTGCCATATTAATTGCATACGGCATATAATTTTCTGTTTCATTGCATGCATAGCCAAACATAATTCCTTGGTCTCCGGCTCCACCTACATCAACACCCATGGCAATATCTGGACTTTGCTTTTCAATATCTATGGTAATATTACAGGTTCTATAATCCATATCTATTTTACTATTATCATAACCTATTTTTTTTATTGTTTCCCTTACAATTTCTTCTACATTAATATTAGCAGTTGTACTTAATTGCCCAGCTATAGTTATATTATTATTTGATGCAAATGTTTCTATAGCTACTCTAGCATTTTTATCTTGTTTTAAGCATGCATCTAAAACTTCATCTGATATGGTATCACATAATTTATCTGGATGTCCCTCTGTTACTGATTCTGATGTAAAATAATATTTGTTCATTTAATTATTCCTCCTTTTTTCACAACAAAACACCTTTGCTATAAGCAAAGGTGTTTTTATAAACTTTTTATTTTATCACCCAAAGCTTCTAGCTTTGTCGGTTTTAGCACCTTGCGTTTTCAAGGTTGCTGTGGAGTCTTAAAGCCGATTCTCTCGTCCACTCTTGATAATATATTTATATATTTTAATACAATTATTTAATTTTGTAAATAGTTTTTGCTTTTTTTTACTTTTTTAAACTTCATGTTTTTTACAGGTTACAAAGAATGTCCCTTATAGGATTAAATGAACCATTTTTAGGAATGTCCTCAATTTGGATCAAATTTCCATTTGACTACTTAAGAATCCTGCTGCTGATTGAGCTACTTTTTCTTCTGTATCTGTCATTCGTTTATTTTGGTCTTTTGATATTAGTACCACACTACCAATAACGTCTCCTTGAGATATAATTGGATATATAACTTGGGCATTAAATCTTCTTTCTTGATTATCATTTTTAACAATTGGTATTGCTATATCATTATTTTTGTTACTAGTATATACTTCTCTTTCATCCATTAATTCTTCTAATTCTTTTGAAATATCTCTTTCTAAGAACTCTTTTTTTGAAATTCCAGATACAGCTATTACATTGTCCTTATCTGTAATACATGCTATATGTCCTGTAGTTTTTGCTAAAGTTTCTGCGTAATTTGTAGCAAATTCTGATAATTCCCCTATAGGAGAATATTTTTTTAAAATTACTTCGCCTTCCCTTCCAGTAAATATTTCTATTGGGTCCCCCTCTTTTATTCTTAATACTTTTCTAATTTCCTTTGGAATAACTATTCTTCCTAAATCATCTATTCTTCTTACAACTCCTGTTGCTTTCATAAATTTTCCTCCCATTTTTCAAATCTAATTATATTATTTGAAAAAAAAGAAAATTTATGCATTAAAAAACAAGTTCTAACTTTTTTGTATATATTCTCCCATATCTTCTTGTGAAGAGACTTTAAATTTATCTATTATTATTTCTAATACTTTTGAAAATTCTTTTAACATTACAACTTTTATGCTATTATCTTTTGAACTAGTATAATCATCTATTATTTGTTTTAATTGTGTTATATTTTTTATTTCTGGTTGTATCTCATCTTGATATAATTCAGCTCTATTTAATAATTTTTCTTTTATTGTTACAATATCTTCATTACTTGCACATGAAATTCTTTGAAACATTTGAAATGGATCATAATATTTAAAAATAGGTATATTCATACATTCTTTATCAAATCTTTCATAAAATTCTTCCATTTTCATTGGAATACATTTAAAAATATCATCAGCCTTTTGCATAAACATTTTTTCTTTTAATTTTGCATTTAATTTATTAAAGTGATCTAATATTTCTTGCATATCATCATTTTGTTCTATAATTGCTATTTTTTCTATTTCTTCTTGCATATTTTCACAATAATCTGATGTTAATGAAGCTACATTCATTCCATTAAAAAACATCATTTTTATATTTTTAATATCATAATTGATAAGTCCTTTTTTTATGAAATAATCAAAATAGCCAAATAATTTTACCATGTCTACTAAACTTATTTCTCCTGTTTTTAAATTATCTATTACTTCCTGTATAACACCATTAAAATCGTCGTCGCCTATCTTCCAATATTCCTCTGTTAGTAATCTTTTATAACCTGGCAATTTTGCTGTATCTACAGTATCAATAATAGTTTCCATATTTGCTTTAAAAACTTTCATGTCAAAAATTCTAGTCCTTACATATATTTCTATAAATTTAAAAAATCTATATTCTGATTTAAAATTATAGTAATAATTGTTATCAAATTCCTTTATATAAAATTGCCTATTATCCATTAAAACCCTTGAAGAAACTAAAATAGATTTATATTCTTCGTTGTCTTTAATATTTACAAACTTGTCTTTTGTTATTTTTCCAGCTTTTATTTCAAATGATACCGCTATTGTAAATATCAACATGGTTTGAAGTACTCTATAATTAGTATTTGGATAATTTTTATTAACCATTTCAAAAACTTTTTTAAAATCATTTAATGCGTGTTTTAAAATTCTTAGATTTCTAGTTCCGCTTCTATTAAATGTAGCTGTAATTAATCTTGTATTTTCTCTTAAAAATCTTATTAATTCTCCATTGCTTTCATATCTCATTAATAAACCATTAATAATATAATTAAATTCTGGAGCATATTCAAAAGTTTCTCCTATCAGTTTTTCTTTAATTCTTTCATAGTCATTTGCTTTGTCAAATACATATTCTATTTTGTCTTGTATTTTTTCTACCATTGGTTTGTCTGATACCTTAGATAAATCTCCTTCTTTATCTAGTAAGTAAGTAGCTATGAAAGTTTTCATTTCTAAGTTACTACTCTTTAACTTTGTAGAAAGTTCCTTTTCATTGCATATAATAATTGTTTTAATATGATCATGCTCTACAAAGTTATTAATATAACCTAAAATATCAATAACATCTACATTGGCTCTTTCCAAATCATCAAAACATAATATTTTATCATCTGTCGAAAAGAAATCTGCATAGTCTATTCTATCACCATTTTGTGTTACTCCAAAAAAGTTAGCCATATCTAAACCTGTTTTTGCATATTCTGGTATAGTAGTTTGGTTATGACTATTCATAAATTTTTTCAAGTTTTTATCCATTAATTGCGTGGTTTCTATAAATATCTTTTTGCTAATTTCTTCCAAATTAGAAATTCCATATAAAGACATATATATAGTAGTATATTGCTTTCCGTTTATATGCATATTTTCTATTTTGTTTCTTATTTTATTATTCCAGAAATAAGTTTTACCGCTTCCCCACTCACCATTTATCATAACAGCATAATCTGTATAATCTGATCTTATATAATCTAATATACTTTCAACTAAATCTTCCATTTATTTTTCTCCTTGTATTTTTCTACATTTAATCTTTTGCAATTGTAAAAACATCTACATTTTTTACACCTACTGTCTTTAAAACTCTTGCACACTCGTTTACTGTACTTCCTGTTGTAAAAATATCATCCAATAATAACACTTTTTTGTTATATATTTCATTTTCGTTTTTTGCATAATAAACTCCAATTACATTGTTTTTTCTTTCTTCTTTATTTTTTGTACTTTGAGGTTTATTGTTTACTTTTTTATATAAAACATTATCTATATATTTCAAATTTGTGCATTTTTTTGCAATTTCTTTTGCTAGTACAGCACTTTGATTATATCCTCTTGTTATTTTTCTATTAAAATGTATTGGAACTGGAATGATTATATCATAACTTTTTAAAAATTTACAAACTTTTTTGTTTTTTAATATAAAATTCACAAAAGATTTATAAATATATATTTTATCGTTAAATTTATAATTAATTAATCTATTTTTTATAATTCCTTCGTACTTAAAAATAGATAAATGTTTTTTAAAATTTTTATTATTATATAAATCAATTTCTATACTTGCAATATTATTTAAATTAATTTCACATTTCTTGCAAATATCTTCTTTACATGGTTTATCACAGATTCCACAAACATTAGGATAAACTAGATTAATAACATTATGAATAAGATATAATATTTTCTTCATATTCCTCCTTTATTACATATTTTTTAATTTATATTCTAGTCCAGTATTTCTTTTTTTACTATCATGATTTTGAATCATTCTATCAATTACAGAGGAAGAACCTATTACAATTAAAAGTTTTTTTGCTCTTGTAATCGCTGTATAAAGTAAGTTCCTTGTTAAAAGCATTGGTGCTGATGCCGTAATTGGAAGAATAACTACATCAAATTCACTTCCTTGAGATTTATGTACTGTAATAGCATATGCATGCTCTATTTGGTCTATATCTTGATAGCTATACCA
>CANQAB010000056.1 GCA_947589445.1 uncultured Clostridia bacterium | reverse complement strand
AAGAAAACAATTTAGGAATGAGACTAATAGAACCATCTAAAGTGGAGGGTTTTCCTATTACTTATAAAAAAGATAAATTTAAAAAATTTACCAATATATTAAGAAAAAAAGCAGATAAAGTAATACAATCAGACTGTAATTCAGTAGAATATTTATATTTTGGAAATTGGTATTTAACAATTATGCATAGTTTATGTGATAATAAAATATGTGATGCATGTCCAAAATATATGTATATTCGTATTACATCAGATTTAAAATTAAAACCTTGTTTATCAAGAAGAGATACAGAAGTTCCAATTGATTTTGAAAGTGAAGAAACAATTGAAAAATCTTTTATAAAGGCAATTCATTACATGGGGGTGGGGCTAAAATGAAATTGTCTAAAATTGAAGGATTAAAAATGTTAAAAATGTTAAGGTTTCCAACTGTAGACATAATAGATCCAAAGCAACTAAATTCAGATAGTGAGGTATTAAGTCAAGGATTAAGTGTAAGAACGTCACCTAAAAAAGATATGGAAAATAATGTGTATTTACCATCTATCCATAATTGTACGAATTTAAGTGAAATAAATAATTTTATTAGCAAGCACGAAAAAGATTATAATATTATAGTACATAAAACAGTTAAACCAAAGCAAATAGGGTCTGTTTCAAGATATGGTAATCTATTAGGAGAAGAAGTATTAGGTATTGATACTTTTTGCGATTTTGTAACTAGAAAACAGGGAATTGTAAAAAATCAAGCCATGTTACCAATTTATGGTGGAAGATTTTTAATAAGTAAATTGGAAGTTAAGGAAAAAGATGAGGATGATTTCAGAGTATTTAGCAAAATAATACAAGATGTAAAGCATATGCCGTTTAAAAATTTTGATGCAGAATTTGTATTAGATGAAGATAATCAAATACTTTTCACAGACCTAACAATACAAAGTGATAAAATAAAAAAACAAGATACAAAGGATATAATAAAAGAATCAGAAAATAAGGAATTAGAAAGATAGGAGAATAACCAATAATGAAATTATCAAAAGCAGGAATAAAAAATGCAAGAATCAAGGAAACAGACCCTAATTATCCAGTACAAGATATATTGCTACAAAGTGGACAATTATCACAATATAGTAGCGGAATTTATGGCTATAACAATGTGCCTTTAAAAGTTAAACAAAACATAGAAAGAATAATTAAGGAAGAATTAGAAAAAAAAGACTGTATAGAAGTTGAGCTACCTACATTACAGCCCAGAAATATTTGGGAAGAATCCGGTAGATGGGATAAATATATTAGAGAAGGTACTATGCTTACTGTTAAATCCAGAAAAGGAGAGTTTGGACTTGCACCAACAGCAGAAGAAGCAATAGTAGACTTTGCAAGACAACAAATTAGTTCGCATAAAAAATTACCTACTATATATTATCAAATTGGTGAAAAATATAGAGATGAATTACGAAATAGGGGGTGTTTATTAAGAGGAAAAAGTTTTCTAATGATGGATGCATATAGTTTTAACAAAGGAGAAGAAGATTTACAGCAATCTTATGACATTATAAAAGATGCTTATATGAATATATTTAAAAGATTAGGATTAGAAGTAATACCAGTTGCAGCAGTAAGTGGTGCAATAGGTGGAAATAAATCTGAAGAATTTATGGTATTATCAGAATTAGGAGAAGATTCCGTCTTAATAGATGAAGAAAGTAAAAAAGGCTTTAATGTGGAAGTATTAGAAAGACCTGACTATAAAGAATATTTAAAAAATGAATATGGAATAGAAGATATTAGTAAACTTAAAAAGAAAAAAGCAATTGAATTAGGACATATATTCCAACTTGGAACTAAATATTCGGATGCAATGAAAGCAAATTATGTAAATGAAAAAGGACAAGAAGTACCTTTTTATATGGGATGTTATGGAATAGGAGTAAGTAGAACATTAGCTACTATTTATGAAAAGAGTTTAATACGTGATGAAAGAAATAATTCAGGTATATCTTTACCAGTTAGTATAGCACCATATTTACTACAAGTTATAGCAAGTGATGAAGAGAAACAAAAAAGAGCAGAAGCTCTTTACGAAGTATTAAAAGATCATGGAATAAATAGTATATTAGATGATAGAAAAGAAGGAAGTTTAGGTAGTAAAATACGTGATTGTCAAATATTGGGTACTCCGTATTTAGGAATACTTGGAAATAGAACAAAAGAAGGTGAAATAGAAGTTCAAATTTCAGCAACAAGAGAAAGTAAAGTAATAAAAGTTGCACAACTTGTAGCTATTTTAAAAAAACTAGATGATAATAGAAAGAAAAATCCAAATGCTAAATTAGAAGATTACTGGAATATAGGAGAAAAGAAGTTGGATAATAATTCAATAGAATTAGATGATGAAATAGAAATATAAGAAAATATCATAATTATAAGTTTATACATATTAAAAATTGAAACGATTTTATGGTCTAGAATCAATATATAATGTCTCCGATTTAAATTTGCTAACTTTAATTGCAAATTTAAATCGGTTTTTTCTTTCATATTTAATTGACAAACGCATATAGAATTGATAAGATATTATTGAAAGATGAAAGGAAAATGTTATGATTTTATATCCAAATAGTTATTTTAAAAATATTTCAGAAATTAGTTTTACATATTTGAAACAAAATAATATAAGAGGCTTAATATTGGATGTAGATAATACATTAATAGATTATTATAAAAATATTTCGGATGACACTATAAATTGGGTAAACAATTTAAAGAAAAATGGCATTAAAATGTGTATTTTATCTAATAGCAATAAACAAGAAAAGGTAAAAGAGGTTGCACAAAGATTAAATTTGGAATATAACTATTTTGCCATGAAACCATTTAAAAGAGGATTTAAAAAAGCTCAGAAAATGCTTGGTTTAAATAATACGCAAATAGCAGTAATTGGAGATCAAATATTTACAGATGTTATTGGCGCAAATCGTATGAAAATGCATTCTATATTAGTTGATCCAATAAAGGAAAAAGATATATTTGTAACGTTAGTAAAAAGACCAATTGAAAATTATATAAAACATAAATATATAGAGAAAAATGAAAGTAAAAAACATAGAGGAGGATAAGATGTACTTTAATAACGTACATATTTTAATATATGTAGCAATTGCAGTAGCAGGGTTTTTTATGGGAAAATTTGTAAATTGGTGTAATTACAGATTACCAGAATATAAACCAGTTTTTTCAAAAGAATTATTTAATAAAGATAAAAAAGAATATAAAACGAACTTATTATTAGCATTAATTACAATGTTAATTTATATATTACTTTTATATGTTTTTGGAATTCAAAAAACGTTTTTAGGAAATTTAGAATTAATAAAGTATTTAATTTTAACACCAATGTTGCTTTCTGCATTTATGATTGATTATAAATTAAAAATTATACCTAATAGATTAAATATGACTATGTTTGAAATAGGAATTATATTTATGTTTCTAGCTGGAATTTTTAACGCTAATATTGCAATAGATATGTTTATGGGAATGATTGTAGGATCAGGAATATTCTTATTAATAACGTTAATAGGAGGCTTAATTGCTGGCAAAGAGGCAATGGGGTTTGGTGACGTAAAATTAATGGGAGCATTGGGAATTTATTTTGGACTATCCAATACAATTGTAATAATAATAATGTCTTTTTTAATAGGAGCTGTTCTAAGCATTCTATTATTAATTACAAAAATAAAGAAAACAAATGAATATATACCATTTGGACCATTTATTGTAATAGCAACATTTATTACAATGGTAGTACCATTTAATACAATTTTATATACAATATTATTTATATTATCACTTGGAACAATTAAAATATAATTTTTATTATTTAAAGTTAAAAAGGCGGTGGTCTTTCATGAATGAAAAAATTCGATGGCTTAGAAATAAAATAAAAAGCTTAAATTTAGATGCAATGATTGTTTCTAATCCAATTAATATTAAATATTTAACTGGTATAGAAGCGGAAGGAATATTAATATTAGCGCGAAAAGAAAACTTTTTTATTACAGATGGAAGATATGTAGAATCCGTTAATAGTTTACTTACAATTGAGGATGAAATAATTGTAGAAAATATACAATCTTTATCAAAAGAAGATGGAGAAAATATATTTTTATTTTGTGAAAATGTAGGTTTTGAAGAAAATTATGTAACATATGCTAAATATAAAGAATATATGTATAAATACAAAATTAATAATTTAGTAGAAACCGAAATGCTAATAGAAAAGCAAAGAGCAATTAAAGATAACGAAGAAATAAACTATATTACAAAAGCATGTAATATTACAGATGATTGTTTTGAATATTTATTAAATTATATAAAAATAGGTATGACAGAAAAACAAATAGCAGGAGCAGTGGAACGATTTTTTAGAATCAATGGAGCAGATGGGCTTGCATTTGATACAATTGTTGCGTCAGGTTCAAATTCTTCTATGCCACATGCAATACCAACAGATAAAAAAATAGAATTTGGAGATGTTATTACAATAGATATGGGATGTAAATATAAGGGTTATTGCTCCGATATGACAAGAACAATATTTGTTGGCGAAATAAAGGAAGAAGTAAAAACAATATATAATTTGGTATTAAAAAATCAAAAACAAACATTAAAAGAGATGCGAGAAGGTATAGTATGCAAGAATATTACAAAAATGGTAGTAAATGATTTTGAAATAAATGGATACGACCTAATACATGGACTTGGTCATTCATTGGGATTAGAAATACATGAAATACCGAATTTAGGAACAAAATCAGAAGTTATTTTAAAACCCAATATGATTATTACAGATGAACCAGGAATTTATATTGCTGGAAAATTTGGAATTAGAATAGAAGATACAGTTATTATAGGAAAATCTACAGGTATACCATTAACTAAATCAAATAAAGAAATAACAATTATAAAAGGAGAATAAATAGAGTTTAAAAAAGAAAGTATTTATGTACTTTCTTTTTTTGTTCTAAAATTGTTATATAAGACATATATATATTATAGGATAATATATATTAATTATTAAGAAATAAAGAGGAGATTACTAATGATAACTTTAAAATACATTATGCTTTTACTTGTATTTGCAACTAGCTTTTTACTGGGTAATTTAATTTCTAAAAAGTACATATTAAGGGTGAAAGAGTTAAAAGAAATAAAAAATGCATTAAACATTATTGAAAATAAAATAAAATTCACATATGAGCCACTTTCGGAAGTTTTTATACAAACTTCAAAATTAGTATCTAATAATATAGCTAATATTTTTATAGATGCTACAAATAATATGAAAACTTTGGGTGCTGAAGAGGCTTGGAATAGAAGTGTAGAACGAACTAATAATAATTTGAGTGCAGAAGATATTGAAAATATAAAAAGCTTTGGAAAATTGTTAGGAAAAACAGATAAAGAAGGTCAGATAAGTCAATTAGAACTTACCAAAACATTTGTAGAAATGCAAATTGAAAAGGCAAAGCTAGAGGAAGACAAAAATTCAAAAATGTACAAGACTTTAGGTGCTGTGATTGGACTAGCTTTTGTAATTATATTAATTTAATTATAAAAATAATAAATAGAAAGGATATTAATTTATGGATATAGATTTATTATTTAAAATCGCAGCAATAGGAATTTTAGTTGCGGTTTTACATCAAGTACTTGTAAGGGCTGGAAGAGAAGACCAGGCTATGATGACGACTTTAGCAGGTCTGGTTATAGTACTAACAATGGTTATAAAAGAAATTAGTGGATTATTTGGAACTGTTAGAACTCTGTTTAACTTGTAATAGAACTGTTCAATGAAAATTCTACACTATTATGTGTTAGAAAGGAAATTATATAATGGAAATTATAAAAATAATAGGAATAGGACTAACTTCCCTCGTTATAATTATTATTTTAAAACAATATAAACCAGAATTTACAATATATGCATCCATAATAGCAGGATTAATTATTTTAACACTTTCGTTAACTCAAATTTCTGGAGTAATTAATTTATTACAAGATTTAGCTAGCAAAGCAAATATAAATAGCAAATTTTTAGGCATTATTTTAAAAATAACAGGAATTGCAATTTTAACTGAGTTTGCTGTTAGCATTTGTCAAGATTCTGGTGAATCTGCTATTGCTAGTAAAATAGATATAGGAGGAAAAGTAATAATTATTACAATTTCTTTACCTATTATTTCATCACTATTAGAAACTATTATAACAGTATTACCTTGAAACATAAATATACTAAGGAGGAATTACAACAATAAATGAAGAAAATACTTATTTTGTTTTCGGCTTTTTTTGTATTGTATAGTAATAATGTATGTGCAACAGATGAGGAAATTTTAAAAAGCCAGCAAGAAACTTTAGGGATATCTGATTTTATAAATACTTCAAAAAAGTATACAGAAGATAGTTTAAAGGATTTAAACATGCAAGATATTTTTAAAGATGCAATTACAGGGAGAATAGGAAATACTAATTTATTTAATAGTATATTAAACATTTTTGGAAGAGAAACTAAAACTGCTATTAGTAACATTGGTATTATTATGATTGTAATTATTATACATAGCATATTAGTAACTATTAGCGAAAATATAGGAAATAAGAGTGTTTCTCAAATAGCTTACTTTGTGGAATATATTATTATTATTACTCTAGTTCTAAATAATTTTACAGATATTATAACTATGGTAAAAAATTCCATTACAAATTTAGTTGGATTTTCAAATAGTCTAATACCATTACTTATTACATTAATGCTTACAACAGGAGCAATTGTATCTGCAGGTGTTGTTAAACCATTACTACTGCTTTTAATTAATTTTATTGGTAATTTTATTATTGATTTTATATTGCCACTTGTAATGGTAGGTACAACATTAAGTATTATATCTAAGGTATCTAACAAAGTAAGAGTAGATAAATTGGCCAAATTTTTAAAATCTTCTGGAGTATGGATATTAGGTGTTATTATGACTTTATTTGTTACTGTATTATCACTTGAAGGAAGTATTACAGAAACTGTAGATGGTGTAACTGCAAAAACAACAAAAGCAGCAGTATCAACAGTAATACCTGTTGTAGGAAAAATTTTAGGAGATGCTACAGATGCGGTTATAGGGTGTGCAGGAATATTAAAAAATGCAGTGGGTGTTATTGGAATTTTAGTTATTGTTGGAATTTGCGTAACACCAATTATTAAATTGATTTTACTTAGCTTTACTTATTACATAGCTTCATGTGTGTGTCAACCAATTGCAGATGAAAAAACTGTTAGCTTATTAGATTCAATTGGTGATACTTTTAAAATTTTGCTTGCTATTTTATTTTGCATAACTGTAATGCTTATAGTAGGTTTAACAATAGTAATTAAGGTTAGTAATGGAACTTTATTATATAGATAATTAGAATTTGTAAAGAAAAAAGGAAAAAAACAAATGATTACTTTTTTAAAAAATTGGGCGAATCAAATCATTGTGGCGCTGATTATTGCTACAATTTTTGAAATGATTCTGCCTAATGGAAATAATAAAAAATATATAAAAATGATAATAGGTTTATATGTTTTATTTACAATTATACAACCCGTATTAGCAAAGATTACAGGAAATAATTTAGAAATAGCTAATTTAAATTATGAAAAATATTTTGATAAATCTATTTTAGAAACATCTTCTCAAGATTTTGATAATAATAATTCTAAATTAATAGAACAAGCATATATAGATAATATAAAAAATGATATAAAAATAAAGATAAAACAAAAGGGATATGAAGTTGTTAATTGCAACATTAGCATTATTAGTAATGAAAAAAGTCAAGAATATGGAGTATTAGAAAGTATACAAATACAAGTAAAAAAAATAGAAGAATACAAACAATCTAATATTAATGAAATTAATGTAGAAAATGTAGAAATATCAATTGATAATAAAAATGTAATTAATACTAGTGAAACATCTAATTTATCTAATACAGAAAAAACAAAATTAATTGAATATATATCAAGCGAATATTCTATAGATAAAAAAAATATAATTATAAACTAAAGAAAGGGGAAAATGGATGATAAAAGAAAAACTAAACAAATTATTAAAAGATGATGGGAATAGTAAAAAGAAAATAGAAAATTTAGTTTTTTTCTTAATTATTTTAGTCATTACAATTGTAGCAATTAATACCATATGGAAGGAGGATAAAAATGAAAAAAACAATAGTAACGACAATTATAAAAAGTTAGCATCTGAAGAAGTAGTAAATGAAGAAGAGTCACTAGAAACAAAACTAGAAAATATACTTTCAAATATTAATGGAGTAGGAAATGTAAAAGTGTTACTTACATATAATGAAACAGAGGAATTAGTACCTGTATATAATGAAAC
>CANQAB010000055.1 GCA_947589445.1 uncultured Clostridia bacterium | reverse complement strand
AAAATGGCCCTATAAAATAGCCATTGTATAAAAAACACTCTTTTTATACTGTCTATTTTATAGGTACCATTTTATTTTGGTTCCCCCCACTTGTTTTTCTTTTTTTTATAGTGTATAATACTGATAATTATTAATAAAAAAGGATTGTGATGAATATGGCTTATGATTTTCAAAAAATAGAAAAAAAATGGCAAAATTATTGGGAGGAAAATAAAACTTTTAAGACAGATGTATGGGATTTTTCTAAACCAAAGTTTTATGCCTTAGATATGTTTCCTTATCCATCTGGACAAGGTTTACATGTTGGCCATCCTGAAGGTTATACAGCAACTGATATTATGGCTAGATTAAGAAGAATGCAAGGATATAATGTTTTACATCCAATGGGATGGGATGCTTTTGGTCTTCCTGCTGAGCAATATGCAATTAAGACAGGCAATCACCCAGATGGATTTACCAAAAACAATATAGAGACTTTTAAAAGACAATTAAAGATGCTTGGTTTTTCTTTTGATTGGGATAGAGAAATTTCTACTTGTGACCCAAATTATTATAAATGGACACAATGGATTTTTAAGCAATTATTTAACGATGGATTAGCAAAATTGATTGATATGCCAGTAAACTGGTGTGAGGAATTAGGAACAGTTCTTTCTAATGATGAAGTTATTGACGGCAAAAGCGAAAGAGGTGGTTTTCCTGTTGTTCGTAAAAATATGAAGCAATGGGTATTAGATATTCCTAAATATGCTGAAATTTTATTAGAAGGATTAGAAGATTTAGACTGGCCTGAATCTACAAAAGAAATTCAAAGAAATTGGATTGGAAAGTCTGTTGGAGCTCATGTACAATTTAAAGTTGAAAATCATGATTTAACTTTTACAGTTTTTACAACTAGACCTGATACTTTATTTGGTGCTACATATTGTGTTTTAGCTCCAGAGCATAAATATATTGATATAATTTCAACTCCAGAATGTAAAGAAGCTGTTGAAGAATATAAGAAACTTTGTGCTTCTAAATCTGACTTAGAAAGAACAGAATTAAATAAAGAAAAAACTGGAGTTTTTACTGGTGCTTATGCAATTAACCCTGTAAATGGTAAAAAAATTCCTATTTGGATTTCAGATTATGTTTTAGCATCTTATGGAACAGGTGCTATTATGGCTGTTCCTGCACATGATGAAAGAGATTATGCTTTTGCAAAAAAATTCGGACTAGATATTATCCCTGTATTAGAAGGTGGAGATACCTCAAAAGAAGCTTTTGTAGGAGATGGCATACATATTAACTCTGACTTTTTAAATGGCTTAAATAAAGAGGATGCTATTAATAAAATGATAAGCTGGCTTGAAGATAAAGGAATTGGAGAGAAAAAAGTAAATTATAAATTAAGAGAATGGATATTTGCAAGACAGCGTTATTGGGGTGAACCTATTCCAATTGTTCATATTGGTGATGATATGATTGTTTTGGAAGATAAAGATTTACCTTTAGTTTTACCGGAGCTTGCAGATTATAGTCCATCTAAAATTGGAGCATCACCACTTGATAAGAAGGTAGACTGGGTAAATGTAACTATTAATGGTAAACAAGGAAAAAGAGAAACAAGTACTATGCCTGGAAGTGCTGCATCTAGTTGGTATTTTCTAAGATATATTGATCCACATAATGAAGATGAATTTGCAAATTACGACTTACTAAAGCATTGGTTGCCAGTTGACTTATATGTTGGTGGGCCAGAACATGCTGTTGGACATTTGCTATATTCAAGATTTTGGAATAATTATTTGTATAATAAAGGTCTTGTTCCAGTAAAAGAACCATTTGCAAAACTTCGCCACCAAGGAATGATTTTAGGCTCTAATGGAGAAAAAATGAGTAAATCTAAAGGCAATGTAGTAAATCCTGACGATATGGTAAAAGAATATGGTGCAGATAGCTTAAGAATTTACGAAATGTTTATGGGACCTATTGATGCTGCTAAACCATGGGACCCAAATGGTATTGATGGTTCTAAAAAATTCTTAGACAGAGTTTGGAGATTATTTATAGAATCCGGTAAACTACAAGATAAAGAAAATAAAAATCTTGAAAAAATATATAATTATACAGTAAAAAAAGTAACAAACGATTACGAAACTATGAATTTTAACACAGCAATAAGTCAAATGATGATATTCGTAAATACAGTTAACAAAGAAGAAGTTTTCCCTAAAGAATATGCAGAAGGTTTTTTGAAGCTTCTAAATCCAGTTGCCCCACATATCACTGAGGAATTGTGGAATAAATTAGGTCATTTAAATACAATTAGTTATGAACCATGGCCAACATATGATGAGGAAAAGTGTAAATCTCAAGAATATAACTTACCTATTCAAATAAATGGAAAATTAAGGGCAACTATTACGATTCCTTATGACTTATCAGTAGAAGAAATAAAACCACAAGTATATGAAACAGTTTCTTCTTATTTAGAAGGAAAAGAAATTATAAAAGAAATTTATGTAAAAAATAAAATTTATAATATAGTTATAAAATAATTTTTATGTGTGAATCGAAAATGGAAGGCAAAACGCCTTCCATTTTTTAATTTATTTGCATTATTTTTATATGTTCTGTTCTGTAACAAAAATGTTATTTTGTAATGGAAATGTAATATTTTTTTTAGTAATTTATGTTGTATTTTGTTATATAATTATTATATAATGATAATGTATTATAACACAAATGAAAGGAATCAAAAATAGTGAGTATTAAATCTGATCTTCATAGAGAGGGAATTGAAGTAATTGAACAATTGAATACTCTTAAAGTAAATTCTATTGCAGCTAATATTGCAAAAAAATTGGTAGATAATTTTCCAGAGCAGAATTTTAATTATCATGAGTTATTTACTAAAATATCTAGATTAAATATGTATATTGCAAAAATTCCAAATGGAGTAGCTGCAAAATTCTTCTATAAAAATTCTTCTATTTACTTTAGTGAACTAACAAATTTAGAAGATTTAAATGATGTAGCTATTCATGAATGTATTCATTTTCTGCAAAGCGAGGTAAATTCTAAAAATAAACTAGTTAAACTTGGGCTTTGTGATTTTACAGATATTAAACTTTCTGGAATGGCATTAAATGAAGCAGCTGTACAATTAATGACAATGAAATGTACAAAAGCTAAATATGATACTGTAAAATATTTTGATATAGAACTTCCTTCTAATAGTCCTAACTATTATACATTAGAATGTAATCTAGTTAGACAAATGGCATACATTACAGGAGAGTATGTTTTATATAACAGTACATTGTACGGAAATGATAATTTTAAAAATAAATTTATAACTTTAACTAGTAATAAAGATTTTGAAATTATAAAAAATAATATTAATTCTATTATGTATTTAGAAGACCAATTAAATGAAATTTTAGAAAAAATTCAAAATAGTGATATAGTAACATCAGAAACAGCAAGATTAATGAGAAAATCAAGTAAATTAAAAAATACTATTAGAAAAGGATTTTTAATAACGCAAAATAGAATATTTACTAGTTACTTCGATAATTTATTTGAATCTTTAGGTACACCAAAAAGCATGGAAAACTTTAGAAACGCTTTATACTCTTACAGAAATTTTATAGGTGTTACAGATGATTATACTTTCTTTAATGACTATTATATTAATAAAATGGCTGCATTAGAGGAAAAATATGAAAACATTCAAAATCAACCTATGGCATTAATACCTGTTAAAGAAACATTATTTGGAAGATTAATTAGGAAAATACGTACTTTAATTGGAATAAATGCACAAGCAAAATATAATTATAACGATATAAATATGAAATATTAAATGCCAATGTAAAATCTACATTGGCATTTTTTTAATTAATCTCTGTAACAATTGATTTTGCACATTCAAATCCGCTTCTTGCAGCCCATGCTACTGTTTGCTTTGTTCCTATTAAATCTCCTATAGCAACTACTTTTTCATCTGATGTTTGATAATTTTCGTTTACTTTTACATATCCCCATTTACTTGTTTCTAATCCTAACTTGTCAATTATTTTTTTATCTGGACCTGAGCCAACTGCCATAATTACATAATCTACATCCATCAAAAAATTGCTTCCTTCTATATTAACGGGATATTCTCTTGTTTCCCCTTCTTTTTTTATTAATTCAGTTTTTATACATTCTATTTGTTGCTGACTTTTTTCTATATTTTTATTTATTACTTTAATTACATTAGTTTGGAATAAAAATTGAATTCCTTCTTTTTTAGCAGCTTCTATTTCTTTTGTTTCCGCTGGCATTTGTTTTTCTGCTCTTCTATACACAACATACACATTTTTTGCGCCAAGTTTCTTAACTGTTCTAGAGGTATCCATTGCTACATTACCGCCTCCAATTACAGCTACTTTTTTATCCTTAAAATCTGGAAATTTTCTATATTCTAATAGCTCATTTCCTCCAAGTACACACTCTAGTTCCTCTCCATCTATCCCCATTTTGTTAGATATATTCGCACCTGTAGCTAATACAATTTTATCGTAATCTATTTTTAGTTGCTCCAATGTAACATCTTTACCAAGTTCAATATTTGTAAATACTTCTACATTAGGCCCTAAAATGCATTTTTCTAGCCATTTATCTAATATACATTTTTCTAATCTAAACTCCGGTATTCCATATCTTAATAATCCACCCAATTTATTATGCTTTTCATAAATGCTTACTTTAAATCCTCTTGTAGCTAAATAATAACAACATGCTAGTGCAGATGGTCCAGATCCAATAATAGCTATCTTTTTTGAGTTATCATTTGCAACATTACATTGAATTTTACCTTTTTCTAATAGATAATCTCCTAAAAATGTTTCTAAATTTCCTATATGTACACTTTCTCCTTTTATTCCTCTTACACAATTTCCTTGACATTGTGACTCTTGAGGACATATTCTACCACAAATTGGTTCAAATATTGTAGTTTCATTTAGTATATCAATAGCATCTTCGTAATTTCCTTCTTTAATGCATTTTATAAAGTCTGGAATATTATTTTGCAATGGGCATCCTGATTTACATGGTTTATTTTTACAATTTAAACAGTATTCTGCTTGTTTTTTTATTTCTTCAATTTTATCTTTCATTTTTATTAAATCTCCTAACACAACTCTACTTAATAAATTTTAATACAATTTACAAACTTTTAATTTTTTCTTTTACAAGCTTTAAATCTCTCCAAAAATATATTTTTTTTGAATCGTCTCTTAGCAGTGCAGCTGGATGGAAAGTTGGCATATAATAAATTCCTTTATTTTCTATCCACTTTCCTCTTGCTGTTGTTATACTATATTTATCGCCCAATATATTTTTTAAAGCCACACTTCCTAATAGCACAATAATTTTAGGCTTAACTAACATTACCTGATTTCTTAAATAATTAATGCATGCATTTGCCTCATCTTTTTCTGGATTTCTGTTTTGAGGTGGCCTACATTTTACAATATTAGCAATATATACGTTTTCTCTTTCTATTTCTAAAGCATCAAATGCTTTATTCATTAATTGCCCTGCTTTTCCAACAAAAGGCTCTCCTTGTATATCTTCATCTGCTCCAGGTCCTTCGCCAATAAACATTATATCTGCATTTTTATTTCCTGTTCCAAAAACAATATTCCTTCTTCCATGGCATAATTTACATTTATTACAATTTTTAATACTCTCTTCTAACTCTTCCCATGTTTCGTACATAACTTACTCCATTTCTTGCTCATTAACTAATATTATTATATCACACAATCTTCTAATAATAAAATTTTTCTATTGTTCGTTGTATCTATTTTAGCTTTACTACCGATTGGGATAACGGTTTTTCTTTCACAATGTCCGAAATTATTTGACTTAATAATTGGAAAATTATATTCTCCATCCAAAACATCTAATAGTATTTTTTCTAATGTAACTCCAGATTCATGCTCGTAATTTCCAACCCAAATACCTTTTATTTTATCAAACACTCCATTCTGTTTCATATAATATAAATAGTGATTAACAAAATTAGGATTAGATTCGTACCCCAATTCTTCTAAAAATAAAATTTTATTTGAAAAATCTAAATTATATTTTCCGCATACCAATCTTGTGGTTAAACTTAAGTTTCCACCTATTAAATTTCCTTCTGCTTTTCCATCTTGAATTGTTGTATAATTATCTTCTTCCGTTCCCAATTCTATATTTTGGTCTTGAAACCTTTTTATTAACTCTTTAAAACTATAATCTGTTTCCCATGACGTTAAAGATTTAAAAGTCGGACCATGAAACGTAATTAGTCCAGTTTTTTCATATATTTCATTAATAATTGAAGTAATATCACTAAATCCACATATAATTTTAGGATTATTTTTTATTAAATCATAATCTAAATAATCAAATGTAGTATTGCTATCTTCTCCGCCTTTTACACAAATAATGGCTTTTACATTTTTATCTGCAAACATACTATTAATATCTTCTGCTTTTTGTTTTGCAGTTGCTCCATACCCTAAAGTATTTGCTCTTACATATTTTCCGAATTTTATTCTGTATCCTAAATTTTCAAATAATTTAGAAGATTTTTCTATATATTGTTCATCTTTTTCTAATATAATATTTGCTGGTGCAATTACTCCAATGGTATCGCCTGGTATTATTTTATTAGGTAACATATGCATTTCCTCCACGTTCATAAATAGTTCTTTATCATTCCTTACGATTTGAATTTTAATACAATAAAATAATCAAAGTAGTTTAATGCAATTTTGGTTTAAATTAATTCTATTATTGCAATACTTCTACCAGATTGTTCTTTTTCTGTTCTAAAAGAATGACAAATATCTGAATTACAAACTGTACAAATATTACTATCTATTATATTTTCTTCATTTAATCCAGCTTTTTTCAAAATTTGCTTGTTAATTTCTGCTGTATTAATATAATATTTATCATTTTCTGGTTTATAAGTTATTATTTCTTTTATGTTAATTAAATCTTTAAATTTATTATAAAATAAATCTCTTACATCTTTATCTACTTCAAAATGACATTTTCTAATATGTGGACCAATGCAACAAATTATATTATCTGCTTTACAATTATATTCTTTTTTCATTTTTTCTACAGTTTTTATCCCAATTGTTTGAAGTGTACCTTTCCAACCAGAATGTGTATTTGCTATTACATTTCTTATTGGGTCATAAAATAAAAGTGGAGTGCAATCTGCAAAACTAAGCATTAATACTTTACCTTTTTTATCTGTTACTAATCCATCTACATTATCGTACTTTTTATTATAAATTCCTTCATCTCCATCCTCTATTTTTTCTACTCTATCTGTATGAGTTTGTTTAGGTCTGCAAATATTATTTATATCAAAATTAAGCTCTTTACTTAATATATCTAAGTTACCTTCTACTTCTTTCTTTTTTTCTTCATAAGTAGCATTTGATGCAAAGTCTAATGGTTTTAATGTAAAGCAATGTTTTATATCTTTATATTCTAATAGTTTTCTAAATTGAATATATTCTAATCCATCCTTTTTTACATGAATTATATCTTTATTAGATAAATCTTTCACTTTAATCCTCCTTTAATTTATTTAATATTTCTTCTTTTTTCAAATTAGGAATATAATTATATTTATTATTGCTAATTTTACTATCGAATCCACATATAGATTTATAACTACAAAATTCACATGCTGTATGTTTATTTTTTAACGAATAAGTAGGTTTTTGACCTATTTCCCCGCTCATAATTTCTTGTGCTATTTCTTTTATTACCCTTTCTACTTTATTTTGTAAAGCTATAAAGTCTTCTCTTTCTAATATACTTGGTTTATTTTTGCTTACATTGCCTTCTTTATCTATGTAAGCAGGTATAATATTAGAATTTCCGGTTGTTAAAGTCTTATCCATCATTTTTATAACTTCCACATCTCCTAATATTAATCCATTCATTTTAAAATTGTTGCGTATTTCTTGTTCTAATTCTTCTTCTGACAAATTTTTATTTTTTGCTTTAATTACTGGCTCAATTAAACTAAAATATAATGCTCCTGCTAAGTTTGCATTTTCTTTTTTAGATACAGCATCTAAATAAGTTAAAAGCTGTATTTGAATTCCTGCTACTACTTCATTTAAATCTATATTTTTTATAGAAGACTTATAATCTATAATTCTAATATATTTTCCTTTTTTATTTTCAGCAATATCAATTCTATCTATTTTGCCAATTATTTCTACTTGTTTATTATTTTCTAATTGTATTTTTATCGGCTCGTACCTCTTACCTTCTGCAAATTCAATTTCTGTCCCCAATACTTTAAAATCACTTACTTTTAATGTTCCAATAATATATTTAATAGCTCTTATTATTACCTTTTTTAATCTTTTTGTTAATACTACATATTTAGGAATACTA
>CANQAB010000054.1 GCA_947589445.1 uncultured Clostridia bacterium | reverse complement strand
GGCAATGTTGAAACTGATGGGAATAGGTACTCTGTAGAAATCTTATCAAAGGAGGAAAGCTTTAAATTTGAATGATTTCATCCTAAACAAAAAAATAAGAAAGAAGGTTTGAATATTTTGAAAATGGTATTAAATTCTGTAAAAGATATATATTACCATCATATCAAACCTGTATCTTTACAATAAATATTGTAATAGGTACAGGATAATGCTTGTGTCTATTTAGTTAATTAATAAACTATGTAGGCAAATACTTACATAGTTTATTTTAGTGTTAGGAGGGTAAAAAGATGAGACCAGATTTTGAGAAAATGGAGCTAATTCCTGCAATTATTCAGGATTATAAAACTAAACAAGTGTTAATGCTAGCATATGTGAATGAAGAAAGTTATGAATATATGCTAAAAAACGGACAAACATGTTTCTATTCAAGAAGTAGAGGTGAGCTTTGGCATAAAGGAGATACTTCAGGAAATTATCAAAACATAAAATCTATGTTTTTAGACTGTGATAATGATACTCTACTTATTTTAGTTGAGCAAATAGGCAGTGGTGCTTGCCATACTGGAAATTATACATGCTTCTTTAATGAAATAGTTTCAAATAAAGAAGTTAAAGAAAATAATGAAAATATATTACAAGAAATATATGAACAAATACAAGATAGAAGTATAAATCCAAAAGAGAATTCATATACAAATTACTTACTTAATCAAGGAATCGACAAAATTTGTAAAAAGATAGGAGAAGAAGCAACAGAAACAGTTATTGCTGCTAAAAATCCAAGTAAAGAAGAATTGGTAGGAGAAATTTCGGATTTAATATATCATACATTAGTTTTAATGTTTAAATCTAATGTTACAATAAAAGATATTCAAAATAAATTAATAGAAAGACATAAAAAGCAAGGAAATAAGAAAAAACAAAATGTAAAAGGAGAATATTAAAGGAGGAAGAATAAAATATGAAAGGAAAAGTACAACCTAAAACATTACCAGGATTTATGGAATTATTACCAAATGAACAGATTTTATTTAATAAAATGAAAGAAACGATACAAAAATCATATGAAAAGTATGGTTTTTTACCATTAGATACACCAATAATTGAAGATGCAAATGTATTGCTTGCAAAAGCAGGAGGAGAAACAGAAAAACAAATATATAGATTTGAAAAAGGAGAAAATGATTTGGCATTAAGATTTGATTTAACAGTGCCTCTTGCAAAATATGTTACTGAATATTACGATAAATTGAGTTTTCCATTTAAAAGATACCAAATAGGAAAAGTATATAGAGGAGAAAAACCACAAAGGGGAAGGTATAGAGAATTTTATCAATGTGATGTTGATATAATTGGAGATGGAAAATTATCAATAATTAATGATGCAGAAATTCCATCTATAATATATAATACATTTAAAAAATTAGGATTTGATGAATTTACAATATGTATAAATAATAGAAAAATATTAAATGGTTTATTTTTAAGTTTAAAATTAGAAAACGAATCGGCAGAAATTTTAAGAATAATTGATAAAATAGATAAAATAGGTGCAGAAGAAGTAAAAAATGAATTATTAAAAAATATAGAGATAGAAAAAGTAGAAACAATAATGAGATTTATTGCAATTGATGGAAATAATGATAATAAAATAAAATCATTAGAAGAATTAAATATTGATAATGAAGTTTTTCAAGAAGGATTAGGAGAATTAAAACAACTTATCAAATTCATCAAAATATTTGGTGTACCTGAGAATAATTTTAAAATTGATTTGACAATAGCAAGAGGATTAGACTATTATACAGGAACAGTATATGAAACATTTTTAGATAAATATAGAAATTTAGGGAGTGTTTGTTCTGGAGGAAGATATGATAATTTAGCAGAATATTATACAGATAGAAAAATGCCTGGAGTTGGAATTTCAATAGGATTATCAAGATTATTTTTCCAATTAGTAGATAACAAGATAATATCTGCTGAAGATCAATCTATATCAAATGTATTAATTGTATCAATGACAGATAATTATGATATGTGTGCTGATATTGCTAGAAAATTAAGAGATAATAATTTAAATGTGCAAATTAATATCGAAGAACAAAAATTAGGAAAAAAATTTAAATATGCTGATAATTTAAATGTGAAATATGTAATAATAATAGGAGAAGATGAAATAAAAAATAATGTTATTACATTGAAAAATATGTTTACAGGCGAGCAAAATACTTTAACATTTGAAGATGCAGTTAAAATAATAAAAGAAACTAATTAGGATGAAGGGAATGTAACAAACAAATGGCAAATAATCATTTTGTAAGATATGAAGATCTATTAACCATAGAAGAATATGATGTAGAAACTGATAAAGAAGAATTTACTTTGCTACCACTTGAGGATGAATATGTAATTGGAAAGTATCAAGAAAGAAGAAATATGCTTGAATATGGTCATCAAATAGCAGTTAGAAAGTCGGTATATGAAAAATTAATTAAAGTATCAAAAGATTTGAAAGAAATAAATAAAAATTATAAAATAATTGTGGTTTATGGATTCAGAGATATGAAAAAACAAGAAAAATATTTTAATGAAATACTTGAAGAAGTTAAAGATAAATTTACAGATGAAATTGAAATGTATGAATATATACACGAAAAAATTGCAGTTCCGATAGTTTCAGGACACCCAACGGGAGGAGCTGTTGATGCTGCTATATATGATGCAAAACAAAATAAAATACTTGATTTTGGTTCAGAAATTTTAGATTATAGTACAACAATGTGTTATTATGAAACAGACAATATATCAGAAGAAGCTAAAAAAAATAGAAAATTATTGAGAAAGATGATGATGAGTGAAGGATTTGCACCATATGATGGCGAATGGTGGCATTTTTCATACGGTGATAAAGAATGGGCTTTTTACTATGATAAAGAAAAATCTTTATATAACCAAGTAGAAGCAAGTAGAATATTTAACAAATAATGTAAGGAGTGGTTAAATGACATAATATTAAATAAAAGGTACTAAAAATAATTGTATGAAGAATAAAACATAAAAATTGGTAAAAAGGCTACACAAAAATAAAAAAATATGTTATTATATAAAAGTACAAATTCTATTTGTACAACTATAGATTGTTTAATAAAAATTTTAAAAAATTCTGGCACAATTCAAAAAAAGCAAACTCGCAAACTAAGTAATATCAATAAAACAAATTTTAGGTAAAAATATTATATAAAAAGCCAGAAAGTAGCTTAAATACTATATAAAATAAAGGAGGAATTAACAATGTCAGGACATTCAAAATGGCATAATATTCAAGCTAAAAAAGGAAAAGCAGATGCTGCTAGAGGAAAAGTATTTACAAAATTAGGAAGAGAATTATTAATTGCGGTTAAAGAAGGTGGACCTGACCCAGCTGGTAATTCTAAATTAAAGAATGTAATTGCAAAATGTAAATCAGCTAATATGCCTAATGATACAATTAACAATGCAATAAAAAAAGCTACAGGAAGTAATGAAAACTATGAAGAAGTTACTTATGAAGGATATGGAACAAATGGAGTTGCAGTAATTGTTAATGCAGCTACAGATAATAGAAATAGAACCGCAGCAGATGTTAGACACGCATTTGATAAGTCTGGAGGAAATTTAGGAACAACAGGCTGTGTATCTTATTTATTTAATAAAAAAGGATTAATTGTAATAGATAGAAGTACAACAAATCTAGATGAAGATAGTATGATGATGCTTGCTTTAGATAGTGGAGCAGAAGATTTCGAAGCATCTGAAGAAGTGTACGAAATTACAACAGCACCAGAAACATTCACAGAGGTTAGAGAAAGTTTAGAGAAAGAAGGACTAGAATTTCTAGAAGCGGATGTTAAATTAATTCCTACTACATATATAGAATTAGATGAAGAACATGGAGAAAAAATGCAAAGATTAATTGATAGACTAGAAGACTTAGATGATGTTGTAGAAGTTTCACATAACTGGGCAGAATAAAGTTCTAAAATAATAAAAAAAACATATACTTATTAATAGTATATGTTTTTTTTGAAAGGTTAAAAAATGGACGAACCTGATATATTAAATTATTTTCCAAATCATATAAAAATAGAACTATCTAAATATATAGATAATTTTAATTATAATTTATTAGAAGAGATAAGAATTAGAGTAAATAGACCTATTATTTTAAAGTTTAATAGTGAAATAAAAAAAATATTCTATATTATACAAACAGAGGATATTTTAAAAATAATGGAATTTATTACTGAAAATTCAGTATATTCTTATCAAAAGCAAATATGTGAAGGATTTATTACACTAAAAGGAGGACATAGGGTAGGTATTTCTGGAAATGTTGTTGTTGAAAATAACAAAGTAATAAATATAAATTATATATATAGTCTAAATTTTAGAATATCAAAAGAAGTTATCGGTGTAGCAGATAAGTTAATAGATTCCATTTATGAAAATGGAAAAATTTATAATACTTTAATTGTTTCTCCGCCGGGAACAGGTAAAACAACAATATTAAGAGATTTAATTAGAAAATTGAGTGAATACAAAACAATTGGAGTAGTAGACGAAAGAGGAGAAATAGCGGCAATGTATAAAAATATTCCACAAAATTCTTTGGGGACACAAGTAGATATATTAAACAATGTACCTAAATGCATTGGAATGAAAATGTTAATTAGAAGTATGGCACCAGAAATTATATGCGCTGACGAAATAGGAACAAATGAAGATATTGAAGCAATAAAATATGCAGTTACATCAGGAGTAAAAGGAATTTTTACAGCTCATGGAGAAAACATTCAAACGATAAAAAAAAATCCAATTTTAAGTGAATTATTCAAAAATAATTTAATAGATAGAATCGTTATTTTAAACAATATAAGTGGGAAAAGAAACATAGTAGTACAGCAGATTGATGATGTTTTGAATTAAAAATGAATAAACTTAACTAAAAAATATTGATTTTTAAACAATTTTGGTATAAAATATATAAGATTAATAATAATAATATGGAGGTATTAAAAATGGCAGAAGTATATATGGCAGGAGATGTTAGAAATGGAACAACATTTGAATTAGATAATGCAGTATATAAAGTAGTAGAATTTCAACATGTTAAACCAGGAAAAGGAGCAGCATTTGTAAGAACAAAATTAAAAAATGTAATTACAGGATCTGTTTTAGAAAAAACATTCAATCCATCAGAAAAATTACAGGGTGCAGAAATAGAAAAAAGAGAAATGCAATATTTGTACAATGATGGCGACTTATACTATTTTATGGATAATGAAACTTATGAACAATTACCATTAAATAAAGAGCAATTAGGAGATAGCTTAAAATATATAAAAGAAAATATGTCTGTTAAAATATTATCATTTAAAGGAAAAGTTTTCTCAGTAGAGCCACCTATGTTTGTAGAATTGGAAGTTACATATACAGAACCAGGATTTAGTGGAAATACAACAACAACATCAGGTAAACCAGCTACACTTGAAAATGGTTATGAAATTTCAGTTCCATTATTCATTAATATTGGTGATGTAATTAAAATAGACACAAGAACAGGTGAATACATGGAAAGAGTTTAGGAGTGAAAGAAATGTCAGATTTTCAAAAAAAGATAAAAAAGATTGTTTCTGATATAGAAAAAAATTTAAAAAACAAAGAAGACTTGGAATATGTAAAAAATCAAATATACAATATGTATGGTTTATTTATGGATGAACTAGATGAATTAGAAGCAAGAAGTACTAGTAAAATGGAAAGCATTTTAATTAGATACAAAGCGTTAGAAGACAGAATGAGCGACATAGAAAATTCTATAGATAAAATAGAAAATGATATATATATTAAAGAAAACGAAGAATATGATTTTGATATTACTTGTCCTTATTGTGATACAGAATTTTCAGTAGATTGTTCTAATGGATTACAAGATAGAGTTGTATGCCCAGAATGTAATAATACAATAGAATTAGATTGGAATGACCATGAACATGATGGATGTTCACATGGATGCAATGAATGTGAAGAGGGTTGTAATCATGATTCTTATGAAGAACAACAAAATGAAGAAGATGATATGTAACAAATAGAAATTAAATAAAATAATTTAACGGATTGACGGCTTTGCCGTCTTTTTTTATTGAAAAATGTAAATGTGAGCCAGTGGTAGCACCGTTAGTTGGGTTTCCGTTTGAATCTTTATAAGGATTATTTTTTATTCCATAAACATTCTTAGGTCCAACTTGTCCAATTACTTGACCAGTAGTAACTAAATCTCCAATTTTAACAATATATTCTGGTGAGACATGATGATAAATAAATTCTATATCATTATACATTAGCGTTATTGTATAACCGCCAGAACCCTTAAAGCCTGTAAAAGTTACTTTAGATGTATATGGAGCTATTAAAGTGGTTCCAAAAGGTGCAGGAATATCAATTCCTTGATGATAACTACTTGCACCATTAGTAGGGGTACTTCGTTTTCCAAAATAAGAGCTTATTCTAGTGTATCCAGGAATTGGCCATTTAAAAACAGAACTTGATATATCAAATTTAGCGCTTGAGTCATCTGTATTATATTTTTCTATATTTAATGAAGAAGAAAAAGTTGGAATAAACAATGTAGGAATTAATATAATAATTAATATTAAAGGTAAAGAAAATTGAGTTAAACTCTTAAAAGACATAAAAACCTCCAGAAAATAAAATGATATTAAGAAAAGAATTTAAAGACAGAAAGTACCGATTTTAATTTGTGACTATAAGGAACAAATATTAAAGGCAATAGCGGTTGTAGCATTTCATATAATAGAATTTTTTATTATACATAAAAAGACTTTGCCTCTGCAAAGTCTGAAAATGGCAGGGGCACTAGGAGTCGAACCTAGCTCAGTGGTTTTGGAGACCATTATACTACCGATGTACTATGCCCCTATATTTAATACAATTCTTATATTAACATATATTTTTATTATATGCAAGAGTAAAAAAGAATTTTCTTAAAATATAATATATTTTTTAATAACATATTACGACAATTGCGAATTGTAAAACTATTATATACTAACATTTACCAATGAGAAATGTAACTTAAGGGTAGACTTGCAAATGAAATTATGTTATAATTGGATTATTGAATATGGGGATGTATTTGGTTTCGACAGCAGTCTAGAAATATAAATAGCGAGTAGTGGATGGTTGCTTTGGCCACTATAAAAAAGCAAAAATAAAAATAAACGCTGATAATACAGAATTAGCATACGCTGCCTAAGAGCAACGACGTTTTACCTAGAATGCCCACGTTTTAGGATAAAGCGACGAAATAGCGGGAAACGAAGCTATTCCTTGTTTCGGGAATGGTGGGTATTTTAGAAACTACTCTGCATATAAGTTTGTTTGTTAACTTTTAAGCAGAGGAAATTTAAATAACAAACTGCACTCGGAGAAATTTATGTGGAAGGGCTGTTGGACAGGAGTTCGACTCTCCTCATCTCCACCAGATGGATAGGTAACTCGGACTTTATAGTTCGAGTTTTAAAATAAAAAATTGGTATTTAAAATTGATAATAGAATATCAAAAGAAAATGTTTAAAGGAAATTGAAGTAGGTATTTAATATGAATTATGAATTAAAAGAATTATCTTTAGATTTACTAGATAAAGAACTATATGATATGTATCAAGATATTCCTAATGGTGATAATGGTCAATCTAATGATGCATATGGATTAAATGAAATAGACTTTAAAGAATATATAATTAATCAAATTAATAGGAAAAATAATAAGGTATCTTTTGAGGATACCCCTACAGTAACATATATAATGTATGTAGATAATAGACCAGTTGGATTTATTTGTTTGAGAACTGAGATAGATAACAATTGGAAGAAATGGTCTGGTAATTTTTATTATCAAGTAAGATTATCGGAAAGAAGAAAGGGCTATGCAACTAAGATGCTAGAATTAGGATTAATAAAACTTAAAGAAATAGGATTTGATGTTGTGTATGGACAATCTTCTAAAGGAAATATTGGAAGCGCTAGGACAATCGAAAAGAATAATGGAATATTCATTAGTGAAGAAGAAGGAACAAGGTATTATAAAATTAATATCAATAAATAATTGTTATATATACCTAAGTGAAAACATTACTTTTTTGAGAAAAAAATTATATAATTATCATGAATTATAATGCAAATAAAATGGTTCTTATTACAGATATTATTATAATAAAGGTTGTGTAGATTTAAATTGATATATTTTGCCAATTTAAAAAACATACTTGCATATTGCCGAATCATTATTTGTCTTAAATTATATTTGATGTTTTTAATGGGATAGTAGTAATTTTTAAAAAATTAAAGTTGTCATACTCCTTCCTTTAGGGCACCAACGACGTATCTGTTCGAACTATAAAACAGATAAATAGAAATATCATTCTAAAAAAGGATGATATTTTTTTATAGTTTTATTTTCAGTATGAACTACATTATCTCCGAGTTTTGTACCATTTGTCAAAACTCATAGGGGGTTAGGAATTGTGTCAGAAACAAAATTTTAAAAGATAATTAAATGATATTAACTATAAAAACAAGAAATTGTATTGTTTGCAATGGCTAAACTTATGGAAATGGAAACAACCGAACAAAATAAAGTTGCATTGTATTTGTTTAATAATATAAATTTATTGTAATTGATAGAAAATCGAAAACTTGTTTAACATACAGGATTTACAAAATTTTATTTGACTTTTTCATATAATCTGTGTATAATAAATATAGGAAATGACAATCCACAAACGTGGTTTTGCCAGATATATTGAGAAAACTCACATCTACCTTGCAAATGAAGTGCACCCCAAAAGTTAGACTAAAAAATCTAATTTTAGGAGGTGCATTTTTGATGTCCAAAAAAAGACATAAT
>CANQAB010000053.1 GCA_947589445.1 uncultured Clostridia bacterium | reverse complement strand
GATTCGAACCCACGGTAGGCTACAAACCTACGCCAATTTTCAAGACTGGTGCCATAAACCAACTCGACCACCTCTCCGTAGGTTACTAACTTTCGTCAGTAACATTATATATATTAACACATTAAAGGCTTTTTTGTCAATAGAAATTTTTGGATTTTTGATGAATTATAACAACCTAACTAATTTTTATTAGTTTAATATATTTTCTATTTTATTTATAATAATTACTTTATGAGCTCTAAAATTCTTGCCAAATCATCATTTGTACTATATTGTATTATAATTTTACCACTTCTTTTTCCTGCATCTACTTTTACTTTTGTTCCAAAAAAACTCTGAAAAGTATCTTCTACATCATTACAAATTGCAACATATCTTTGGTCAACTTTTTTTGGTTTATTTCTTTGTGTTTTTCTTTCTATATCTCTTACGCTTCTTCCATTTTCAATTAATTTCATGGCTTCTAAATACTGTTTATCTTTATCTTCATACGCTAAAAGTGCTCTACAATGACCTTCTGTTAATTTTCCCTGTTTTGCCAATTCTAATACTCTTTCATCTAAATTTAATATTCTTAAAGTATTAGCTACTCCACTTCTACTTTTTCCAATAACTTCAGCAACTTCTTGTTGAGTTAAGTTATATTCATCCATTAAAAGTCTTATTCCTAGAGCCTTTTCTACAGCATTTAGATCTTCCCTTTGAATATTTTCTATTAATGCTATCTCTTTATTCTTTTTTTCATCATCTTCTCTTACAATTGCAGGAATAGTTTTTAAGCCTGCTTTTTTTGAAGCCCTCCATCTTCTTTCACCTGCGATAATTTGATAATATCCATCTTTTTTAGCTACTACAATTGGTTGAATAAGCCCATATTTTTTTATAGAATCTGCTAATTCTTCTAATGTTTCTTCATTAAATTCTTTTCTTGGTTGTTCTCTATTTGGTTCAACCTCTGTTATTTTTAAATTTTGTATAAGTTCACCATTTATTTCTTCATCTACTTTTATCTCTTCTTCATCATCTATTGTTTCTGAAAATAATGCATTTAATCCTTTTCCTAAACCTGTTTTTTTAGCCATTTTCTATTTCCTCCTATTATATTATTCACTTTCGTATATTAAATTTTGAAATAACTTCCTGTTTTACTTCATATGTTTTGCCTTAGATTCTTCATTATTCTTAATTAATTCTTTTCCAAGTTTATCATAGCACTTTGCACCTTTAGAATGTGGGTCATACAATGTTATTGGCATACCATAACTAGGCGCCTCGCTTAATTTAATATTTCTAGGAATTACTGTTTTATATACTTTATCAACAAAATAGCCTTTAACTTCATCAACAACTTGTTTTGATAAGTTTGTCCTTGTGTCAAACATTGTAAGTAATGCTCCTTCTATTTCTAACTCTTTATTTAAGTGTTTTTTTACTAACTTAATAGTATTTAAAAGTTGTCCCAATCCTTCTAATGCGTAGTATTCACATTGTACAGGTATTAATACGCTATTTGATGCAGTAAATGCATTTAATGTTATTAAACCTAAAGAAGGAGGACAATCTATAATAATATAATCATAGTTGTTCCTAATTGCATCCAACTTTTCCTTTAATCTCATTTCTCTGGACATCATAGAAACTAATTCTACTTCTGCTCCAGCCAAATTAATATTAGAAGGACATAAAGATAATTTTTTTATATTTGTCTCTACAATTACATCCTCTATTGGTGTATCTTCTATTAATACATTATAAATAGACTTTTCTAAATCTTTTTCTACTCCAACTCCGCTTGTAGCATTGCCTTGAGGATCTGTATCTATTAATAATGTTTTTTTATTTCTTTTTGCTAAAACTGTACTTAAATTAATTGCTGTAGTTGTTTTTCCTACTCCACCTTTTTGATTGGCGATTGATATTACTTTTCCCAAAATTCTTCCTCCTAACATAAAAATTGACATATTAATCATATAAAATTATTTATAATATGTCAATGAAATTTTTAAATTTTTATTAAATCATTTTATAATATTTTATTGTATAGGTGATTTTTGAGGGGTTCCTGGTTTTCTAGGAAATTTCTTTGGAGTTGGCTTTACCTTTTTTATAACAATAATATTTCTTTCTAAATTAAACTCCGGTAAAATAACCTTATTAATTTTATCTATTCTTCCTCCTAATACATCTATTGCAATTTTAGCATTGTTAATTTCACCTTCAACATTATTTCCTTTCATGCAAATACACTTACCACCAACTTTTACAGCAGGTAGCATTAATTCTACCAAAACATTCAAACTAGCTACAGCTCTTGATGTTGCAATATCATATTTTTCTCTATATTCTTTATTTTTAAAAACTTCCTCTGCTCTGCCATGAATTAATTGAACATTTTTTAATTGTAATTTATTTATTATATCCTCTAAAACTTTAATTCTTTTATTTAAAGAATCAAATAATACTATTTTATTTTCCGGATTTATTATTTTAATTGGAATCCCTGGAAAACCAGCTCCTGTTCCAATATCTATTATTGTTTTATCATTTTCAATATATCTATTAATTGTAAGCGAATCTACAAAATGTTTCACAATAAAATCCTTATCTTCTGTAATAGCTGTTAAATTAATTTTTTCATTCCATTCTAAAACTAAATTTTTATATTTGTAAAGTTTATCTATTTCTTCATCCTTTAAAAATACATTAATATTAGATGCCTTTTCTTTTAATAATTCTTTAAAATCTTTTTCTTCCATGTTTAACTTCCTCTTTTTTTCTATCAGAAAAATTTTATTTTCTTCTTTTATGCTTGTCTACTAATGTTTCACAAATGTTTCACGCAAAACTGATTGTTTTTTATTAATTATATTATGAAAAAAATTTTTTAAATATTTCCTTTTATATAAATAAGCAGAACAGATATATCTGCTGGCGATACACCAGATATTCTTGATGCCTGTCCTATAGATAAAGGTTTTATTTTGTTTAATTTTTGTCTTGCCTCTAAACTTAGTCCCTTTAATTGTGAATAATCAATCTTTTCACTTAATTTTTTGTTTTCTAATTTTTTGAATTTTTCTACCTGATTATTCTGTAATTTTATATATCCTTCATATTTTATTTGAATTTCAACTTCCTCTATTTCTTGTTTTGTTAAATTTGGTCTATCATTATCAATAGGTTCTAGAATTTTATAATTTAACTCTGTTCTTTTTAATAACTCTGAAAGCTTTGTTCCTGTACTAATTATAGACGAATTATTGTCTGACAACAATTTATTTACTTCCTCTGTAGGCTTAATTGTTTTTTCTTTTAATCTTTTTATTTCTTCCTCAATATTATCTCTTTTTTGTTTAAACTTTTTAAATCTTTCTTCTGTTATTAATCCTATTTCATATCCTTTTTCAGTTAGTCTTAAATCTGCATTATCTTGTCTTAATAAAAGTCTATATTCTGCTCTAGAAGTCATCATTCTATATGGTTCGTTTGTTCCCTTTGTAACAATATCATCTATTAGTACTCCTATATAAGCATCTGATCTATCTAGTATTAATGGTTCTTTTCCCTTTATCTTTTGTGTTGCATTAATACCAGCAATTAGCCCCTGTGCTGCAGCTTCTTCATATCCTGATGTTCCATTTATTTGCCCCGCAAAAAACATGCCATTTATATTTTTTAATTCTAATGATAACTTTAACTGTGATGGATCAATACAATCGTATTCAATTGCATATGCCGGCCTTGTAAATTCTGCATTTTCTAATCCTGGTATTGTTCTGTACATTGCTATTTGAACATCTTCTGGTAGAGATGAACTCATTCCTTGTATATACATTTCCTCTGTATCTCTTCCAACTGGTTCAACAAAAACTTGATGTCTTGGTTTATCACTAAACCTTACTACCTTATCTTCAATAGAAGGGCAATATCTAGGACCTGTTCCTTCTATATTTCCAGAATATAAAGGAGACCTATGTAGGTTTTCACGTATTACCTTATGTGTTTCCTCGTTTGTGTAAGTTAAATAACAAGGCATTTGCTCCTTTGAAACAGGATTATCTTCAAAGGAAAACATCTCTATATCTTTATCTCCCTCTTGTATCTCCATCTTCGAAAAATCTATAGACTTTTTATTAATTCTTGCAGGAGTTCCTGTTTTAAACCTAACAATATTAATTCCTAATTTTTTTAAACATGAAGATAGCTCATTTGCAGCAGAAACACCATCTGGTCCACTTTCATAAGATACATCTCCTATAAAAATTTTTCCCTTTAAATATGTGCCTGTTGCTAAAATGACAGATTTTATTTTGTATTCTGCGCCTATATTCGTTGTAATAGTTTCTACATTTCCGTTATTTACGCCAATATCAACAATTTCAGCCTGTTTAATATATAAATTTTCTTGTTTTTCCAATGTATGTTTCATTTCTATATGATAAAGCTTTCTATCAGCTTGTGCCCTTAAAGAATACACTGCTGGTCCTTTTGATGTATTTAGCATTCTTAGTTGTGTAAAAGTCTTATCTATATTTTTGCCCATTTCTCCTCCAAGTGCGTCAATTTCTCTAACTAAATGTCCTTTTGAAGAGCCACCTATGTGTGGGTTACATGGCATATTTGCTATTGCTTCTAAGCTAATAGAAAATAGCAATGTTTTCATTCCTAATCTACTACATGCTAATGCTGCCTCGCAGCCTGCATGTCCTGCTCCAATTACTGCTACATCATATTCTCCTGCAAAATAACTCATATTTATACTCCATTTCTTTTATCATTTAAATAATAAACTAATAGTATAATAGTATAATAATATAAATAAATTGAGATAAGAATAAATTTATAAGCCTTCTAGAGATGAAAAGCACCTTGCTTCTCAAATGAATATCTCTTTCGACATTTTCTATTATGGGTGGCGAACGAATGTGAAGCTAACCGAGATAATGGCGTTATAATTTATGAATTATCGAAATTATTTATATTATTATATAATTTTAATATTTTTACTTTCCTAAACAAAATTTAGAAAAAATTTCATTTATTATATCTTCTGTTACATTTTCTCCTGTAATTTTATTCATCTCTTGTATTGCCTCTTTAAAATAAATAGCTATAATATCTATTGGCATTTTTGAATTAATTGCATTTACAGCATCTATAATATTTTGCTTAGAATTCTTTATTAATTCTTTGTGCCTTACATTAGTTATTATAGATACATTTTCAGAAGATATATCTTTAGTATTAAATAATTCAACCATTTTTTTATACAGCTCTTCTATTCCTTCATCTGTTTTTATTGATGTTTCAATTACATCCTTATTATATTTTATTAAATCTTCTTTCTTTATCTTTTTATTTTGCAAATCGTTTTTATTTAATAGTATAATTGCATTTTTATTTTTAATTGAATTTATAATATCCATATCTTCTTTGCAAAGGTCTTTTGTACTATCAAAAATTGCTATTATTAAGTCTGCTCCCTCTAGGGCTTTCTTGCTTTTATCAATTCCTATTTTTTCAATTTCATTATCTGATTCTCTTATTCCTGCAGTATCAATTATTTTAAAAGGTATTCCATTTATATTTACAAATTCTTCAATAGTATCTCTAGTTGTTCCCTCTATATCTGTAACAATAGCTCTTTCTTCTTTTAATATTTTATTTAATAAAGAAGATTTTCCTGCATTAGGTCTGCCTACAATTGCTACATTTACTCCATCTCTTAAAAGCTTACCTTTTTCAAAAGAATTTTCTAATAATTCTAATTCTTTAATTAACATTTTTGATATATTTAAAATTTCATAATTTGTTCTTTCTTCAATATCATACTCTGGATAATCTATAGATGCATCTATATCTGACAGAACGTCTAATAATTTTGACTTAATCTTTTTTATATTTTTAGATAATTCCCCATCTAAACCTTTTACAGCTGCTTTTCTTTCTAATTCACTTTTAGCATTTATAACATCAATTACAGACTCTGCTTGTAATAAATCTATTCTTCCATTTAAAAATGCTCTTTTGGTAAATTCCCCTGGTTCCGCAAGTATTGCACCATTTTCTATACATAACTGTAATATTTTTTTTAATACAATATTATTACCATGAGAATTTATTTCGCATATATTTTCCCCTGTGTAACTTTTAGGTGCAATAAAGTAAGAAACTAAAACTTCATCTACTATCTCGTTATTTTTATCTACTATTTTTCCATATTTAATTTTATACCCTGTTATTTCTCCATTTCTAGCTGGGCGAAAAATGTTTTTTAAAATATTAAAACAATCTTTTCCACTCATTCTAACTATTCCTATTCCGGAATTTCCGGATGCAGTTGATATTGCAACAATTGTACTCATTTTTTTACTCCTTAAAAAAGGTCAAAAATCTGATATTACAAAAATACACTTATATATACGTGCAATTTATAAAAATCTGACCTTTGACCTCTGATTTTTAATTTCTTTTTAATTTCACAATTATTTTTCTATGTGGCTCTTCTCCAACACTTTCTGTAGTTACTTTTTTGCTATTTTGAAGTTTTGAATGGATAATCTTTCTTTCATAAGCAGGCATTGGTTCTAATGTAACACTTTTTCCAGTTCTTATAACAGTTTTAGATATTTTTTCAGCTAATTCTTCTAATACTATTTTTCTTTTTTCTTTATAACCAGAAATATCTAAAATTACCCTTACTTTTTCTTCTACATCTTTATTAGCAATAGAAGTTAATAATGTTTGTAATGCATTTAATGTTTCTCCCCTATACCCTATTAAAGAATTTGTATTTTCTCCTATAATTTCAACTAATATATAATATTCGTCATTTGATATATTATAAGTTAATTCTTCTGATATTTGTTTTAAAAACTTTTCCAAAAAAGATGAAATATTACTTGTTGCTTTTTCAATAGATTTATTATCCATCGCTTTTTTTTCTTTTTTGGTTTGATTATTTACTTTATCTTTCTTTACTATTTCGACTTTTACAACTCTAGGATCTAATATGCTAAAGAAACTTCTTTTTTCTTCATTTTTTAAAACAGTTATTTCTACTTCATCTTTTTTAAGTTTTAACTGTGATAATCCCTTTTCTATTGCTTCACTAGTTGTTTTTCCTTCAAAAACATATCTTTTTTCTTCCATATTAACATTCTTTCCTTTCTAGTACAGGTTATTTATGCTTCTTCTTGATTCTTTTTTGCACTAATAATATTTAAGAAAATTCTTTCTGCAATCATTAATATATTGCTCATAAACCAATATAGTGCTAATCCTAATGGAGCAACTAAAGATATTGAAAACGCCATTAATGGCATCATATAAGACATAGACTTATTCGTACTTTGTAGCATATCCATCTCTGTTTCTTCTTTTTTCTCTTCCCCATTTTCTACTTTACTACTGTTATTATTTTTCTGCATATTTAAAGTTAATTTCATAGATGCAATAGAAGAAACAACATATAAAAATGGTATTATTAAAGTTTTTACATCCTTTAAATTTGATGAAGGAACACTACTTAAATCTAATCCTAAGAAATTCATATTTAAATAAACATTATTATCATTTGCTCCAAATTCCTTAATAATTTGAACTTCTGGATAATTTGTTTTTTGTTCTAATTTATTAGAATAATCATTAATAACATTTGGGTCTACCTTTTTCATAAAAGTAAGTGGACTTCTTACCAAATAAAATACTGATAAAAGTAAGATTATTTGAACAATAGAACTTAAACATCCACTAAAAGGACTCATGTTTTCCCTTTTGTACATATCCATCATTTCTTTATTTAATTTTTCTGGATCATTCTTATATTTAAATTGTAAAGATTTCATTTCTTCTTGCAATTTAGCTGATTTTTCAACTGTTTTCTGTTGTTTTATAGTTAGTGGTAACAATATAACTTTTATTAAAATAGAAAAAACAATAATTGCTAAGCCATAATTACTAAAAATCATATATAATAAATTTAATAAATATCCAAAAACATTTGCAAAAAAATTGAACATTAATTATCCCTCCATTATTTTAGCGGATCATATCCTCCCTTTGAAAACGGATTACATCTTATAATTCTTTTTATTGATAAAAATATACCTTTGATACAGCCATATTTTTCAATTGCTTGCAATGAATATTCTGAACATGATGGATAAAATTTGCATTTTACACCATTTTTTTCAAAAAATACAGATATGTGTTTTTGGTAAAATTTAATTAGGTAAACTATCATTCTTTTCATTTTTATAAATACCTATTTTATTAAAAATTTTAATCATATCTCTCTCTATATTTTTATACTTGCATTCTTCAATATTAGCCTTCTTATTCCATAAAAAAACTATAGTAGCTCCACTTTTAGTACTATCTTCAAGTTTTCTATATGCTTCTCTAATTACTCTTTTAATTCTGTTTCTTTTAACAGCAATGCATAATTTAGAACTAATTGCAATTCCAATATAATTTATATTTTTATTATTTTTTAAATAAAAACATTCTATAAAATCTCCGCCGAAATACTTTCCTCTTTTTAATATATTTCTAAACTCATAATTTTTTTTTAATTTTAATGTTTTTTTCATTTTTCAATAATTCCTTTTTTGGAGAAAATCTCCTAAAAAGCAAAGTTTTATTGCATTTTTAAAAAGGACCACTTTTGTCGTGCGGTCCTCTTTCTTATGCTGTTAATTTTTTTCTTCCCTTTGCTCTTCTTGCTTTTAATACATTTCTTCCAGCTCTTGTTTTCATTCTTTTAAAGAAACCATGTTCTTTACTATTTTGTCTTTTTTTTGGTTGAAAAGTTCTTTTCATTCTGTTTCCCTCCATTATATTTATTCCCTATGGGTATTTTCATTTTAAATTTTCAACAAGTATTATAGATTATATAATAATTATAAAAAAATGTCAATACTTTTTGAATTTTACTTTAGGGAAATCAATCGTTAATTCAATTTATCCACATTTTTTTGTTTTTTTTCCACATTTTTATTGACTTTTTTTTATCATTTTTGATATTATATAACAATCATAAAAAAATAATGTTTTAAACAGTGTTATCCACAATTAGTGGATAACATGTGGATAACTTTATAAGGAGAAAATAATGAACAGAGAAGAACTAGAACTTTTAAACAACGCAAAAAATCTTTTAAAAGAAGAAATGAGTCCAATTTCTTTTATTACATGGGTAAATCCACTTGAAATAAAAGAAATGACAGACAAAAAAATTGTTTTTTTAGTTACATCTACATTTCAAAAAGATGTTATAGAAAAAAAATATATTCAATTAATAACTAATACATTTAAACTTTTAACCAACAAAAATTATCAAATAGAAACATATTGTACAGAAGATGCGAAGACTTTGAAAATATCCCATTAAAA
>CANQAB010000052.1 GCA_947589445.1 uncultured Clostridia bacterium | reverse complement strand
GGGAATAAATCTCATCAAGAATTACTACATCAAATGGCAAGTGAAAATAGTATGAGAGATGAAATTATTGATGAACAATTTAGTAGATACAAATAATAATCCAATTTCATCAAATGACTGTGGATGTAATAACTAGAATATATTTTAAAAAAGACTTTTATTAATTAATAAAGGTCTTTTTAATTGATTTCGTTTTTAATTCAATATTATTGACATTAGAAAATAAAAAACAATTAACAATAAATCTTCTTAAGTAGTTTTCCGTTATCTTCTGTAATTCTACCATTAATAACAGCACAGTTAATTAAATAGTGTAAATTAAAGTAATTCTTGGTATTTTCGTTTTCAAGAATTTCATAAATTATATAATTTGGCAAAACAAAGTCAAAATTTGATTGTATTTTTATACTTTTATCATTCCATTCAGATATTTCATCTTGAAGAATGTTTAATTCAAATTGCTTATGTTCAAATTCTTTTATCTGATTTGAAAAATTTAAAGATGATAATTTATATTTTAAAAGATTTTTTAACATAATATTACCTCGTTTTACAAAATATGGTATTATATAATCCATATTTTACCAATGAGGCTATTAAAAGTCAAGTAAAAATTTCAAATAATCAATTTATAATTGATTATTTGAAAAGAAGAACAATGTCTTTTACTAATTCAAATGCCAATGATATTTGATCACTAGAGTATTTGGCAATATTTTCGTGAATTTGATGAGAAGAGATATTATCTGTTCCAAATATAATGTAATCAGAAGAGGTTCCTGTTATATTACATATTTTTATTAACTTATCAATTGTAATTCCATTCAATCCTTTTTCTACATTACTTAAGTATTGTGTTTTCATTCCAATTAATTCAGCAAATTGTTTTTGATTAAGTTGCATTTTTTCTCTTAATATTTTAACCCTTCTTCCAATTTCTTCTTTTTTTGTTTTCATAGTAACCTCCATATAATAAATTATAAATTGATTTTATTACACTAATATTTTAATTTTATGAAATAAAACTATACAAAAGTATGTAAAAATATGTTATTATATGTATTAGGTGTAAATATAAAGAAAAAGGAGTAAATAATGGAAAATAAGCCAATGAGAATATTATTAATTGAAGATGACGAAATACAATGTAATAGGTTTAAAAATTATGTTAGTACAAGAAATGATATAAAATTGGTTGCAATAACTAATTCTAGTAATAAAGCATTAGAATATGTTAAAGATTATAATCCGGAAGGAATTATCTTAGATATAGAATTACATAAAGGGCAAGGGTCAGGAATAGAATTTTTAGAAAAGGTAAAAAAATATACTAAAAAGTTTAAACCTATAATTATTGTTACAACAAATTCATCATCAGATATTTTATATAATAATTTACATGAAGAAGGTGCAGATTTAATTTTTTATAAACAGCAAATTGATTATTCAATAAAGTCAGTCATTTCTGCATTAATTTTACTTAGAAAATCTTTATATAAGCATAATAGTGAAAATAAAGATGAATTATTAAAAGAGACAAAAGCTGAATTAAAAAATAAAATTGCTAGTAGAATAAATTCAGAATTAGATTTAATAGGAATAAGTTCACATTTAAAGGGGAGAAGATATATTTATGATGCAATTTTATATTTAATAGAAGATGATAAGAAAAATGATGATACAGTATTTAATTATTTAGCAAAGGTATATAAGAAATCTTCTAGTAGCATTAGCAGAGTAATGCAAACAGCAATTAATTATGCGTGGAAAACTTCTGCTCCAGAAGAATTAGAAGTATATTATACGGCTAAAATAAATTATCATACAGGAGTACCATCTCCTACAGAATTTATATATTATTATGCAAATATGATAAAAAAAGACATGTAATGACATATATATACATATAATTACAAACCTCAAACACTTAGGTAAATAAAACCTAAGTGTTATTTTTTAATTATAGAAAATAAAAGGAGGTGAATAATTATGTGGGCTTGGATTATGAAATATCTTGGTTACTGGGCATAAAATATTAAATAAAAGCAGTCAAGCTAGTAGAAAGTTATAATCTAAAAGTTTGACTGCTTTTATTTAATATTATATAATAAAAAGCGCGAGGTATATAATGGAAAAAATAGATATAATTAATAATATAATAAAAATTTTTTATATTAGTTTATATGATTATTTTATATATTTTAAAATTACTAATAATAGAAACCCAAAAATTAGGAAATATATAATAATATTATTGTCAAGTATGATTTTTTCAGGTATTTATTCAATATTAATAAGATATATTGGTGCAGTTGCGATTTTTCCAATTATATTATTTTTTCAAACTATTATTTTAACATTTATTACTAAAAATAAAATAAGTTATTGCTTAACTGTAGCCAGCATTGCATTTATAATTACATATGTTATATATATTTTATCAGTTGTTATATCTGGAACATTACTAAGTTTGCTAATTCCAAAGATTAACTTTAATAACTTAATAAGTTTAATTATTATTCCAACAATAATGAATATTATAATTACCCTTTTCTTCAAGATAAAGAGATTTAAGAATGGATTTTATTTTCTTAAAAAATCAAATCGTATATCAAAGATAGGTATATTGTGTATATTTTTTTTAGGAGTAATATTATTGTTTTGTGGATTACTACAAAAATCAGAAGATGTATTACTTAATTCATATGTATTTGCTGGTGTCATAATTATTACTTTTAACTTTATAATATGGATACACAAACAAATAACGGCACAATATAATGATGAAATGAAAAATAGAACTATAGATATTCAAAAAAGTGAAATAAATAATATGAATAATACTATAGAAGAACTAAAAGAAAAAAATATTCAACTTTCGACAGTAATACATAAGTATAATAATAGATTTTCAGCCTTAGAGAATGCAATTATTAGTTCTTTAAATTCAAATAATGAAATGGAAACATCAAAAGAATTATCTGTAATGCTCCAAGATTTAAAGAAAATGTCACAAAATTTTTCGGCTGAGGTTATGAAAAACAACAAAAATAATAAATTACCAACTACTGGAATTATAGGAATTGATAATATATTTAAATATATGTATTCTATTGCAATAAATAATAATATTGAATTTAATTTAAAAATAAATGATAAAATTAATTATCTTATTGATAATATTATAGATAAGGATGAGTTAGAAACTATAATTGGAGATCATATAAAAGATGCAATTATTGCAATAAATTCATCTAATAATATTCATAAAAATATAATGGCAGTATTAGGAATAGTGGAAGATTCTTATGAACTTTGTATTTATGATACTGGTATAGAATTTGAAATTGAAACATTAATAAATTTAGGCAAGAGAAGAATTACTACCCATAAAGAAACTGGAGGTAGCGGAATAGGATTTATGACTACATTTAATACTATGAATAAATGCAAAGGAAGTATAATAATAGAAGAATACAATAAAGATAATAATGACTATACAAAAGCAGTAATTTTCAGATTTGATGGTAAAGGAGAATATAAAATACGTTCATATCGTGCAGAAATGATAAAATCAGAAATTAAAGATAATAGGATAGTTATAGAAAAAATTACATAAAATTAGGAGAAAAAAACAAAAAACTATTGCAATTGTAATAGTTTTTTGTTATAATATCATAGTTAATATTACACATAAGGTTAGTTATGCTTAGTGCCTATAATGGTTAGCATTCAACGTAAGCCTTGTGGAAGAAAAACTAAAAGGAGGAATAAAAAATGGCAGTAGTTGCAATGAAACAATTACTAGAAGCAGGTGTTCATTTTGGACATCAAACTAGAAGATGGGATCCTAAAATGGCTGAATATATTTTTCAAGCTAGAAATGGTATTCACATCATTGATTTACAAAAAACTTCAAAGAAAATTGATGAAGCATATAGCTTCGTTAAAGAACAAGTAGAAGAAGGAAAAACAGTTCTATTTGTAGGAACAAAAAAACAAGCACAAGAATGTATGAAAGAAGCAGCTATATCTTGTGGAATGTTCTATATTGATCAAAGATGGTTAGGTGGAATGCTAACTAACTTTAAAACAATTAGAACAAGAGTAGAAAGACTTAAAAAATTAGAAGCTATGGAACAAGATGGTACTTTTGAAGTATTACCTAAGAAAGAAGTAATAGGCTTAAAGAAAGAAATGGCTAAGTTAGAAACAAACTTGGGTGGAATAAAAGATATGGAAGAATTACCAGGTGTAATTTTCATAGTAGATTCTAAAAAAGAAGCAATAGCTATACAAGAAGCAAAAAAATTAAATATACCAGTAGTAGGATTAGTAGATACAAATTGCAGTCCAGAAAACGTAGACTATGTTATACCTGGAAATGATGATGCAATTCGTTCAGTTAAATTAATTGCCCAAGTAATAGCCAATGCTGTTATAGAAGGAAAACAAGGTGAAGCATTAGACTTAACAGTTGAAACAAAAGAGAATAAACAAGAAGAATCTATTGAAGAAGTAGTTGCAAATAGCGAAGAAAATAATGAAGAAATAGTAGAAGAATAAAAAATGGATAAGACATAATGCATTAATATAAAATGTGTAGAGGCAGGTCTTGTGCATGCACATAATAAAAATATTAATTAAATGTGGGCAGGTACAGAACCTGCTTCTATAATATAAATATTAAAATAATACAAGGGAGGATAAGAAAATGGTTACAGCAAGCCAAGTAAAAGATTTAAGAGAAAAAACTGGCGCAGGAATGATGGACTGCAAAAAAGTTTTAACAGAAACAGATGGAGATATGGAAAAGGCAATAGAATTATTACGTGAAAGAGGAATTGCTAAAGCTGCAAAAAAATCAGATAGAATAGCAGCAGAAGGATTAGTTACTGCATATGTATCAGAAGATTCTAAAATAGGAGCTATTGCAGAAGTAAATGCTGAAACAGACTTTGTTGCTAAGAACGAAGAATTTAGAACATTTGCAAATGATATTGCAAAACAAGTAGCTGTAAAAAATCCAAAGGATGTAGAAGAATTATTATCACAAGAATTTATTAATGATTCATCTAAAACTGTAAATGAAGTATTAACAGATAAAATCGCTAAAATTGGAGAAAACATGTCAATTAGAAGATTTGAAAGATTTGAATCAACAGGTTTAGTAGAACAATATATTCATGGAGATGGAAAAATAGGAGTTCTAGTTGAATTAGAAAATGGAGATAAAGATTTAGCAAAAGATATATGTATGCAAATTGCAGCAGCAAGACCAGAATATTTAGATAAAGAATCAGTTCCTTCTGAGAGATTAGATAAAGAAATGGAAATTTTAAAAGCACAAGCTATGAACGAAGGAAAACCAGAAGCAATTGCAGAAAAAATTGTTCAAGGTAGAGTTGGAAAATTTTATAGCGAAATATGTTTAGTAGAGCAAGAATTTGTTAAAAATCCTGATATAAAGGTAAAAGAATTAGTAGATTCTAAAAACGCAAAAATAATCAAATTTGCAAGATTTGAAAAAGGTGAAGGAATTGAGAAAAAGGAAGAAAATTTTGCTGAAGAAGTAATGAAGCAAATAAAATAAATAAAAAATTCCTAATTATTAATAGAATTAATCATATAAAAATGATTAGTTCTATTTTTTTCTTTAATTTTCTTGATAATTATATTTAAAAGTGATATAGTACATATGTTATGATATTATGAGGAGGAATTTATCAATGGGATTATTTAAATCATACAGTGAAAAAGAAGTAAAAAGAGTAATGCCGCTTGTAAATAAAATAAATAGTTTAGAACCAGAAATGGAAAAACTAACGGATAAAGAATTACAAGCAAAAACACCAGAATTAAAACAAAAATTAGAAAATGGAATGACATTAGATGATATATTACCAGAGGCTTTTGCAGTAGCAAGAGAAGCATCAAAAAGAGTATTAGGAATGAGACATTTTGATGTTCAATTAATAGGTGGTATTATTTTACACCAAGGTAGAATTGCAGAAATGAAAACAGGTGAAGGAAAAACATTAGTAGCAACGTTACCTGTTTATTTAAATGCACTTTCAGGAAAGGGTGTACATGTTGTAACTGTAAACGATTATTTGGCAAAAAGAGATAGTGAGTGGATGGGAAAATTATATAAATTTCTAGGACTATCTGTAGGATTATGTATTAGTGGAATGGAACCAGATGCAAAAAGAGCAGCTTATAGTGCAGATGTAACATATGGAACAAATAACGAATTTGGCTTTGATTATCTAAGAGATAATATGGTTATATATAAAGAACAAGCTGTTCAAAGAGAACTAAATTATGCAATTGTAGATGAAATTGATAGTATTTTAATAGATGAAGCTCGTACTCCGCTTATTATTTCAGGTAGAGCTAACAAATCTTCAGAATTATATAAAAAGGCAGATAATTTTGTAAAAAAATTGCAATCAAAAACTATTGTTGAAGAAGATGTAAAAGATTTTAATCAAGCCGAAGACAATGAAAAATATGATTACATTATTGATTTAAAAGCTAAATCTGCAAGTTTAACTCAAAAAGGAATAAAAAAGGCAGAAACAGAATTTGGAGTGGAAAATTTAAATGATTTAGATAATTCAGAGTTAGTACATCATATTAATCAAGCGCTTCGTGCTAATGGTATTATGAAAAAAGATATTGACTACATAGTAAAAGATGGAGAAGTTTTAATTGTAGACGAATTTACAGGAAGAATAATGTATGGTAGAAGATATAATAATGGTTTGCATCAAGCAATAGAAGCAAAAGAACATGTTAAAATTGCTGATGAATCTAAAACGTTAGCTACAATTACATTCCAAAATTATTTTAGAATGTATAATAAATTATCTGGTATGACAGGTACAGCAATGACAGAAGAATCTGAATTTCAAGAAATATATAATTTAGATGTTATTGAAATACCAACAAACAAACCAATGATAAGGGAAGATAAAAATGACATTATTTATAAAAATGAAAATGCAAAGTTTAGAGCAGTTGTAGAAGATATTAAAGCATCTCATGAAAAAGGACAACCTGTACTAGTTGGTACAGTTTCAGTGGAAAAGTCTGAAAAATTAAGTAGCATTTTAAAGAAAGAAGGCATACCTCATCAAGTTTTAAATGCAAAATACCACGAAAAAGAAGCATTCATAGTTGCACAAGCAGGTAAATATGGAGCAGTTACTATTTCTACAAATATGGCAGGACGTGGAACTGATATTATGCTTGGAGGAAATAGCGAATTCTTAGCAAAAGATGAAATGAGAAAAAAAGGATATTCAGAAGAATTAATAGAAGCTGCTAACTCTTTTAATGAAACAGATGATGAAGAAATTTTAAAAGCAAGAGAGTTATTCAAAGAATTAAAAGATAAATATGAAAAAGAAATAAGCGAAGAAAGAGAAAAAGTAATTAATGCTGGTGGTTTAAAGATTATTGGTACAGAAAGACATGAATCAAGAAGAATTGATAATCAGTTAAGAGGACGTAGTGGACGTCAAGGAGATATAGGTGAATCAAGATTTTATATTGGTCTTGATGATGATTTAATGAAAATATTTGGTGGAGACATGATTACAAGTCTATATAATACACTAGGTGCAGATGAAAACATGCCAATACAACATAAATTCTTATCAAAAGCAGTTGAAAATGCACAAAAGAAAGTGGAAGGTAAAAACTTTAGTATACGTAAAAATGTATTACAATATGACGACGTAATGAATCAACAAAGAGAATTAATATATGCACAAAGAAGAGAAGTTTTAGATGGTAAAGATTTAAGTGAAAATATTAAAGGCATGATTAATTCAGTAGCAGAAGATGTAGTAAACCTTTATGCAAATGTGCAAGAAGGAGAGAACATAGATACAGAAGGATTAGCATTACAATTAAAGACAATTTTTGGAATAGACGATATTGAAGGACTAAAAGATGAAGAATTGGATGAACAAGCATTAATTACAGAAATTCAAGAAAAAGCACAACAAAAATATGCGGACAAAAAGGAAAAAATAGGAGAGAAAGAAGTAAAAGAGCTAGAAAGAGTAGTTATGCTTAAGGTAGTTGATGAAAAATGGATGAATCATATAGATAGTATGGATGAGTTGAAAGATGGTATTGGACTTCGTGCATATGGACAAAAAGACCCAGTTGTGCAATATAGAATAGAAGGTTCTGATATGTTCGATCAAATGATAGAAGATATAAAAACAGATGTTGTAAAAATATTATTAAACATCCATAAAACAGGAGATGTTAGAAGAAAAGAAACAGTAGAAATAACAAATGCATCTTTAGAAAATATAAATGGATTAGATAATGATACAACAAATAAAGAACCTATAAGAAATGAAGGACCAAAGGTAGGAAGAAATGATCCATGTCCATGTGGTTCGGGCAAAAAGTATAAGAACTGTTGCGGAAAGAATGCTTAAATAGATTATTACAAGAATTACAACAATTAAAAAAATAGGTGTCAAAAATTAGTTTGTCACCTAAATTATAAAAATATAACTGAAAACTATTGAAAAATAAGGAGTGTATCCAAAATAATTGGATGACACTTCTTTTTCTATGTTATAACTAAAGATGATATAAAAAATCAAAAATATTTTATAGGAGGTTGAAAAATGGCTAAAATTAATGTTAGAAAAAGAGGAAAAGTATATGAATATTTTTTCGAAGGAGCAAAAGTAAATAAGAAAAGAACAAGAATTTCAAAATAAGGTAGATGGTATTTATGTACAACAAAAACAGAAGGCAGTTATAGAGAAGTCTATATTTGTGATACTTTGTATAAAGCATTATATAACTACAAAAATAAACAAAATGCATTAAAAAGAAAGTATGGTAGTAAATATAAGAAATATTATTTAGAAGATATTAAAAATAAATATGGTAAAACAGCTGAATATAAAATAAGTGAAAGTAAATATAAAAGAAAAAATAATCTTGAAATGGTATTTATAAAGAAAGATGGAACATACGCTGGAACAGATGTTATTAGATATCCATTTAAAATTATACATCATGAACTTGGAATAAGTAATTGTAGATTTTACGATTTAAGAGGAAGTTATGCTACAAAAAGTTTATATAACGGTGCTGAAATAAAAGATATTGCTGAAATTTTAGGACATAGTAATATTGAAACAACTGAAAATTATTATATATCAAGTACAGAAGAAACAAGAAAAGAAGTAAGTATAATTTTAGATAATATTATTGAATCTGATGTTATAAATCAAATTATAAATTTTGGAGACTATGCAAAAAAAGATTGAATTTAATTTATATATATGATACAATACAAATGTTCGTAATACAAAAAAGGAGAGATTTATTATGGATAATGCAAATGGAGATATTATAATATATCAAACAGA
>CANQAB010000051.1 GCA_947589445.1 uncultured Clostridia bacterium | reverse complement strand
AATTTACTTTCTCCTAGCTCGGGATTACCATTTTACAGGTTTCCCCGAATTAGCGGTGTTGTCAATTATAAGTTTCCCTATAATGCTCCTAATATGTCAAGAGTCAGCTGCTCTACCAACTGAGCTAGTCACCCATATTCAATTATTTATATCAAATTGGGGAGAATTGGGGAGAAGTTGAAATTTTGACTTTTTTCCCAAATCCCTCAACTTATTTATCTTTAAGTGTTTAACACATTTTTTATATTTTCTAAGCCATCAGATTAAGAGTCTGCTGCTCTACCAACTGAGCTAATGGCCATTTGCATATTTAATTTTTTGCTTGAAACATTTCTATTATACTCTTTGTCTTCAATTTTGTCAATACAAATTTGTTGCTGATTATATAAAAAAGAGAAGAAAAATCTTCTCCTTCTTATTATATTATTAGTCATTATATATTGGGTGTTACATCTGTAGCATTGTTATTTGTTGACTCTGTTGGATTTGTATTTGTTTGCACGGTTGGTTCTGGTTGATTAACACTTGTTGCAGTTTTTTTAGTTCCCCTTTGTATAATTTTATTCATTGGCTTATATGTATCCTTTGATAATACTGTTTTTGATATTGTTTTTCCATTATATTTTACAATTTTATAGGCAATACTTTTTTGACCTGAATGCCCAACTTGTATTACTTTCTGTTTTCCTTCTTCCAAAGCATTATTATCTTCATATACAACAGAACATGGTGTTGTACTTAATACAGTACTTGTTAATTCTATTTGGTATTCTTTTTCCTCTTTTATTCCTTTTATAGAAATACTTGCTACTCCATTTTTAGCATTTGCAACAATTTTTATTGGATAAGATCTGGTATTTTTAAATTTAAAATCTTTTCCCCCATATGATACTGTTGCATCTCTTCCAGCTGGTACATAACTTACTGAATATGAATGATTATACCTTTCTACAATTCCAAGGTTTGCATATAATACTGCATTATACAATGTAGAAGATACCTGGCAAATTCCACCACCATATGTTTGAACTATTTTTCCACCTACATATGCACCTCCTGGCTTATATCCTTTTTCTTTAGTTGTATTTCCCAATTTTCCATTATATGAGAAAGTTTCTCCTGGTAATAAAATAGTACCATTTATCGTCTTTGCTGCTAATGCAATATTACTTGCTCTATTTGTATTGCTAGAATCATATATCGTTGTATATTTAGATAAAGTATCTTTAAATAATTTATCTCCTAAATCTTTAACTTTTACTTTGGGTGTTGAAATTTTTAATGGTATTTTATAAGTATCTTTTTCTTCTTCTAACATTTTCTTTGCTTCATCAATACTTATTTTAAAATCAATTCCCTCTTCCTCTTTGTGTAATTCAAATGGTTGTTCTACAATATAAGCATCCTTAGCTTCTTTATGTACTTCATTATATATTTTTTCAATATCTATTTTTGATGGTTCTGCATCTTTTGTTGGAATTTCTATTGAATTTACTGAATTATTAAATTGTTCTTTTATATTTTCAATTATTTCTTTTTTAAATTTATCCTCATCTATTATTTTACCGGCTTTTCCATTTGTTATAATTAACTCCTCATCTTTTATATCATAAGAATATTCTTTAACTGCTTCCGGTAATTCAGCTTGTATTTTTTTTATCATATCTTTAAATTTATCTTCATTTATATCTACATCTAAGTTTAGTTTTGTTTTAAAAAGCATAGATTTTAATATGCTATAATTATCGATTATAATATTATTTGTTTTACCTATTTCAATGGATTTTTTTATTGCATCTTTTGCATTAACAGTTAAACCCATATCTTCTAATTTTATAATAGATTCATAATTACCACAAACCACTTCTACATCTTCTATAGCTGCAATTTTTGAGTTTATAACATCATTTATTTTTTCTTTATTTAGATTAGAAACTTCTAGTCCTTCTATATATACACCCTTAGCAATATTATCATTATTCATGTTCACAATAGCAAATATTGTAGATATAAATAATAAAAGAATAATTAAAATAAATAATATAATAATTTTCTTTTTATTATTTTTATTTTTTTCTTTTTTTGGTAAATCTAACTCTTTTTTATTTTCCTCACTATCTGATTCTATTGTTTCTTCTTCCTTTTGTTCTAATTCCTCGTCCTTTTTTTGTTCTTGAACTGGTTCTTCTACTTTTATTTCCTCACTAACATTTTCTTGTTTTTCTGTATTTAATGATTCTTCTTCTGATTTTTCGTTTTCTTTTTCCATAATAACTCCCCACCAATTATTTTTTTCAACAAAATATTATCATAAAGAAGAAAACTTTACAATACAATTTTAAAATATTAATTATTTAATAGTATGTTTGAAAAAAAAGATTATAACAACTAATTAGAAAAAAATATTTCTGGAATAGTTTTATTTAAAACAATAGCTATATTTTCCATAACTTCTTTTGATGGATTATCTCTACTTCCTTTTTCTAAATGACACAAATACCCGACTGAAATCCCACTACTATTTGCCAATTCTTTTAAAGTCATTTTTCTTTCTTCTCTATATTTTCTTATCTTATTCTTATACATTTTATCACCTCTTCATATAGTTTGTCAAAATGTTATCACAATTCAATTTGACAAGTCAAGCTTTTTATGATATTTTTTATAAAAAAGTTTTTTAGGTTTACTACTAGACAAATCTTATTTTTTTATGTATAATAATGTAAAATAATAGAAAAAGGAGTAATATTTATGATGATAGGTGATATGATTGCAAAAGCAAGAAAAGAAAAAGGAATGTCAAAAACAGAATTAGCTAGACTAACAGATATTAACATTGGACACCTTACCCATATAGAAAAAGGTGAAAGAAATCCAAGCCATAAAGCATTAAAAAATATCTGTCAAGCATTAGACATTCCATACCAACAATTAATGTTTACTTATGATAAATGTATTAATGAAGAACAAGAAAGTTATAATGTTGTTAAACATATCTCTTATAATAAGCTTCTTGCTGTTGATAGCATTGGTGGTTTTATTGATTGTCCATCAGATATACCAAGCTCAGCAATTGCTTTAAAAATTAGAGACGATTCTATGGCTCCAACCATTGCAAAGAATTCTTATGTTTTTGTGGAACTAAATTCTCCGCTATCTAGCAAGGATTTAGGTGTATTTTTCTACAATGATAAAATAATTATTAGAAAATTTACAACTAGAAATGGAAAGATTACATTAAAAGCTTCTAATGAAAATGTAGAAGACATAAAAATTAATGATAATGATACTTTTTATATTATAGGAAAAGTTTTTGTAAAATAATAACTTTTTTTATCAAAAAGTATTGATTTTAATTTTCTTTAATAATATAATAATTTAACAAAAGAAAAATTTTAAGGAGTTAATAATGGAATTATCAAAAAATATATTTTTTAATACAGATAGATTAGTTCAACTTTCTAAAATTAAAATTTCCTATACAGGAACCTTATTAGAACAAAACGCTGAAGAGGTTTTTATTCATTATGGTTTTGATAATGATTGGAAAGAATTAAATGAAATTCAAATGGTTAAAACAGATTTAGGGTTTCAAGCAGAAATAAGTCTTCCTGCATATGATACATTTAATTTCTGTTTTAGAGATGAAAATAATAATTGGGATAATAATGAAAATAATAATTATATATTTCCTATTGAAAAATCTGAAACAGCATTAGTAGTTAGGAATGATGTATCAATAGAAACAAAACGTCGTTTAAGAAAATCTTATATTTGGAGCAAAAAAATAAGACTAGCAATTTATAAAATATTAGTATATGTTCCAAAATTAATTTCAGGAAATTATAAAAGAAAAATAATTGAAGAATAACCAAAAGCACTTATTAAAAGTGCTTTTTTGCTTATTTTATTATATTACCCATCCTCCATTAGGAGAAATTACTTGTCCTGTTGTATAAGTATCTTCCACAAGCCATTTAACACATTTTGCAATTTCATTTGGTTGTCCAAATCTACCTAAAGGTATCAATTCATTCATATCATTTATTTCCTCTTGTGTATAATTTTTATTCATATCTGTTATAATAGCTCCAGGTGCTATTGAATTTACTCTAATATTAGATGGTCCCAATTCCTTTGCTAAGGCTTTTGTCATTCCATCTACTCCTGCTTTTGCTACACTGTAATGTACTTCACATGATGCTCCTGTTATGCCCCAAATAGATGAAATATTAATAATACATCCTTTTTTATTATGTATCATATTTCCTAAAACTTCTTGTGTACAGTAAAATACAGAATTCAAATTGGTTTGTAACATTTTATTCCAATCTTCATCTGTAATATCCATAAATGGTTTTATTTGATCTATTCCAGCATTATTAATTAAAACATCAATATTTTTAAACTTATCTAAAGCAAATTTTACTAACTCTTTTACTTCATTTCTTTTAGAAACATCTGCTTTAAATATTTCTACATGTATATTTTCTATTTTTAATTCTTCTTGTATCTTCTTAGCTTCATTTTCTGATTTAAAATAATTCAATATAACATAATAACCACTTCTTGCTAATTCCTTCACAACTTCTGCTCCAATTCCTCTTGATCCACCTGTTACAATCACTGTTTTCATATTAAATTCCATTCCTTTCTGGCATAATATATAATTTAAGAATTATATATTTAATATACTACATTTTTTATATTTTGTATAGCATTTCTTAACTTTAATATTATTGACATTTTTATACTATATGTTATATTATTATAATTATAGAAAAGGAGGTGAATTCTTTGGAAACAAATACTAATAAGCTATTATCTAATACATTCTTTTGGATGTTTTTAGGATTATTAGGTACAGCTATTGTATCTTGGTACACATATTCTTCTGGATTATTTTTAAAAATTATTATTAATAATCAATTTTCACTTTTACTTATTTTAGAAATAGTTGTAGTTTTACTTTTTTCATTTTTATCTAAAAAATTATCACCAACACTTGTAACCATTCTCTTCTTTATTTATGCAATGATTAATGGTGTTACAATGTCTGTTATCTTTGTTATGTTTGAACTTAATTCTATTGTATGGTTATTCTTGGCATCAGCCGCTGGTTTTGCAATTCTTTCTTATATAGGATACAAAACAGATAAAGACTTAAGCAACTGGAGAACAATATTATTTCCTGTGTTAATAATTGGTTTAATTTTAAGCATTATTAATATCTTTTTAGGAAATACACTACTAGATATAATATTAGATTGGGTAGTTTTATTTGTATTTTTTGGAATAACTATTTATGATATGAATAAAATAAAACTTTTGCAAGAATATGAAACATTAGATCAAAGTAAATTACACATTTATTGTGCAATGGATTTATATTTAGATTTTATAAATATTTTCTTAAGAATACTTTCTTTGTTTGGAAAAAGAAAAGATTAAAAATATATATTGTTTGGGTATGTGTATCTGTAATACACATACTTTTTTATATAATAGGAAAGTATAACTTTCCTATTATATCGTTCTAACTATTGACATTGAACCATAAAAAAAATCAAGAATTAAGATTTCTCAAAACTCTTGATCTTTATGGAGCCACTTGTCCGAATCGAACGGACGACCTACTGATTACAAGTCAGTTGCTCTACCAGCTGAGCTAAAGTGGCACTGGTGGTGACCCGTACGGGAATCGAACCCATGTCTCCGCCGTGAAAGGGCGATGTCTTAACCGCTTGACCAACGGGCCGTATTGGTGAGCCATCGCAGACTCGAACTGCGGACAACTTGATTAAAAGTCAAGTGCTCTACCACCTGAGCTAATGGCCCATATCACCAATAATTATTAAATATATGCAATTATTTAAAAGTCAACTGCCTATATATAATACAACATTTTTTGTCATATGTCAATATTTTTATGAAAATTTTATGAATTTTTTGTTACTAGATAATGGTATTTTATTTCAACTTCTATAGTTATAATATTTTTTAATTCCAGACTATTTTGAGTACTTTTTTGAAAAATTAAATTCCAACAGCTTATTAAGATGCGGTAAATGCCCCTTGGCTTGGAGGATTCAATTTTTAAAAAAAGTACTCAAAAATAGTCTGAAAATATAGTCTTCTTGAAGTGAATTGTAACGTTTTTTATGCATTTAACTTTGAAATTAACTCTTCTACATCTATTCCATGTACTTCACATGCTTCTTCTAAAGTTTCTGCTTGAGATGCTGGACACCCCAAACAATGCATACCTGCTTCTAACAATATATCTGCTTTTTCAGGAGCTTTTTCTAATAATTCTCCTATTGTCATAGTTTTTTCTATATTCATTTTTGTATCATTCCTTTCCTTCATTTTAAATATAAATATTATTTTATCATATTTTTTTTAAAAAGTATAGACAACTTTTAAAATTTGTTGTATTATGTTAAAAAATGTAAAGGCGGTGATGTATATTCAAAATTTAATTCATTGTTTTTTTATATCTTATATTATTCAACTTTCTATTTCTTTTTATTCACTTTATGTTTTGATTGATTCTGTTTTTTTCCAAAGAACACAAGGCTCAAAACTTAATATTAAAAAAAATTCTTTGTAAGGAGGTGTTTTATTGTTTATATCTACAATAAATAAACGACTCTCGTTTTTGGCTATTTCTTATTTTATTTCAATTTTTATTATGTTTATATTCTTTAAAAACATATTTTACTCTGATTATATATTAATTGATTTTGCTATGCATCCATTTAATATCTGCGAAAAATACCCAGAACTTTGGAATTTTATAAAAATTACGTATATACTTTCGTATAGTATTTGTATTATTATTATTTCTAATCTTGTGTATTCTTCTATATTTCATAAGAAGGAACAAATTAAAAATAATATCGCTACAAACACAATAAATTTTACATCAGATTTAAATCTTTTAATAGGCAAAGATAATAATAATAATTCTCTGTATATAAATGAAAAAGGTCTTTATCAAAATATATTGGTAACAGGTACTATAGGATCTGGAAAAACTAGTTCTGCCATGTATCCATTCACCAAACAGTTAATAGCATATAAGGCAAATAATTCCAAAGAAAAATTAGGATTATTAATTTTAGATGTTAAAGGAAATTATTACAAACAAGTAGAAGAATACTGTAACTTATACAATAGAAAAAAAGATTTAAATGTATTATCTTTAGATGGTACAATTCGTTACAATCCTTTAGATAAACCAAATTTAAAAGCACATATTTTAGCTAACCGTCTAAAAACGATTTTAACTCTATTTTCATCTAAAAATGGAGAGGCATACTGGTTAGATAAAGCAGAGCAAATCTTAACAGAATGCATAAAACTATGCAGGCTTTATAATAATGGTTATGTTACATTCGTAGAATTACATAAGCTAATAACTATTCCTGATTATTACTCATCTAAAATTTCAGTTTTACGAAATATGTTTTTATCTGGTAAATTATCTAAAGAGGATTGCTTTAATTTATTAAGTTCACTTGAATTTTTTGAAAAGGAATTTTTAAAATTAGATTCCAGAACAATGGCTATTTTAAAATCTGAAATTACTAGAATAACTGGGTGTTTTGTATCTGACTATCAAATTCAAAAAGTATTTTGTCCAAACAAAAACGAAATTAATTTTCATGGATTTAAAAATTTAATTTCACATGGAAAAATTTTAGTTCTAAATATGAATTTATCTGAATTTAAAAATTTATCTAAAATTATAGCTGCATATTTAAAATTAGATTTTCAAACAGAAGTTATGAGTAGGCTTTCCAATACTAAAAATTATTCATTAAGAGGTGTCTCTTTTATTAGTGACGAATTTCATGAATATGTAACTTCCACAGACGCAGATTTTTTTGCACAAAGTAGAGAAGCAAAATGCATTAACATTATAGCAACACAAAGTTATACATCTCTTTTAAATAGCTTGGATAATCAAAACACAACAAAAGCAATTATTCAAAATTTGGTAAATAAATTATGGTTTAGAACCGATGATATATTTACTATTGAAGATGCTCAAAAACAAATTGGAAAGGAAGAAAAAACAAAATATTCAAAAACAATTTCAGAAAATGCTAAAACAACTAATTTTAATATTATTACAAAAAAGTTTAATTCTTTAGATTCGAATTTATCAGAAAGTATTAATAGTTATTCGCAATTTGATTATATTTTTGATACAAATTTTTTTACTCAAAAATTAGAAACATTTTCATGCTTGTCATTTCTTTCTACTGGTGACAGTATTATTCCACCACAAAAAATTAAAATGATTCCATATTTTAAAAACAACAACTAAAATATTTATTAAAACAAATTAGCTTGAATGGAGGTTCTTATAATGATTAAATTAATTATTAAATTAAAACAAAAAAAATTTTTTATTATTTATTTTTTTATTTTATTTATTATAATTTATTTTTCTTTTTCTAATGTTTCTTATGGTGCTTATCCTGGTTTAATTTCTACAATTATGAATGCTTTTGAAAAAATCAAAAGTTGGCTTGTAAAATTATCTACTCCTGCAGCGGCTGTTGCTGTTGGTACTGGTATCTTTATGAAAAAATTTAGTTTCGGAGACGAAGAAAAAATAAGAACAGGAAAAAATATAATTCGTGGTTCTTTATTTTCTTATGCATTTATTTTGCTATTAGATTTAATTTTATCAGCTATTCAAGGTTTATTAGGTTAAATTAAGATAGGAGGTTACTACTTTGGATGCTTCTCAAATTTCTTCTACTATATCAAATACAATTAATGAAATGTTTTATAAAATTTTTTCATCTATCGATAATTCACTTTATTCTGTTTTAGATGATTTTACCTTTATTAATTCCGATATTTTAAATGATTCCTATTTTACAGATATTTTTGGTCTATCTTCACCTGAAGGAATTTTACTTGTTGCAAATTCTTTAATCTTTGGATATTTAATTTACTATGCCTTTAAATTACTTTTATCTCATTTAGGCATAACTCAGGTAGAAAGACCTTCTCATTTTTTATTAAAATTAATTTTATATTCCATATGTATGAATTTCTCTTTGTTTATTTGTGACGAAATAATATATATTGTATCTTTAATTTCTACTGCTATTCAACAAATAGGAGAAGGTTTATTTAATAATAAAGTATGCTTTTCAACTTTAATATCTCAATTAAATTCAATTTTATCCATAAATAATAGTTTAGATATATTTTCACTAGATGGCATCATTAAAACTTTTATATCTCTTGGATTATTAAATCTTGTTATAACCTATGCTGTAAGATATGTTTTAATAAAAATATTTGTATTGCTTTCCCCATTTGCAATACTTTCTCTTTGCAATAAAAGTACTTCTATTCTTTTTAATTCATGGATTAAATCTTTCTTATCTTTAATGTTAATTCAAGTTTTCGTTTCACTTGTATTATTGTTAATTTTTTCCTTAAAAGTTTCTAATACTAATATGTTTTCAAAATTTATTTTAATGGGAGCAATTTTTATTTTAATAAAAGCAAATAATTATATAAGAGAAATGTTAGGTGGAATTAGTTCAGATGTAAATATGGGCATTAATCAATTTAAATCAATATTAACAAAGTAAAAAATATTACAAGAAAAGTAGATATTATGCTTTTTCTTTTACTAATTTAATTTTCATTAAAAATAATAGCAATTTTACTATTTTTATATAATATAAATTTCTAAGAAATTTT
>CANQAB010000050.1 GCA_947589445.1 uncultured Clostridia bacterium | reverse complement strand
CTATACTATATAGTAATTTAAATGCTTCCTCTCTTGTTGCTGAACGATTCATTTCTTTCCTCCAAATTTTATTAATTATTTTACTTTAAAAAGAAAAAATTATTGCTTGGCATCCTGTTATTAATTTATTTATTAACACGGAAACCGAGCAAGTTAATTTTAAAATTTACATTCTATCTACAAAATTTTTAATTTTCTCTTTTACTTCATATTTATTTCTTTGTATATAATTTCCTATATAAATTCCTATTAATATTAATATTATTCCTATTATAAGTCTATACAATTGAGTACACAAAATTATAATAGAAATAATAGCTCCTATAATAGCTCCTTTATATTCTTTTATGAAATCTTTAAAATTTTCCATAAAAAACCTCCATTCAAGCAATTTATATCACTCTAGCAAATATTTTATTAAAAGACTCCCTATACATTATTTTTTTGATTTTCTATATTTTTTATTTTTATATTAATTTCTTTTACTTCTATTTCTGTTGTTCTTTTAATAACATCCTTTATTTTGTTTTGTAAATTTAATGATAAATCTTTAATAATAGTTTCATTTGCAACAATTAAATTCATATCTATAATTACATTATTAATTTGTTTGTCCAATTTTACTTTACAATTAACTGTTTTTACATTAGAAAACTCATTAACAACACTATTAACTAAATTTTCTATTGTGTCTATAGAAATTAGTAATTTTCCAGATTCATTTTCAAGTAAAATTCCTTCTGATTTTTCTTCTTTTTCCTTATCATATGATGGGAAAAAAATACATTTACTTGCTAATAAAATCAATATAACTGATATAACTAATGATATATTAGTTGCTGTTTGCGTTGATTTTATGAACTGTAGAACTAAAGAAATATTATTAATTTCTATCCAGTTAAATAAAATTAAACAAAATAATAAGCTTAAAATTAATACTATAATTGAAAATATTGTTAAAGATACTTTTTCTATTACTTTCATTTTTAACCTCCAATTTTTTCTAGCTTTTGCAACTTTTATAGTTTAAACTTCGTTAACTGTTTTTAGTACTTATAAATTTTTCACATTTACCTCTAACTTCTAATATCAAAATTATAGTAAATTATATTACTCTTCATTACTTTGTTCTTTTGATATTTCTGTAGTATTAACACCCTGCACATGTACATTTACTTCTTCTACATTTAGTCCTGTCATATTTTCAACAGCTTTTTTTACTCTATTTTGAATTTCATACGCAATATCAGGTATTCTAGCTCCATATTCAACTATAATATTAACATCTATTTTTAATTTTCTATCGCTATTATCTACTTTTATACCTTTTGCATAGCTTTTCTTTCCAAAAACTTCTGATATTCCTCCAGCAAAGCCTCCAGACATTGAATATACTCCTGTCACCTCAGAAGCTGCTTTACCAGCTATTATAGCAATTACATCATCTGCAATTTTAATTCCATTTTCTTCTATTTCTTTTACCCCTTCTAAATCATTCTCTTTTTTTAATTCTTCATCATTATTTTCTTCCATAATCCATCTTCCTTTCTTTTTATAAAGATAAACTGATACACTAAAAGTATATCAGTTTATCTTTATTTTTACAACTATTTTTTTAAAATTAGTCCACAAAATTAAAATCATCTTTGAATTTTTCTTTAAATATTTCAAATACTTTGTTTAATGTATCTTCATCATCCACACTAACATAAGATTCCTCATCTTCTGATTCTGAATCTTCTAATTTTAATATAACTACTTCTCCTGCATCATCTGCTTCTTCTACTGGTAATAATACAACGTATTCTTCTCCTTCATATTCTATTAAATCTAGAAATTCGAATTCTGCTTCATTTCCTTCCTCATCATTTAATACTATGATGTTATCTAATTCTTCATTATTTTTTTCATCCATCTCTACTATCATTCCTTTCCAAAGGCATAAATTAATTTGAAAAATGTATTTTTCAAATTTTTTCCCTTTCAATATTATATATTATAATTGTATTTCTACAACATTAATAACTTATTTTTTATTTATATACATTTCTAAAATATAAACTGCCGAAATAGTATCTACAATATTTTTCTTTTGCTTTTTATTAATATCCAATTCGTTCATAGTTTTATGTGCTGCGACAGTAGTAAGTCTTTCATCTACGCATTCTATTTTTATTTTATTAAATTTGCATTTTAATTTTTGGATAAATTTTTTTGTTATTTCTACTCTATCACTACTATCTCCATTTAATTTATATGGTATTCCAATTACAAAAGTATCTATATCATAAGTTTTTACTAATTCTTCTAATCTTTTTAAAACTATTTTATCATTACCTTTATGATGTATTGTTTCCAACCCTTGCGCAGTTATACCTAAAGCATCAGTTATTGCTACCCCAACTCTGCTATCTCCATAATCTATCCCTAGAGTCCTCATTTTTATACCATTCCTTTATTTTCCTTGCTGTATTAATCATCTAAACCTATATAATTTCTAACTAATTTTTCTAAAAGTTCATCTCTGTCTAATTGTCTTATTAAATTTCTTGCATCATTGTAACTTGTAATATAAGTTGGATCCCCTGATAAAATATATCCGACTATTTGATTAATTGGATTATATCCTTTTTTTTGTAATGCACTATATACCTGTTTTAATACTTCTCTTGCCTTTATATTTTTATCTCTCTCTACCGAAAAATTCATCGTTTTATCAAAATCCATAAGACCCCTCCTATTGTTTTTATAATTCTTTATATTAGGTTAATATCACTTTCTTCTATATCTGCTTCATCTAAATATTCTTCTAATTTTTTATTTAATCCCTCCAATGCTGTACCTTTATAATATGTAGTAACAACAAAATTTAGTTTTGGACTAACAAAATCCTTTTTTGAATTATTTTTCTTTTTAGTTTGTTCATTTACTTGTTCAATTTGAATTTTCATACTTTCTATATTAGTTTTTAGTTCCTGAATAAATCCAACAACACTTTCTGTATCTATTCCAGAAAAAACAATAGTAAATTTAGGTCCCATATATCGAACAAATAAATATTCTTCTGAAATACTATTTCTTATATACTTACTAACTTCCGTAATAAGTTTATTTCCTGTTTTTCTGTTTGTTTCTTCATTTATAGCACTTAAATTAATAATATTAAACATACATATACTTGAAGTTGGATATTTATCAACTATTTTTCTTCCTTTACCATACAAATATTCTACATTATTTAATTCTGAATATAAATCTTTTCTATTTAGACTTTCCACAATTGATTGATATGATACAGATTTCAAGACAGAAATAATATTGTCTTTTACGACTTCCAATATTGTTGTATCTAATTTATCAAAAGCATGAGCTATTCCACTTTCTAATATCCAGTATCCTATATATATATTATCTATATAAAGTGGAAAAAATATTGCAGATTTTGCTCTTCCAAATTCTGATTTTTGATATGGCAACTTTTCTTTTTCATTATTTACTGTTACATACTTAGGGGTAGCTGTTGTTATACTATCTTTAAATATATCTTCATTTTGTAGATTTTGTAAAGTTTCCCAGTGTTTTTCACTTACATTAGTAGCTTTTATTTTATATTCAGCTCCATCAAAAACAACAATTGTAGAATATTTAATATCATATTTTTCTATTAATATATTATTAATTTTTATAATTTTGTTGTCAACAGATTCTTCTTCTCCAATGGTACTCATAAATTCTTGTAATACATTAAGACTTGTTACTTTTTGATTTACATTATTTAAATCTTGTATATGTTTATTGATCTTTATATTATATACTAATAGAACTAATACAACAATTACTAGTATAACAATTACTATAGTCACTTATTTTTTCACCTCTTTACAATATTTAGTATTTATTTTTCATTTGTTCTAATGTATTATTCATATTAGGAGAAAATTTATTTTTACTTGAATAATCTCCAATTGGTTTATATTTATTATTAAGTAATGGATATACCATATTAGCTAATTCTTTTAATTTCATATTAAAGTTTTTAGAATATCCATTTATTGTGATTTCACATTCCATTACTCCTTCTAAATATCTAGAATATATATCTTCTTCAAATGGAATTGTACAATATTTTACAGTATCTTTATTAAATAATTCTGTCATAAACGACATTGCTGGATCATTATAATATGCTAGGCCACCTATAATAGCTTTTGCAGTTAATCCTCTTACCTTAACCTCTTTATTAATAATTATTCTAATTTTCTCTGGATTTAAAATATCCTTTGCTTTCAAATCTCTTAAAAAAGCTGTCATTGGTTGAATTGTTAGTATATCCATTGTTTGCACAATATAAATTTCTTGTGCAACTCCAAAATATTCCGAATTAGTATTGAAATCGCAATCCATTAATACTACTGAATAATTTTGTAATAGTGGTGTAATAATACCATTTACATCTTCTAATGGAAGGTTATCTCCTGGAAGAGCTGTAAAAACATCTAAATTTTTATCTACAACTATTCCATTTGTTATTCCGCTTCTTAACTTTTTTATAGATTCAAATGCAACATTTCTTAGTTGTTCTTCATTTTTTGTATAAATATAATATGAATTTCTGTTTGTTGTTAAATCTAATATTGCAGTTTTTATTCCCATAGCTGATAAACATTTAGCAACATTATTTACTAAAAAAGAGGTTCCATTTTTAGTAGTTCCAATGAAACTAACTATTTTTTTGTCCTTTGACAATAATCCAGAAATATTATTTTTATTTGAATTATAATTTTCCTGTGCATTATAATTTGTAACTGCAGAATTATTATTAAAACTTGACTCTATATCTCTTTGATCTATTCCACTTTGCTGAGCTAATGGTTGTTGTAAATTATTCATACTTTCTGATTTATTCATTTTAGTTAATATATCATCTTTTTCTAAATCATCAAATCCAGGTAATGTTGTTTCTTCTCCAGCATCATCAAATCCTGGCAATGTCACTTTTTCAATATTATCAGCTTCCGTTACCATTGTTTCTGATTCAAATTCATCCAAACCAGGTAAGATTTCTTCTACATCGTCAAATCCTGGTAAAATTGTTTCTGCACTATTTTCATAATTAGATTGTTCTTCAACTATTTTTTTAGGTCTGCCTCTTTTTTTCTTTACAGTTTCTTCTTGTGGTATTTCTTCTTTATCAACATTTTTTTTAGGTCTGCCCCTTTTTTTCTTAATTGGTTCTACAGTTTCAATATTATTATCTGCTTCTTCCTGTATAGAATCTACAGTTCTATAATTTTCTGTTTCTTCTGTTTTTGGAAGTTCTTGTACATCCATATTAATATTATTTACTGCCTTTTTTATTGCGACTTTTTTTAAAGCTGTTGGAACAATTACAGGATTAACTGGTCTATTAGAATTATTATTTAAAAATCCTATTTTTAGTCCATCTGATTCTTTCTGTTTTTGTGCTGTATTGATAGTAGGTGTTGTTTCTCCAAATGTCATTACAGATTGATATTTTGGAGACTTTTCCTCCAATACAGCTTTTACATTTAAAGGCAAGAATTTTGTTATAATTCTCAGTTGAGCATCGTTATATTGTGCTGCAATATTATTAAAACTTTCTATATATTTTTCTTCGTCTTTTCCTAATCTTCTATAATGATTTAATATATTTTTTATTTCCGCCTCACTTACGTTTTCTTCACTTTCACTTTTATAGTTTACTTCATCTGATTCAATTTTATAATAAATTTTTGCCTCTTTTTTACTACGTGGTTTATTCAATAATTTGCACACATTTTCTGCACTACGGTCTTGTCCTAATAATGCATTGTAAATTCCTATTCCAAATAATTTTACAAGAATTGGCTCTGATTTTGTTCTTCTATCAGTACTAATTAAAATAATTGGAATATCTTCTCCATTTGTACCTGCTGCTTCATCGGTAATATTGTCCAATTTTTCAAATAAGAATTTGTCTATTGCATCATAATTATTATTAGCAAACGGCTCTAGATCTTCGCTAATAACAATTCTATCATATGATTTATCCCTTTGTAGTTCTTTGATAATTGCATTGAAATAATACATATTTTTATACGAAATTATTTCTTTATATTCTTTTTGATATCTTTTAACTATTTGATTAGACATATTTTCGTTATTTACAGCAAATAGTACTTTCATTTGTTAACCCCTCCAACTTTTCACAACAATCGCAAATATTAATGGCAATACCTGACATATTACAAAAATTGTAATAAATCCTATCATCAAAATAAGTCCTCTATCTCTTACATCTATCTTTCTAATTCCTATTACATATTGATAAATTGCAGCAACTGCGATTCCAATAAAGCAACATGGTATGCTATATACTCTTACTTTATTTAATATATATGCGGTTATTCCATAACTCTCTGAACCATAAGCTTCATTATAATCTTTTAATTCTTTTAGCTCTTTTTCTTTAATTTGCACTAATTGGCTACTCGTTTCATTATCTATTACTCTGCTATCACTTGCATATACATAACTAATAGATATTAAACAAATTACTACTAAAAATATTGCTATCACTTTTTTCATAACTATTTCTCCTCTAGTTTTATATTTATCGTATAAAATCATTAATTTTTTAATATAAAGATAAAGTTATTTTGTGTATATAACATGCAAAATATTTGCACATATTATAAAGTCACATACCTTATAATATCATACACTACAATGGAAAAAAATACAAGGCTTATTTTTAAAAATATTTATAAATTTTATTATTTTTATAGCTTATTATACAAATATTTCATCCATGAGTATACACTATTTGCCCAATTTTTATCTGTAGCGTATTTTTTATTAACTCCTTCTAACGTACATCCATTATAATATTTTCCTGTTGCTATCTCTCCATTATAAATACTTGTTCCCTTAGGATTTAAATAATTTTTTGTAAGCACTCTCGCAATCATGTCTATTCCTGCCTCATATCCATTATATGAATATGCACTAGTATATGCACTCATATCGTAAGCACCATACCCAAATAAATTCTTCTTATTTATTGCAATTTTAGATTGTCCCCAATTACTTTCATGTATTCCAATTGCTGCAACAAAAACTCCATTTATTCCATATGATTGTTCTATATAATAGAAATATTTAGCATTATCTTTAAATACTCCATTTTTATCTTTACTTTCATTAGCAAATATTTTTTCAAACTGCTCTAACGTTAATCCACTTGGTTTGTTAAGTTTCATATTTTTGCTTAATGATGCAAGTAATTGTGCTTTAGAATATTGTACATTATTATTATTGTATGTTATGTTGTTAGGGATAATATAAGTAACACAATCAGATTCAACCCATCCATAATATGTGTTATATTGTACATAGTACCAATTTCCTTGTTTTTTCTCTATCTTAAGTTTAGAATTTTGATTAATTTTTATAATAACTTCTGCATCTTTTTTAGCTTCTTTTCTTATATTCAATTCATAAGGGGTAGCATAAACAATATCACCAATCTTTATAATATGTTTATCGTAATAACTAGATGTTCCAACCTCAACAATTCTATCAATAGAAGGTGTAATAATTTTTCTACCAATTTGCTCATCTGATTTTAATTCTTCTCCTATATACTGCTTCTTTATAATTAATTCCTGTTTTCCATCTTGTCCCTGTTGCAAAACTTGAATTTTTCCCTTTGGTAAATTTGAATTATTTTGATATTGTGTTTCGTATTCTAATTCAACAACTTCTGTTTCAATAATTTCTTTTACCTGATTATTTACATTTTCTTTTATAATTTCATTTATATTAATAGTACCTTCATAATCATCATCAAACCATTCTATTTTATCATTATTGGTTACACTTTGTGTTACTACTTCTTTTGAAACTTTATATTTAACTATAAAAAAGCTGCAAAAGGCTACAATTATTATAACTATACCTAATATTAATAATATTATTGCTATATTTCTTATTCTATGATCATTTATTTTTATTTTTTTCATATTTTCACCATTATTATTTTAAATATAAAAATTTTTTTTGTCAATTGTTTTAGAAATATTGATTTTGAATATTATTTATAATATATTTATAACAAGATTACATATATAAAGGAGCTTACAAATGAGAAGAGGTATAAATATTAGAAAAAGAAAAAGAATTATATTAAATCAAATTAATAAAAAAAGTTTAAAATTAATATTTTTACTTTTAATAGTTTTAGTTATTTCCACCACAATTTATTTTTTCTTTGTTCAAAATTTATTTATTAAAAAAAGTTTAGAAAAGGATAGCTTAGGTTTTTCAAGTTTTAATGATAATATTCCATTTAGTTTAAACAAAATAATATTATTCAGTAGTGCAACTGCTAATGCAAGTAGTGTGAATCAATCATTAAGTTTAGATATTTCTCAGTTTTGTGATATTGGAATTTATCTAAATAATGTAGACAAAGATAATACTAGTATTCAATCATTATACATTAATAATATCTCTATATCTTCTCCGGAAATTGGTACACCTTGCTTATATAAGAAACATATTAATGATTTAGGGAAATGTAGTTTTAATGAGGAAAATATGATACAGAATGAGTTTTATTTTAATATTGTTGACTCCAATTCAGAAATTAATGATAATAATTACGAATTATTAAATGATGGTTCAACTCCAATTTCTTTAGGGTTTTATAACAAAAATATAAAAACAGAATTCATAACAGATAAACATGAAATTTTATATAACGGAACACTTTTAAAAACCGCTTTAATACCACAAACAAGTTTGACCTGTAATGTTTCTTTTAGCATTCACATTATTACGAATACCAATGCTGAATATTTATGCAATATAAGCTTTGATATTCCTTTTGATGACGAAAACGGCTCTATTTATGATACTGGATATGTTACAAAAGAAATAAAAAATATTGAAACAAATAAATTTATAAGAATAAAATAGGTATAGAATGTGAAGTGGACCACTGGACTATTAGATTCTAAAAATTTGATTAATCTTCTTAATATGAAGTAATTAAAAAGGAGCTAATACTTTGTTAAATGCTGAGAAACAAATAAAAAAGAAGAATTAGAAAAAGAATTAAATTTAGAAAAATAATATTGTTTATGCAATAAAAACATGACTGACTGCAACTATGCAATCAGCCATGAAATTCTTAAGCTATCTATTCCCTAAAAAATGTTGTACAATCATTCATATTACACCATTTGGTTAATTGCGACTCATTCTCTGATCTAAAATCATCATAAGATTTATTTTCAATCTCATCATAATTAAAAGATCTGTAGGTTATAGCTTTGTAGATGGTATGCAGTTCTTCAATAGGAAATTGTCTTTGACTATAAGTGTCAAATGCCCATCCATTATTAACATAGAGAACGTGCATTGTGAAATTCTTTCCATCATCATCTTCATCATCCTTTTGCGTAGAGAACTTCTTTACTGCAACAAATTCTATGCAACCTCTTTTTAGAACTTTTAGCATCTCAAAACAAATTGAGTAACAGTAACCTATACAATTAGAACTTGAAACAAATTCATATAATTCTTTGTTCTTATTCTTTATTGTTTCAAAGTCCTTCCGTGATAGTGCTTTACCTTTTATTGTGTATACCCAGAAATATACTTTTTCAGCAATAAGGTGCGTACATACTAATAAAGCTACACCAAAAAACTTCAATATAAGTACAATTCCAAGTGATTCAATGATGAAAAATGCAACAACAAAAAGTTGCGTACTTAAGGCAAACTGTACATCCTCACACAAATCAATTATCAATAAAGGAATCATTGGGAGACTAAATATAACTGCCCACAT
>CANQAB010000049.1 GCA_947589445.1 uncultured Clostridia bacterium | reverse complement strand
AGTCAAAATGGATTATTTATAGCTATGCCTAGTAGAAAAACTCCAAACGGAGAATTCAAAGATATAGCTCATCCAATTAATGCTGAAACTAGAGAGAAAATTCAAAAAGCTGTTTTAGAAGCTTATGAAGCTCCAGATGCAGAAGAATCAGCAGAATAATAAATTTACTAAAAAAGACATCTTTAGATGTCTTTTTTGTTTGGAAAAAAATTTTCTATTATATAAAAAAATCGGTCAGCATGCTGACCGATTCGGGCTAGGCTCTTACCCCTCCTTTAAGAACCTGCATTGCTTCTTCGACAGATATCGGAGAAGCGTTGAGAATAAAATATCCCTCTTGTAGATCTGCTACGACATCGTAGCAGATTGCTAGAGCGTCAATTATTCTTTCGTTGTTTCCCGCGATGGGGAAGATTGCCTTTACTGTATCCATTGGAGGATACCCCCTTTATAATTTTTTTGGAATAAATCCATAATTTTATTATAGCACATAGCTGGTAAAAAGTCAATAAAAATAGAAAAAATTTCCAATAAATATTTAAATTATATTTCTGTTAAAATACTACGGATATGCATAAAAAAGTAATTTTATGAAAAAATTTCAATTATTACATAGAAATTACAAAAAACCACTTGACATACGGAAATAAGGGTTGTATAATTAAAAGGCATGTAGATTTGCGATGAAGTAGGATGTGGCTACGCTAATATAAAATTAGTGGAGGGAACTCTTACAGAGTATGTCTTGGCTTAGACCGGGCGATAAGTTAATTTAAAGCACTTATCCCAAGAAAATCATGCGACAACTTGGGAGTTTTTAAAAGATATAAAAGAAACACTAGGGTGCGTTTAACTTGCCATAGAAGGTCAAAAGTGATGAAAATCACTAGACATTATACAAAATAAGGAGGGAAAGATATGGCAACAACAAGCAAAGTTGTAGGAAGTGAAAAAATAAGAATAAGATTAAAAGCTTATGATCACGTTGTTTTAGATCAGTCTGCTGAGAAAATAGTAGATACTGCTAAAAGAACAGGGGCTAAAGTTTCAGGTCCTATTCCTTTACCTACACAAAAGGAAATCGTAACAATTTTACGTAGTCCTCATAAACACAAGGATTCAAGAGAACAATTTGAAATGAGAACACATAAAAGAGTAATTGATATTCTTTATCCAACACAAAAAACAGTTGATAATTTAATGAAATTAGAATTACCAGCTGGTGTAGATATAGAAATCAAATTATAAGATAATTAGTCATAACGAAATCAAAGATTTCGATGAAATGGATACACAAAGTGCTTTGCATTTGTGCAGACAAAGGTAAATTAACCTTATCATTTTGAAAATTTAAAAAATTTCCAAAATGATAAAATCACAAACCACGCTGGTGAAAATCAGCCAATAGTTAGGAGGAGAAAATTAATGAAAGCAATTATAGGTAAAAAATTAGGAATGACACAAATATTTGATGAAAATGGATATGTTATTCCAGTTACTGTTATAGAAGCAGGACCATGTGTAGTAGCACAAGTAAAATCTGAAGATAATGATGGATATAATGCTATACAATTAGGTTTTGGAGAAGTAAAAGATAAACATATTAATAAACCAGAAAAAGGACATTTTGCAAAATCTAAATTAACAGCTAAAAAACATTTAAGAGAGTTTAGAACAGACTCTGTATCAGATGTAAAAGTTGGAGATGAAGTAAAAGCAGATGTTTTTACTGCTGGAGAAAAAGTAGATATTCAAGGTGTAACCAAAGGAAAAGGATTCCAAGGTGTTATTAAACGTCATGGACAACACAGAGGACCAATGGGACATGGCTCTATGTATCATAGAAGACCAGGTTCAATGGGATCAACATCTACACCAGGTAGAGTATTTAAAGGTAAAAAATTACCAGGACATATGGGAGTTCAAACTGTTACTATACAAAATTTAGATGTGGTAAGAGTAGACATGGACAAAAATGTGTTATTAGTAAAAGGTAGTGTGCCTGGACCTAAAGGCGCAATTTTAAAAATAAAAGCAACAGTAAAAAGTGCTAAATAGGGAAAGGAGGAAAAGTAAATGCCAAAAGTAAATGTATATAATATAGAAGGAAAGAAAGTTAGCGATGTAGATTTAAAAGAAGAAATATTTGGTATTGAACCAAATGAAAAAGTTATACATAGTGTTCTTGTAAATTATCAAGCTAATCAAAGACAAGGTACTCAAAGTACAAAAACAAGATCAGAAGTTACTGGTGGAGGAAAAAAACCTTGGAAACAAAAAGGAACAGGTAGAGCAAGACAAGGAAGTATTCGTGCTCCACAATGGATAAAAGGTGGTATAGCACTAGGACCAAAACCACGTAGTTATTATTATACAGTTAATAAAAAAGAAAGAAGATTAGCTGTTAAATCTATGCTAAGTATGAAAGTTTTAGAGCAATCTTTAATAGTTATGGATAAACTAGATTTTAATGAAATTAAAACAAAAAATATGGTAACAGCATTAAATAATCTTAAAGTTACAGGAAAAACATTAGTAATGTTACCAGAAAAAAATGAAAATGTTCAAAAATCAGCAAGAAATATAGATGGTGTAAAGACAACATTAGTAAACACAATTAATGTATATGATTTATTGAAATATAACAATTTAATAGTTACATTAGATACTATTAAAAAATTAGAGGAGGTGTACGCTTAAAATGATAGCAGAGGAAATAATTATAAAACCTATTGTTACAGAAAAAAGTAGTGATGGATTACAAGAAGGAAAGTATACCTTTAAAGTAAATAAAAAAGCAACAAAGGTCGAAATTGCAAAAGCAGTTGAAAAACTTTTTGGGGTAAAAGTATTAAATGTTAATACAATGACTGTAAAAGGAAAAGAAAAAAGAGTAGGTGCTCACATTGGTATGACATCTGACTGGAAAAAAGCAATTGTAACGATCGATACAAATCCAGAAGAACAATCTTACCTAGGAAAAGGTGGAAAAGAAGTTAAGGTTTCTAAAAAATATAAAGATTCTATTGATGAATTCATGGGTGCTTAGAAAAGAAAAATAGCTTCTAATTAATTTGTAAAAGAAAAGAGATTATCTGGAAAATACCAGGAAAATAAAGAATAGCTGCTGATGCGGAGCAGGAAAAATATCCGTAAATTTATAAGTAGAGAAAAGGATTTATCAAAAACGACGTAATGCGAAGTTTTTTAAAATCCGGGAAGGAAATAAAAATGGGAATGAAACACTTCAAAGCCTATACACCATCAAGAAGAAACATGACTGTTTCTACATTTGAAGAAATTACAAAGAAAACTCCTGAAAAATCTTTATTATCAAAGAAAAAGAAATATGCAGGTAGAAACTCTTATGGTAGAATTACAGTTAGACATCAAGGTGGAGGCAATAGACAAAAATACAGAATTATTGATTTTAGAAGAAACAAAGATGATATGTATGCAACAGTTATTGGAATTGAATATGATCCAAACAGAAGTGCTAACATAGCATTACTAAAATACGAAGATGGAACTTTAAGTTATATTATAGCTCCACAAGGTTTAAAAGATGGAGATAAAATTATATCAGGAGAAAAGGCAGATATTAAACCAGGTAACTGTATGCCAATAGAAAATATTCCAGTTGGTACTATGATACACAACATAGAATTAAATCCAGGTCAAGGTGGAAAAATGGTAAGAGCAGCAGGTCAAGGTGCACAATTAATGGCTAAAGAAGGAAAATATTCACATGTTAGATTACCATCAGGTGAAATGAGATTAGTATTAACAAAATGCAGAGCAACAATAGGAACAATTGGAAATAGTGATCATGAGAATGTTAAATTAGGTAAAGCAGGAAGAAAAAGACATATGGGAATTCGTCCTACAGTTAGAGGTTCTGTTATGAACCCAGTAGATCACCCTCATGGTGGTGGTGAAGGTAGAGCACCAGTAGGACATAGCGGACCAATGACTCCTTGGGGTAAACCAGCTCTTGGATATAAGACTAGAAAGAGAAACAAGCAATCTAATAAATTTATAGTGAAGAGAAGAAAATAAAAAACGAATGAAAAGCGGCATCTTGCGTTGTCAAACCTTGTTTTTTATTTAATCAACGTGCAATAAGCACGCCTCATAAATAAAAAATTCGTTTTTCTAGCAATATACCACTTTTGCTTCGTTTCGATAATAATGAGAAATCTATTTTTTCTGAAAGGAGGAAATAATTAAATGTCAAGATCAAGTAAAAAAGTACCATTTGTGGCACCAGAATTAATGAAAAGAATTGAAGCTATGAATGAGTCAGGCAAAAAAGAAGTATTAAAAACATGGTCAAGAGCATCTACTATCTACCCACAATTTGTTGGACATACAATTGCTGTTCATGATGGTAGAAAACATGTACCAGTTTATATTACTGAAGAAATGATAGGACATAAATTAGGAGAATTTGCACCAACAAGAACATTTAAAGGTCATGCAGGAGCTAAATCTTCTAAGTAATTAAGAGATATAAATCTAAATAAGGAGGATTAATAATGGAGGAAAATGCAGTATTAGAAGCAAAAGCAACTCTTAAGTATGCCAGAATATCCGCTAGAAAAGTAAAAATTGTAGCAGATTTAATAAGAGGAAAAGACGTTTCAGAAGCATTATCAATTGTAAAATTTACACCAAAAGCTTCATCTGAAATAATAGAAAAGCTATTAAAATCAGCTATTGCAAATGCTGAAACAAATCATGGCATGAATAGTGCTAATTTATATGTTGATCAAATTTATGCTAACCAAGGTCCAACATTAAAAAGAATAAGACCCGCAGCAAAAGGATCAGCAGTAAGAATAAGAAAAAGAACTAGCCATATAACAATTGTTTTAAAGGAAAGACAATAATATATTGTAATTAAAAGAAAGGAGGATTTTTAACATGGGACAAAAAATGAATCCACATGGGTTAAGAGTAGGTGTTATTAAAGATTGGAACTCAAAATGGTATGCAGATTCTAAAAACTTTAGTGATTACTTAGTTGAAGACTATAAAATCCGTGAATATGTTAAGAAAAAATTATTTGTTAGTGGTATTTCAAAAATAGAAATTGAAAGAACTGCTAAATTCGTAAGAGTAAATGTTTATACAGCAAAACCAGGATTAGTAATTGGTAAAGGTGGAGCAATTGCTGAAACATTAAAAAATGAATTATCAAAAATGATTAATAAAGAAGTTAATTTAAATATAGTTGAGGTAAAAAATATTGATTTAGATGCACAATTAGTTGCTGAAAATATAGCTTCTCAACTAGAAAGAAGAATTTCATTCAGAAGAGCAATGAAACAATGCATGCAAAAAACATTAAAAGCAGGTGCATTAGGAATAAAAACTGCTGTATCTGGTAGATTAGGTGGAGCTGATATGGCTAGAACTGAATTCTACAAAGAAGGTACAATTCCACTTCAAACTTTAAGAGCAGACATAGACTATGGATTTGCAGAAGCTGATACAACTTATGGTAAAATCGGTGTTAAGGTTTGGATATATAGAGGAGAAATTCTTCCAACTAAGAAAACAGAAAGGGGAGAAGAATAATGCCATTAATGCCAAAAAGAACAAAATATAGAAAAATGCAAAAAGGTAGAAATAGAGGAAAGGCTACAAGAGGAACAAAAGTTACTGATGGTGAATACGGTTTACAAGCAATAAGTGCAGGAGCAATTAAATCTAATCAAATTGAAGCTGCCCGTGTTGCAATGACACGTTATATAAAAAGAGGTGGTAAGGTATGGATAAAAATATTTCCAGATAAACCAATCACTAAAAAGCCAGCAGAAACTCGTATGGGTAAAGGAAAAGGTGCTCCAGAATATTGGGTAGCTTTAGTAAAACCAGGAAGAGTAATGTTCGAACTTGCAGGAATTCCAGAAGATGTAGCTAGAGAAGCTATGAGACTTGCTGCAAACAAACTACCAGTTAAAACTAAGTTTGTAGTAAGAGAAACTGAAAGTACAGGTGGTGATAGTGATGAAGATAAATAAAATAAAAGAAATGTCTTCACCAGAATTAGAAAAAGAATTAAGTGAATTAAAAACTGAATTATTTAAATTAAGATTTAGTCTAGCTACAAATGGTCTAGATAATCCTATGAAGATAAAAGAGGTAAAGAAAGACATTGCAAGAATAAATACGGTATTAAGACAACGTGAATTAGCTGAAAACAAACAATAAACGTCGTCTAACGTCGTTAACCTTCGCACAAAAATTTATCAACGTACAGCAGTACGCCTCAAAATTTTTGAGCTTGGTTGCCTAGTTATACTCGTTTCTTCTTTGTTTTTTAAATGCAAGAAAAATAAATGAAAGGAGAAATCTGAATAATGGAAGAAAGAAATCTTCGTAAAGTAATGATAGGAAAAGTTATATCTGATAAAATGGATAAAACTGTAGTTGTTGCTGTTGAAACAAATGTAAAACACAAAGTATACAACAAAATCATGAAAAGAACATATAAGTTAAAAGCTCATGACGAAGCAAATGAATGCAAAATTGGAGATACAGTAAAAGTAATGGAAACACGTCCGTTATCTAAAGACAAGAGATGGAGAGTTGTTGAAATTATGGAAAAAGCTGTAATAAAATAAAAAGGAGGAAAACCAAATGGTACAACAACAATCAATATTAAAAGTTGCTGATAACACTGGCGCAAAGGAAATAATGTGTATCAGATGTTTAGGTGGTTCATATAGAAAATATGCTGAAATAGGCGATGTAATAGTTGCTTCTGTTAAAAGTGCTACACCAGGAGGAGTTGTTGCAAAAGGTGACGTAGTAAAAGCAGTTGTTGTAAGAACAAAAAAAGGTCTTAGACGTGCAGATGGTTCATATATAAAATTTGATGAAAATGCTGCTGTAATTATACGTGATGATAAAACACCTAAGGGAACACGTATATTTGGACCAATTGCTAGAGAATTAAGAGATAAAGATTATATGAAAATTATTTCTTTGGCTCCAGAAGTACTATAAAACGAATAATAAGCAGCATTTTGCGTCGTTAGACTTCAATTAAAATCAAATTAACGTACAGAAAGTACGCATCACTGATTTTAATATTGTCTGCCTAGCAATATACTACTTCTAGTTCGTTTAAAAACAATAATAAAAAAATTCTTAAAGAAGGAGGCGAAAACCGAAAATGAGAATAAAGAAAGGTGATACTGTTAAAGTTTTATCTGGAAATGATAAAGGAAAAACAGGTGAAGTATTAGAAATTATACCTAAAACACAAAAAATTATTGTGAAAGGTGTTAATATAAGAAAAAAACATATAAAACCAAAAAAACAAGGAGAGGAAGGTGGAATTATTCCAGTAGAATGTGCAATACATAGCGCTAAGGTTAATGTTGTATGTCCTAAATGTAATAAAGCTACTAGAATCGGATATGAAATAGATAAAGATAAAAAAATTCGTGTTTGCAAAAAATGTGGAGCAAAATTGAAATAAATTTTAAGAAAGGAGGAAATAAATAATGGAAAAATTAAAAGAGCAATATCAAAAAGAAGTTGTTCCAGCTCTTATGAAAAAATTTAATTATAAATCTATTATGGAAGTTCCAAAACTTGAAAAAATAGTTATCAATGTAGGATTAGGAGATATTAGAGAAAATCCTAAATCTTTAGAAAATACAATGAATGATTTAGGGCTTATAACAGGTCAAAAACCAGTTATTACAAAAGCCAGAAAATCAATTGCAGCATTTAAAATAAGAGAAGGTGCTAATGTTGGTTGTAAGGTAACACTAAGAAGTACAAAAATGTACGAATTTGCTTATAAATTATTTACAGTTGCATTACCAAGAGTAAGAGACTTTAGAGGTGTATCTGCAAATTCTTTTGATGGCAGAGGAAACTATTCTATGGGTGTTAAAGAACAATTAATATTTCCTGAAATAGAATATGATAAAGTAGATAAATTAAGAGGAATGGATATTATATTTGTAACTACAGCTAAAACAGACGAGGAAGCTAGAGAATTGTTAACATTATTAGGTATGCCATTCAAAAATTAATCAAAGGCAAGTAGTACAAGGAAATCAAAATTGAAAAACAGCAGATAATACATTTTTATATAGAGAATTTTTCAATAAAGATTGACGAAGTAATACGAAGGGTCTCATTAATTTTTAAAGAAAGGAGAATAAAGTTAATGGCTAAAAAATCTTTAAAGGTTAAACAACAAAAAGAGCAAAAATATAAAACTAGAGAATATAATAGATGTAAAATTTGTGGTAGACCACATGCATATATTAGAAAATATGGAATTTGCCGTGTGTGCTTTAGAGAATTAGCACATAAAGGTGAGATACCAGGAGTTAAGAAGGCAAGCTGGTAAAAGGTAAATGAAAAGCAGCAGAGCAGATAATACATTTGTATATTGAAGATTTTCAATAAAAATTGACGAAGTAATACGATGTTTTTCATTAATTTTAAGAAAAGGAGGAGAAAAATATAAATGAATATAACAGATCCTATAGCAGATATGCTAACTAGAATTAGAAATGCAAGTAGATCTAAACATAAAATAGTAGATGTACCTGCATCAAATATAAAAAAGGCAATAGCTGAAATATTGTTTAAAGAAGGATACATAAAAGCTTATGAAGAGATTTCAAATGAGACTCAAGGAATAATTAGAATTACTTTGAAATATGACGAAAAAGGAAATAAGGTTATCTCTGGATTAAAAAGAATAAGCAAACCTGGATTAAGAGTTTATGCATCAAAAGATGAACTACCAAAAGTTTTAAATGGTTTAGGAATTGCATTAATCTCTACATCAAAGGGAATTGTAACAGATAAACAAGCAAGAGAATTAGGTGTAGGTGGGGAAGTATTAGCTTACATATGGTAAACTAATGTTATGTGAGAAGTGATAAAATATGTTTATAAATCATAATATAAATCACACCTTACCAATAAATCAAAAAAATTAAAATAAAGAGGTGAAAGAAAATGTCAAGAATAGGAAATAAACCTATTACTGTACCAGAAGGTGTAGAAGTAACCATTGCAGATAAGATAATAACAGTTAAGGGACCTAAAGGAACTTTAACAAAAGAAATTCATAAAAATATGAATGTTACACTAGAAGGAAATGTTATTACAGTTTCTAGACCAGATGATGAACCAGTTAATAGAAGCTTACATGGTTTAACAAGAACTTTAATTAATAATATGATAATAGGTGTAAAAGAAGAATTTAAAAGAGAGTTAGAAATTAATGGTGTTGGATATAGAGCACAAAAACAAGGAAATAAATTAGTTATGAATTTAGGATATTCACACCCTGTAGAAATGGATGCACCAGAAGGAATTACTTTTGACGTGCCAAATCCAAATCAAATTATTGTAAGAGGAATTGATAAAGAGTTGGTAGGTCAAACTGCAGCAGTTGTAAGAACTAAGAGACCACCAGAAGTATATAGAGGAAAAGGTATTAAATACGTTGAAGAGGTTATTAGGCGTAAGGAAGGTAAGGCCGGCAAAAAATAAAATTAGAAATTTTAAGCTACGTCTAACGTTGTTAACCTTCACATCAAAAATTCCTCAACGTACCAACGTACGTTTCCGGATTTTTGAGTTCGGTTGCCTAGTTATACTTGCTTCAAATTTCTAATTTGAGTGGTAAAAATTAATCAAAAGCAAGTAGTTCAAGAAAATCGAAATAGAAAAACAGCAGATTGTACGTTATACATTGAAGATTTTGAAATGAAGATTGACAAAGTAATACGAAGATTTTCATTAATTTTTAGAGAAAGGAGAATAAATAATAATGATTTCTAGAATAGATAGAAAAGCAACAAGAGAAAGAAGACATTTACGTGTTCGTAGAAAAATAAGCGGAACAGCTGAATGTCCAAGATTATGTGTTTATAGAAGTAATAGTAACATTTATGCACAAATTATAGATGACGTTGCAGGAAATACAATTGTAAGTTGTTCTACTTTGGATAAAGATATCAAAACAAAACATGCAAATAAAGAAGCTGCAAAAGAAGTAGGAGCTTTAATTGCAAAAAAAGCTATAGAGAAAAATATAAAAACTGTAGTTTTTGATA
>CANQAB010000048.1 GCA_947589445.1 uncultured Clostridia bacterium | reverse complement strand
ATTGATTAGATTTCATTTTCAAATTTAAAATATTAATAATATATTCTTCTACTGTATCAAAAACTTTATCATATATTTCAGTTTTATCATTTGCAGACGTTTTTAGGTTGTCCGCTAATTGTACAGAGTAGTTTTTTAGAATACCTTTATATAATGTGTCCATCTTTTCTATATAAAATTGATTATACCTTTGAATTAATTTTTCTTTTTTACTTGATTTAATTGTTTCATAATCCAATTCTAGTAAATATTTCTGTTTTCTGTATTTGTATTCTAGGTATTGTGTTTCTTTTAAATGAGTTATCATATAATATTTAGATAATGCCTCTTCTTCAAATGAATCTGCTGTACCATTTTTAACTTTTTTATAAATTGTGTCCATTACATGTTTATCTATTGATTCTAAATATAATGCAAAAGTATCTTCGTATTTTTGAGAAATGTGTGCTTTTTTCTCTGGATTATCATCACTAAAATTTTTAAATGTCTCATATGCTTTTAACATATTATTTCTTTTTACAGAAATCATTACACTATTAAAACCTATTCTAGTAGGTATTAATATTTTACTAATTGTTGTACCAATCTTTGAAAAGAATGTTTTTTGTTGGTAAATTCTTAAACTTCTTTCTTCCATTATCTTTTGATTCCTTTCTATTTTATCTTTATAGTTTAATTAAATAATTCTAATATTTATACAAAAGCTTATGTTGCACTAATACACTCTTAATGCAACACATAGCAATTATAGTCATCATTCAATCTTTTCTTCTATTCCAATATTTTGTATTACTTCATATGTCATTTCTAGTTCTAATATATTATTTTCTTTTTCATAAAAATTTGCAATTTTATTAACTACATTTAAATTGCTTATTCCTTCTTGCTCAAATTGTTTCTCTAATTGATTAATTAATATATCTTTTAAATCTTCTATTCCGTAAGTAATTTCCTTATTTTTCTTTTCTATATATGTAGTTTTATTAATCTCTATTGGTAAATAAAAATTTTTAAATAATTTTATTTTTTTTGCTTCATTTATTGTATCATAGTTTTCAAATTTTGGAAGAGTTTTATATAAATTTATTTTAAAATTATTGAAATTTATAGAGTATCTATCTTTTTTATTTCCAGTTTCTTCACTTATTTCCCTAGTATAGTTAGATTTTATATTTTTAGTATACCATACTTTTGCTTCTACATTTCCTTTTGCATGTACAAATCTTTTATCCGTAAATTTTCCTTCCATATATCCACCAATTAATAAATCTCCCTTTTCTACTATATCTCCTTGTTTTACTAATTTAGTTCCAGTGTCTGCAGTAATTTTTGTTATCATTCCTCTTTCACCTGCAACTATATTGCAGTATTCATCTTTATTAATTATATTTGGTTTTTGTTCTGCTTCTACCAACGTTACAATAACATTTGTTCCTTTTAAATCTAAAGACATCCATGAAATGTCTTTTCTTTTTACTCTTATACTATTAATCACCTTTTTACTATCAATGCTACTTTTTAATTTTCCTATTGATACTCCCTCTTCTTCTAACTGACTTACTATTTCGTCTTTGTTAATTGTGTCTGCTCCCACAATTTCAATATTCCATATAAATCTTGAAGAAATCAAAATTACAAGTATAACTGGAATACATAATAGTAATAGTAACTTTCTTTTTCTATATTTATGTAATAAAATTGGAAATCCTTTTTTGGAGTTTATATTAACTTTGCACTTTGTTTTTTTAGCTATTTGCCTTATTTTTTTAAAATCATTTATATTTACATTTGTTGTTAATAAAGTAGTATTTTTTCTTTTGGTCCCCCATAAAAATACTTTATTACTTATACAATTGTTTATAAATCTTTCTACAAAAAAGCCTTCAACAGTTATATTTACAAAACCCAAAATATAATTTAAAATGATTTTTATAACCAATGTATCCTCCCTACTAGTTTTAAATTTATATATATTGCTATATATTTTAAATAAAAAACTAATCTGTAATTCTTTCAAATTCTATTGTATCAATTTTTCCATTTACCTTAATATCCTCATCTGTCATTTGTTCTAGCTTTAAACCAAATCCATAAATTGAAATTGTCCCCTCATATGTATTTAATTTAATTAAAATATCTTGGTATTCTAATATGTTTTTATAATTTTCTATTAATATTTCATCAAATCCACTAATAGTAACTTTTACATCTGTAGAAGCAACTTCTCTGGGTATTTCTAATAAGCTATCAAATTTTGTATATTTTTTTTCTTTTCTTTTTCTCATTTCACACCTTCTTCTTAAATTGTAATTTGTCGCTAACATTATTTTGAGTAATCTCTCAGCCTATTTTTGAGCACGTTTTTTTCAAAATTAGACCCTCCAAGCCAAGGGGTATTCCCCCACCTCAAAGGGCTGTCGGGATCTAATTTTTCAAAAAAGTCTCAAAACAGTCTGAGAACGTAATTTTGCATTGTATTTGAATTTACTAAAACAAGTAGAGTAGCGCGAGGTGATTTCCATTTAAATTTTCGAGCAAGTTACGGGTGGGGACCGGCAAGCTTAGAGTATGTTTAGAAAAATTTTCGCAAGGAAATTTTGCGATACATACTCTGCGAAGTTGGGGCGTTGCGATGAAAATTTAAATAAATTACCGGGAGCGGATATAGATATAGGGACTTACAAATTACAATTTACTTTACAAATTCATTAAGAGACTTAAACTCATACCCCATGCTCTTTATTTGATTAATAACTGTACCTAAAATTTCCATATTGGTTTTGGAAGTAGCATGTAAAAGCATTATTTCTCCATTATGAACATTTTCTATAATTTTATTAATTCCATCTTCTTTAGATGGTTGCTTCGCTTCATCCCAATCTGCATAAGCAAAACTCCACATAACTGGTATATATCCTAGTTTAGTAGTAATATCTAAAGACTTTTCACTATATTCTCCTTTGGGTGGTCTCATATATATCATTTCATAATTAAATTTTTCATAAATAGCTGTATGTAAATCCATTAACTCTTGCGTTAATTTATCCTCGCTTAAACTTGGCATACTTTTATGATTAACTGTATGATTACCTATAATATGTCCCTCATCTATCATTCTTTTTACTAAATCAGATGCAGTATTTACATAATGGGCTGTAATAAAGAACGTTGCAGGCACGTTATTTTCTTTTAATGTATTTAATATATTTTCTGTATAACCTGCTTCATATCCTAAATCAAATGTAAGATAAATATATTTGCTATCTGCATTTCCCATTGCCATGCCATTATACTTTTCTATTAATTCTCTATTTTTTTTACCCAAGTCAGGCTGTTTATGACTTTCTTCTCTTTTAATTCCCCATTCTATCTTTTCATTTGATAAACTTACATTTGCATTTGTTTGAATTGTACTATTATTAATCCCATTATTTACTGCTAAAACACTAACTAGCATTAATGTTATTGCAACAATAGTACTTAAAATCACTTTTTTCTTTGATTTCATATAACATACTCCTTATCTTTTTAATATTATGAAATATTTAAAAAGAATATTACTTTATAAAATATTAAAAAGTTAATTTAAAACTTTATTGCTTTATTTTTTATAAAATTATTCTGGCATTAGGCATTATATGTTATATAAAAAGTTCCAAATTACCACTGGTTAACTTTATCTTTTAAAAATTTATGGCAACAATTAAAAGTGTGTTATTTTTAATTAATTTTTATGTATATTTTTATTTATTGTTTAAAATATATAATAAATTCCATAAAAAATTTAACTTATGATTATCTTGACAAGACCAAAAATTTGTTATATTGTTTTTAAAAATGGAAATATTAGGTAATTTTTATTTTTTTGTCTATAATTGTCTGCTAGACATACTCTAAACAGAAGCGGATATTAATAGCATTATTACTAATTTATTATATAGTAAGTTCGCAAAAACTACTAAAGTATTTTATATTAATTAAATCCCAATATTTTATGGAGGAATACATATGTTAAATTTTGTTCTTTGTGATGATAATTTAAACATCGTAAAGAAATTAAAAGAAATGTTAGAAATACTATTTGTCAAAAATGATATAGAAGCTAATGTATCATTTGTTACTGATAATCCTAACAAAGTATTAGAATATGAAAAAGAAAATATAATAGATGTTCTAATTCTAGATATTAATTTAAATTCAGATATTTCTGGAATTGACTTGGCTAAGCAGATTAGAGAAAGAAATAAAAAGGTATATTTAATATTTTTAACTGGACACTTAGAATATTCTCTTCTAGCATATTCAGTTAAAACATTTGATTATTTGCCTAAACCAATTACAATAGAAAGACTAGAAGTAACTTTAAATAGACTTTTAGATGATTTAAGCAGCAGTCCTTCTAATAAGTATATACAACTTAATAAAAAAACAATTATTAAAGAAAAGGAAATAAACTATATTAAAAGAGATGGTATGAAACTTGTTTTTTGTACAAATTTAGGCGAATTTCATACTTATAACTCATTTAATAAAATGGAAACCATACTTTCTAAAAATTTTGTACGTTGTCATAAGTCTTACATTGCAAACACACAAAACATTGTGAATATTAACACTAATAACAATACTATTATTTTCAACAATGATTTATCTTGCGATATTGGACCAAAATATAAGAATAATTTAATGGAGGTTTTTAATCATGAAACTATTTCAAACAATATGGACTGCATTAACAACAGAAAATGAGTTACTAGCTACAATATTATTATTACCAGAGACTTTCTTAGAAACTACAATAAATATGTTACTTTTTACATCATTGTTAAATATAGATTCCAATAAAAAGCAAAAAATATGTTATGTTTTAATAGTATCTATATTGGGAGATATATGTAATTTGCTTATTCCAAATCCATATAGATCTTTTATAAATTTAGCTATAATATTTATATGCATTAAATTTATATTAAATGTAAATTGTTTAAGAAGTATATTAGCAACAATTTTACCTATACTAGTTACTGTATTGTGTGAGTCTTTTATTATTAAATTTTCAGATATTTTTCTTAACATTAATATAGTTAACATTACTACAATTTCTTTATATAGGATTACCTATGCCTTATGTATTCAAGCATTAATGTTTATTATATACTTATTAGTAAAATATTCAAGGTTACAAATCAGTTTGCTAGAAAATATGCCTTCGAAAAGTAAAATTATTATTATTGCTAACCTTTTACTTGCAATAATTGCTATTATTATTCAATTTTGGATTACAGGATTTTACCTAAATAAACTGCCCATTTATATTGTTATTTTCAGTAATCTTAGTTTAATTGTCTACTTTTTGTTAAGTTTATATAGTTTAACCAAGACTACACAATTAGAATTAACTTCTTTAAATTTAGAACAAGAAAAAGAACAAAATAGATTACTAAAATTGTCTCAAGACGAACTACATGGATTTAGACATGATTTTTCAAATATTATGTGTACAATCGGTGGGTATGTTCAAGTAAAAGATATAAATGGATTAAATAAATACTATTCTCAAATTCAAAAAGATATAAATAAAGTAAATAACCTAAGTGCTTTAAACACAGAAAGTATTAATAATCCTGCGGTTTTTGCATTAATTTCTTCTAAATACGATACTGCATTAAAACTAGATATTGAAATGAATATTAATGTTTTTCTAGATTTAAATACATTAAATATGAAAATATATGAATTTACCAGAGCTTTAGGAATATTATTAGATAATGCAATTGAAGCTTCAAAAGAATGTAGTGAGAAAATTATCAACATAGAAATTAGAAAAGACTCTAAAAGAAATAGACAAGTATTAATTGTAGAAAATACTTATGCAGATAAAGAAATAGATACAGATAAAATATTTGAAAAGAGATATTCTACCAAACTAGGTAATACTGGCCTCGGTTTATGGGAAATAAGGCAAATACTAAAGAGAAATAATAACTTAAATTTATTTACAACAAAAGATGATCAATTCTTTAAACAGCAATTAGAAATGTATAATTTAAAGGGATAAGCTAATAGCTTATCCCTTTATTATTAGTCTTTTTTAATTAAAGAAGCTGGCATTTTAGGTTGATGTATCCAACCAAATAACATGCAAGCAGTATTTGTAGATTTAGCATATTTTTCTGCTACCTTTGCCAATAATTTTAGCATAACAACTTCCTCCTTTGTTTAATAATATATAATACAAATTGCGCCGGCACACAATTTTATTAAACTAAGTTAACATTATTTTCTTCTTTTAAATATATTTCATAACCATATTGATTATTTGTTAATTTATATGCTAACCTTGATATAGTAATACTTTGTATAAATGTTCCTAATATAATAATGTTATATATTACATAATTATTTACTATTCCGCCAATAATTAACGTTATTGTTAAAACAATATACGATAATCTCCTTTTAATTAGTCTATCCTTTTTTCTTAATATTGGAACATTTTCTGTATCTGCTGGAGCATATAACCTACACATAATAATTCCAAAAATCCATACCAAAAATATTAATACATATTTTGCATTATTACCAAATAGATGAAACTGACTAATATATGCTGTACCACAGTACATTAAGCTTGTACACAATATGCATCCAATATGTGTTTTTAAATGAAATCCTCCTGAAAATGTTCTATATGGAAAAATAACTAGAATGGTTATAAAAAATTCTTTTAATACTCCAAGGAGTGCTGCAATTGCTATGAAAATAAAGGTTTTAGGTATTTCACCAACAATTAAATGAATTCCGTAATTAATAACTTCTGCTCTCTCTTCATTTACATCTGGCATCTGTTTTTTTATTTTATTTGTTAAATAATCACAGATTTTATCTACCATTTTTGTCTCCTTGTTCGTTTTCTATGAGACAATTTTATATTAAATTATAATTATTTTTTATTTTTGTTTACGAAAAGTAGTTTTTTATATACAAAAAAGTTATAAATTGTTTTTATAAACAATTTATAACTTTTAATAAAATCTACATAATATTTGTATCTTTTAGAACTACCCATGGTCCTATTTTTTCAGGTATATCTGTAAAAATCATTGTTTCTTTTGTTACTGGGTGCTCTATTCCTAACTTATATGCCCATAAAGAAATTTGTTTTCCTCTACCTCTTGTACCATACTTTTGGTCTCCACAAATGCTATGTCCTATTCCACTTAGTTGTACTCTAATTTGATGATGTCTACCTGTATGTAAAAAAATTTTTAATAATGATAAATCTATATCTTTTTGATACTTTATAACTTCATAATCTAACTTCGCATATTTAGAATTTTTTACTTTTTCCTGTACAATTTTACTTGTATTTGTTTTTTCGTTTTTTAATAAATAATTTTCTAATGTACCTTTCTTTTCTTTTAACTTACCATCTACAATCGCTATATATTCTTTTTTTAATGTTTTATTTCGTACCTGCTCACTTAATCTAGAGGCTGCTTTTGATGTTTTTGCAAATATCATTACTCCACCTACTGGTCTATCTAATCTATGTACTAGGCCTAAATAAACATTTCCCGGCTTATTATATTTTTCTTTTAAAAACTGCTTTATTATTGTAAGCATATCTATATCTCCAGTTTTATCTGATTGTGATGGAATGTTTGGCGGCTTTTCTACAACAATTATATGATTATCTTCATATATTACTTTTAACTCATTCATTCTTTCACCTTTTCTATAATAATTTAAACTCTTAACTTTCCCATTTTGCAAAAATTCCACATGGTAATACTAAATTAGACTTTGTCATAGGAAGACCTATTTCTCCACAAGAATATTTTCCTTCTTTTACATTTAATTTCATTTTTAAAATGTTTTCTATAACTGTGGAAGATATTCCTGTTGTATAAGAATTTACTAAAAAGAATAATGGATTATCTGACAATACCTTACTGCATAAACATATTAGTTCATCTATGTTTTCTTCAAATTTCCATACTTCTCCATTTGTTCCTCTTCCATAAGAAGGTGGATCCATAATAATTGCATCATATTTATTTCCTCTTCTTATTTCTCTATTTACAAACTTTAGAACATCATCCACTATATATCTTACAGAAGATTTTTCTAATCCAGATGAGAGAACATTTTCTTTTGCCCATGTAGTCATTCCTTTTGAACTATCAACATGGCATACACTTGCCCCTGCTGATAAACATGCAACTGTAGCACCTCCTGTATAAGCAAATAGATTTAATACTTTTATTTTTCTTTTTTCCTTTTTTATTTTTTCTATCATCCAATCCCAATTAACCGCTTGTTCTGGAAATACGCCGGTATGTTTAAATCCCATTGGCTTAATATTAAATACTAAATTTTTGTATTTTATTTGCCAAGCTTTTGGTAAGTTACTATTATATTCCCAACTTCCTCCTCCAGTTTTACTTCTATTATATCTTGCATTAATTTTTTCCCATTTATTTGGAAAACTTTTTTCCTTCCATATTATTTGTGGATCTGGTCTTACTAGAACGATATTTCCCCATCTTTCTAGTTTTTCTCCATCCGCCATATCTAATATTTCATAATCTTTCCACTTATTAGCTAAATTCATATATTTTCACATACCTAAAAAAGGCATATTTCTCCCTTCCATAAATATACAATTATTTTAACATATATTTTTATATTTTTCTATCCCTATTTGAATTTAATATGGATCTAATTGTAATTAAAGAATAATAATAAAAGACTGAAATATATTTTAAGCTTTCTTGTTTTATTAAATAAAATGTGATATAAAGTAACTTAGAGAGGATTTTAAGCAAATGAGAAATATAGAAAAATTTTATGAAAATACTAAAAATGCAATGCCACACGACAATATAAAAAAATTTGTTGAGATGAAAACTAAATGCGGTAATGCAATTGATTTAGGTTGTGGTGCCGGAAGAGACACAATATTTTTAATCAAAAATAATTGGAATGTAACTGCAATAGATAGAGAAGATACCAAAAAAATTATTGAATCTAATTTAAATACAGATGACTTAAAAAAATTTAAATTTATGTGTCAAAATTTTGAAAATATTAAATTAGAGAAAAATGATTTTTAGACACATCCCTAAAATCACTTAACAACAAACTAAAATTTAGTTTGTAAATTCACAAGGAGGTATTAATATGAATAATTATTTAGAGAATTTAGACGAAAAAATACAGAAATATTTTAAAATATTATCAAAGGAATTTCCAGAATTTTTAAATGATTACATAAATACACCCGAAATGCAAAAGCAAGCTGGAATTAGTGTGAGTTGTGGTACTATATATTCAAAAATGTATAATCAAATGTGGTATTCTAGTTTAGAGCATAGTGTAGCAGTAGCTTTAATTATTTGGAATTTTACAAAAGATAAAAAACAAACTCTTTCTGGATTATTTCATGATATTGCAACTCCCGTATTTAAACATACTATTGATTTCATGAATAAAGATTATGAAAAACAAGAATCTACTGAAGAATTAACTACAAAAATTATTAGTGAATCAAAAGAAATAATGAATTTGTTAAATAGAGATTGTATAAGTATAAATGAAGTCTCTGATTATCATATATATCCAATAGCAGATAATGATACACCTAAACTTTCAAGTGATAGGTTGGAATATACTCTTTCAAATGGATTAGGAGCAACTGAAAAAATATGGGAATTAGAAGATATTGAAGAAATATACACAGACATTGTAATTTGCAAAAATGAAGAAGGTATAGAAGAACTAGGATTTAAACATAAAGAAATTGCAGAAAAATTTGTACATACAATGGGCAAGTTATCGCGAATGTATAGGAGAGAGAAGACTGTGTTTTCAATGCAATTTTTAGCAGATATAATGAAGAAAATGTCCGAAACAGATATGATTAGTATTGATGATTTATATAGATTATCAGAAAAAGAAGTTATAGAAAAGATAGAACAATGTAATGTCGATAATATTTCTAAATATTTTAAGATTTGGAGAAATGCTACGAAAATAAATACAAGTGATACATTACCATTAAAAAAATATAGTGTTAGTATAGAAAAAATGAAAATAAGATACATAAATCCATTAGTGAAGAATGATAAAAAATATGATAGAGTCTATAATATTTCAAAGAGTGCAAGAACAGATATTAAGAGAACATTAAACTATAAAACAGCAAAATATACTTATTTAGATTTTGAATTTTAATGGAAAAAGGGTTGAAAAAAGCAACCCAATTATTTTATAATCTTAATTAAATGTACAAAATTAACTATTAAGACTGCATAAATGGATAATAGCACAAGAAATGCACCACTT